>JBOHNM010000114.1:0-13906 GCA_050730675.1 Phycisphaerales bacterium | reverse complement strand
CCACCGGCAACGCCGGCTGCGAGCAGCTCCGCTTCTCCGGCACACAATCGGTGACTGGTACCGGCGAGATCGTCGTCAGCAACAGCAACGTGCGGGTCTTCGGCGCCAGCGCCGTCCTCACCCTCGGGCCCGGCATCACCATCCGCAACAACGCCGCCTCCAGCGGGCAGGTCCAGATCGACGCGGGCAGCACGATCATCAACCAGGGAACTCTGCGAGCCACCGGCGCTGGCCGGACCTTGACCTTCGCGGCGAGCACCACCGCCGTCGCCTTCACCAACAACGGGACGCTCGAGGCTCTCTCGGGCGGGACGTTCTCACTTTCGGTCAACGTCACGCTCACCAACAACGGACAGGTCTTCCTCGATCCCGGCAGCGTCCTCAACGTCAACGTGGGCGCGACCCTCACACTCGGCTCCTCCGGCCGCGTCACCTTCCGCATCAACGGCCCCGCCGCGGCAAACGCCGGCCGCATTGTCAACAACGGAACACTCAACATCGGAGGGGCTGTCACCGTCGCCTACGTCAACGGCTACGCCCCCACTTCGTGTACGCCCGCCGCAACCGTGATCACTACCAGCGGCGCCAACGCCACCGGCACCTTCACCGGCGCAACCGTCCCCCCGGCACCCGGCAACCTCCGCTCGGCCGTCGGCTACGTCGGCGCCAACGTCTTCTTCGCCTTCACCAGCCGCGCCGATGTCGCCGCCCTCGGCGGCGCGCTCACGCCCGACGGCCAGCTCACCGCCGACGACATCATCGCCTTCCTCAACGCCTTCTTCTCCGGCAATCTCGCCGTCGCCGATGTCGCCGGACTCGGCGGCACCCCCGACCCCGATGGCCAGCTCACCCCCGACGACCTCATCGTCTTCCTCGACTCGTTCTTCGCCGGTTGTCAGTAGTCGCGGCACACGCTTCGCATCCGCTCGGACACTTCTTCTCACGCGATCATCTCGATTCGCTCTTGCTCAAGAATCGGCCCACAGTTGGCAGTTGCTGGATAGCCGGCGGGAGATCAACATGATCAGTAGCACACGCGCGACCGTTCGTTGGCTAGCGATTCTGCTGGTGTCGCTCGCGTCGGCGGCGATCGCCAATGCCCAGACCGTCACTTGGACCGGCGGCGGCGACGGCACAACCTGGAGCCAGGCGGCCAACTGGTCGAGCAACCCGGCACTCCCGGGCGCGGCAAACGACGTGATCATCCCCGCGGGCGCTCAGGCCATCACCGCCGATATCAGCATCACGATCCGATCGCTCTCGCTCGATCGCGCCTTGAACATGGGCGCCGTGTGCAACAACCTCACCATCTCCAACGGCATCACGCTGCCGTCGGCCGCGGGAGTGCTGAGCACCATTCAGGTCGGATGCAACCAGGTGACCTTCAACGGCACCCAGTCGATCACCGGCGCAGGTGAAATCGCGGTCGCCGCGGGCTCGATGCGCGTCGCTGGCACTTCGACGCTGACGGTCGGGCCGGGCGTCACCATCCGCAATGTCGTCGGGCTCAGCGGAACG
This sequence comes from Phycisphaerales bacterium, assembly GCA_050730675.1. Taxonomy (GTDB): domain Bacteria; phylum Planctomycetota; class Phycisphaerae; order Phycisphaerales; family UBA1924; genus JBOHNM01. Next base: position 12,388 of record JBOHNM010000114.1, on the reverse strand, counting down.
ATCACACTCGATGCCGGTGCGTCACTGCTCAATCAGGGAACGATCCGCGCCTCGGGGCAGACGTTCTCGATCAGCGGTGCCAACGCCACCTCCACGCTCACCAACTCCGGCACGCTCGCGGCCGTCTCCGGCGGCATCCTCAGCATCACCGGATGCACGTGGTCCAACGCCGGCACACTGCTCGTCAACGCCGGAACGCTGAATTTGGGCGGCACATTCACCGCCCTCGGCGCCATCAACCGCACGGCCGGGACGATCAATATCTCCGGTGCCTACACCGGCGCCACGCTGGCGATCTCCGCCGCGACCGGACCGATCATACTGAACGGCGGCACGTTCACGGGCACCACGTTCACGGCCACCGGAGGGCAGACATTCTCGATTTCGCAGCCAACCACGCTGAGCGGTGTCACCGTCGCCGCGCCGATGAACCTCACCGCCGATGCGTGCAATACGCTCACCGTCACCAACGGCCTCACGCTCCAGGGGGGCGCGGCCATCACCACCGCCCAAGTCGGTTGCAACCAGCTTCAGTTCTCCGGCCCCGCCCAGTCAATCACCGGCGCGGGAGAAATCATCGGCAACGCAGGATCCATGCGCATCGTCGGCACGCACACGCTGACCATCGGACCCGGGGTCACCTTGCGCAACGGGGGTAACAACACGGGGTTGTCGCTCGACGCCGGCGCCGCGCTGATTAATCAGGGAACAATCCGCGGCACGGGCGCGGGCCTGAATTTCACCCTCTCCGGAACCCCCACCAGCACGTTCACCAACTCCGGGTCGCTTGAGGCCGTCAACAGCGGCACGCTCTCGATTGGCGGTATGCCCTGGTCCAATGGCGGCACGGTTGTCGTCAACACCAGCGGCACAGCCAACCTTGGCGGCACGCTCGCGGCCATCGGCACGATCAGCCGTTCCGGCGGCACGATCAACCTCAGCGGCAACTACACCGGCGCGAATCTCACCCTTTCGAATGCCACAGGCCCCATCATCTTCAACGCCATCACCTTTACCGGCACCACACTCAACGCCATCGACGGACAGTCGTTCGGAGTCAACAGCACGACGACGCTCAGCGGCGTCACGCTCAATGCGCCGCTCACGCTCGGCAACACCACCTGCGAATCCCTCATCATCACCAACGGCCTCACGCTCCAGGGCGGCGCCACCATCACCAGCGCGCAGGTCGGCTGCAACCAGATCACCTTCTCCGGACCGCCGCAGTCCATCACCGGCAACGGCTCCATCAAGAGCAATGCTGGCTCGATGCGCATCGCCGGCACGCACACGCTCACGATCGGCCCTGGGGTGGTGCTGGGCAACGCGACCAACAACTCCGGCATCTCGCTCGATGCCGGCGCCTCACTCATCAACCAAGGTACCATCCGCGCCGACGGGGCGACCTTCGGCGTCAGCGGCGCCACCAGCGCGTCCACGCTGACCAACACCGGCACGCTCGAGGCCGTCAACAACGGCACGCTCAACCTCAGCGGCTTCACCTGGGCCAACAACGGCACGATCGTCGTCAACACCGGCGGCACCATCAACATGGGCGGCACGCTCGCCGCGATCGGCGCCATCAACCGCTCCGGCGGCACGATCAACCTCACCGGCAACTACACCGGCGCGAGCCTCATGCTCTCGAACGCCACCGGGCCGATCAACTTCGGCGGGAACGTCACTTTCACTGGCACCACCTTGAGCGCCATCGACGGGCAGATCTTCGGCATTTCGAGCGGCACAACTTTTAGCGGTGTCACCCTCGCCGCGCCGCTGGTGCTCAGCAACGCCACCTGCAATGCCCTGACCATCACCAACGGCCTGACACTTCAAGGCGGCGCGACCATCACCACCGCCCAGGTCGGCTGTGTCCAGATCACGTTCTCCGGCCCGTCCCAGAGCATCAACGGCACGGGCACCATCGCGAGCAACGGGGGCGGCCTCAGGCTCGTGGGCGCAGCGATCCTGACCATCGGTCCGGGGATCATCCTCCGCACCGACACGGCGAACACGAACTTCTCCCTCGACGACGGCGCAACGCTCATCAATCAGGGAACGATCCGTGCATCCGGCGTGGGGCGCACATACTCCATCAGCGGCATCCCCGGCGGTTCATCGTGCATGCTGACCAACACCGGCGCCATCGAGGCACTCGCCGGCGGCGTGATTTCATTCTCGAGCGACCTGGTCGCCACCAACAACGGCCAGATCTTCATCGACCCCGCCAGCACCGTCAATGTCGGACCCACCGTAACTCTTACGCTGGGCTCGTCCGGCCGCGTCACCTTCCGCATCAATGGCCCCGCCGCGGCCAACGCCGGTCGCATCGTCAACAACGGCACGCTCAACCTCGGCGGCGCGGTAACGGTTGCCTACGTCGATGGGTACGCCCCCACTTCCTGCACGCCCGCCACGACGGTGATCACCACCAGCGGAGCCGGCGCCAACGCCACCGGCACCTTCACCGGCGCGATCGTCCCGCCCGCACCCGGCAACCTCCGCTCGGCCGTCGGCTATGTCGGCGCTGATGTCTTCTTCGCCTTCACCAGCAGGGCCGATGTGGCCGCCCTCGGCGGCGCGCTCACGCCCGACGGCCAGCTCACCGCCGACGACATCATCGCCTTCCTCAACGCCTTCTTCGCCGGGAATCTCGCGGTCGCTGATGTCGCCGGCCTGGGCGGAACGCCCGGCCCCGACGGCCAGCTCACCCCCGACGACCTCATCGTCTTCCTTGACTCGTTCTTCGCGGGCTGTCAGTAAGACACCTCACCGCCGTGAACTTGGGAAACCTGATGTGCCCCAGCTCAATCCCCTGAGCTGGGGCTTTTTTCGCGCCGGTGTCGGCAATTCAGACCGCTTTGCGTATGACTCTCCGTCCCAGGAGATGAACCATGCGCACCCAGTCTGATCTGCTCCCGCTCCGTCCATCCCACCTCGCTGTCGCGTTTGTCCTTGCCGCGGCCGGACACACCTTCGGCCAAGCCGAGGTCAATGTCGCCGCAAAGGGACGCGTCACCGCCTCCAGCAGTGCCGCGGCGAACCCTCCCTCGCTGCTCATCGACGGCCTCCCGGGCACGCGCTGGATCTCCAACGGCACGGCGGCCGCCAATGGCGATTGCGGAGGCACCGGTGGCGAGACGATCACGTGGTGGACCGACACAGACATCCCCATCGAGCGGGTCGAGATCGCCGGCGCACGGCCGGCCGACAACGGCTTTTCAAACTATCAGGTGCTGTTCTACGACCAGGCCAACCAGTTGGTACTGACTCGACCGAACGGAACGACGCCGTGCGGATCGACCGTGGCGATCGGCGCCGGGGACACGAACATCGCCTTCAGCACTCTGGTGCCCCCATCAGGCGGCGGGACGGACGTGCCGGTGCTCGCGTCGCGCGTGGTGGTGAATTTCACCGGGCGCTCGGGCGCGGGCGGCGTGGGCGAGCTGCGTATATTCACCAAGCGACCCGGCGCGATGCCGCCGCTGGGCCCAAAGCCGGACAAGCCCGTGCTGCGCGACGACGAGGTGGTGATGTTCCTGGGCTCGGCGGCGGAGGGCACGGCACGGATGGGCGTGATGCAGCCGTTGACGAACAGCCCGGCGCCGACGGTGCAGGTGCGCGGCGTAGCGCAGCCGGCCGAGAACGCGTACGAGTTGTGGCCGGTTGTCGCGGCGCAGGCCGGGCGTGTGTACGGCGCGGCGGCGGAGCAGACGGTAGTGCTGCGGAACAACGGCGGCACGCAGTACGTGGTGCAGGTGCTGGACACCTACGCCGGCAACACGACGCCGCCGGTCAAGCCGATCATCCGAGGCGAGTATCTCTTCAACGCGAGCAGCGCGACGTCGGACGTGGCGCTGCTGGTGGCAGACATTGACAAGAAGCCCATCAACGGGCTTCAGCAGGAGGAGATCGTGCTGGGGTTCGAGACGACCGAGGCGGCGCCGCCCAACCGCCGCGTGCTCGGCATGACGGTGCTGCGTTTCGATTCACCGGGCGACCTGAGCCTCATCCCCCCCACCCCCGCCGCACCCACGGTGGTCTTCAATGGTCAGCCCCGCTACACGTTCCCCAGCGGCGGGCCGACACTGGGGATCCTGCGTGCCAACGGCTCGGCGCCCAACCGGATCATCGTCAAACCGTTCCGCATCGGCAACTCGGTCAACGACCCGGACCTGCTGCTGGTGTGCCACATGGCGTCGGACCGGACGAGCCCGGTCTACGCGATCATCCCGGCCGAGCAGATCGGCGGGACTGTCGCGCCGCGCAACTCGACGTCAACGTCGACGGTGGCGAGTTCGCTGGTGCACTCGAGCCAGGTCAACACCATGTCGTGGGATGTGTGGACGGGCCGGCTGTCCTACACACCCGCATCCCAGGCGGGGGACGACGCGCTGTTCGTAACCCGCTGGCAGGCGACGGGCGCCGACATCGCCTATACGCCGCTGCGGTGGACCAACACCTCCGAGGCGGGCGGCGTGCCCGATCTGCAGTACGAGTCGGGCGGAAGCTTCACCCAGACAACCAGGTCGATCAACTCCACGCGCACAGGCAGCTCGGTGCTTGCGGGCCTGAGCCTCATCAACAACGCGCGGATCGAGACTCGCAAGTTCAACGTCGTGGGGATCGACAGCTTCGGGGAGCACGACGGCATGGCGGTGCTCGGGCACACGACGCGCGGCCCGTTCGTGCAGGTGCTGGGGCTCATCACCATCCCGCCCGACGGCGAAAACCGTTTGGAGCAAATCTCCAGCAGTTGCTGGCCCACGGCGGCCGAGGCGGCCGGACGTGCGACCTACACAACCCCGACGCAGACGAGCATCGCGGCCGGGCTGTGCCCCCTCAAGCGCTCCGACCAGAACGTGGTCGCCAACCGGCGCAACGCGGTCTGGCTCTACTCGACGGTGGCGCACGGCGCAATGTCGCCGAACCGCATCGTGAGGATCAACTACCCGACGAGCGACTCGTCCAACCTGGCCGCCCCGACCACGGACACCTTCACGCTGAATATCGCCGACGGCGGGTCCGGCTCTCCGGCGATGGTCGGCCCGATCGTGATGGCGGATATCGACGGCGATTCGGCGATGTTCTCCCGCCAGGGCACGTGGTTCTACGCCGCGCCGACACGGCTGAGCTTCGACAACTTCGCGGCGCCGCTGGCGATTATCCAGGAGCCGCCGAAGCACATCGACTACTTCCGCCCATACCACGCCACGGGTTCGCCCCAGAACGGCCAGCGCGGCGTGTTCAGCATCACGGGCGATCCGGCGTTCGTGTCGGAGTTCGAGAACTCGCAGGGCGCCGACGTGAGTTCCACGGTGGCGCAGACGGTCAGCTCCACGGTCGGCACCACGTCCTCGTGGTCGGTCGGGGGCGGCTTCTCCGCCGAGACGCCCGTGGCCTCGGCCGAGGTGAGTGCCAACTACACCAACACGACGGGGACGGAGCTCACGAACATCCGCACAAGCCTGAACCTGGCGACCACCAGCTTCAGCTTCTCCAACCGCGTCTCAACGGCGTTCGACGACGGGCTCATCCTGCAGGAGCGCGACATGGACGTGTGGCGGTATCCGCTCGCGGGCCCGACCGGCAGCGCCACCGCCGACAACGCCGCGGGCATCACCTTCGCGGAGTTCGCGATCCCCGGCCCGCTGCCGCCCGCGACGCTGCGTGCGGGCAAGGACCTGGCCCGCTACCAGCCCCTGCACATCAACGGTAACATGCTCTCGTACCCGCTGGTGGGGCGTCTGGCCACGATCGCCACGGCGGACCGGCGGCCCTTCGGCGTCGGCTCGGCGAGCACGAATTTCAATTCGCTCGTCAACTCGGTGACGGACTTCACCAACCCGCCATCGTTCACGCCCAGCGGCATCAGCACCAACGCGACCATCACCTTCACCAACCTCACGGGCACCCAGACCGACTACCAGACCTCCACCACGATGTCCTCAAGCAACACCTACGACATCACCGCGGAGGCCAAGCTCGGGGGCAACCTCTTCGGCGTCGTCGATGTGGGGGCGACCGTCACCGGCGGCTACAGCCAGACCTTCAGCAACAACAACACTTTCTCCACGGCCGTGACGAGCCTGAACACCAGCTCGGTGACAAACCAGTGGCAGATCATCATGCCGCCGTTCACCGACCTTGGCCCGCTCCAGCAGAACTACACCATCCGTTCGTTCGTCTTCTTCGACAAGGCGGGGGCCGCCAAGCTGCAGTACGCGGTGGACCTGCCCACGGGCGGCTCGAACTTCTGGGCGCAGAACTACAGCGCCCCGGACGCGTCGCTGAACCTCCCCTACCGCATCATCTCCTTCCAGAACCAGTGGCAGCTCAGCGCCTTCCCCGATCGGTTCAAAATGCGTTCGTTCGAGGTGCGCGACCTCGAGACCCGCTCGCAACGACTCAACCTCAACCTCGGCGACAAGGTTGTGGATAAGTCCCCGGCGGCCCGCGATCTGGCGATCTACGCCCGCGTCTACAACCTTTCCTACGCGTCGAGCCTCAACAACCTCGCGTCGCGGTTCGACATGGTCGAGATCAACGACCAGGGCCAGCCGGTCGGCTCGCCGGTCTTCCTCGGCAACGGCGAGTTGCTGGAAGACACCGCGGCCGAGCCCGACGCCGCCATCCAGCCGCCCCCGGCGTACCGCGCGGCGATCTCAACGATCCCGGCCCGCGGGACGGCCCTGGTGCGTCTGGCGCTGCTGAGCACCGACAACCTTGGGCCGTCGACGCCGACGGGCTCCGCCCGCACCTACCGCATCCTGGTCACCCTCGACCCCAACAACGCCATCAGCAATGAGACGCACGAACTCTTCGACCGCGACGCCGATCCGCTCGCCGCCGGCGACACCATCTTCGCCAGCGCCTTCGGCGGCAGCCAGCTCCTCGAGAAGGGCCAGAACAACTTCGGCTGGTTCGACATCCAGATCGGCAAGAGCCTCTGCAAGCTCCCCGATATCACCTCCAGCCCCGCCGATCGCCAGGTCAGCCCGGGCCAGAACACCACCTTCACCGCACAGATCACCCAGCGCATCGGCGAGGTCCTCACCTACCAGTGGAAGCGCAACGGCGCGAACGTCACCAACGGCGGCCGCTTCTCCGGCGCGACCTCCCCCATCCTCACCATCACCGGCGTCCAGACTGCCGACGCCGGCGACTACACCCTCGCCGTCACCAACTCCTGTGCCACCGTCCTCTCCACCCCCGCCCACCTCACCACCGGCTGCGGCCCGGCCGACGTCGCCGGACTCGGCGGGTCAACGGGCGCCGACGGTGCTCTGACCGCCGACGATGTGATCGCCTACCTCACCGGCTTCTTCGGCAACAACCTCGCCATCGCCGACATCGCCGGCCTCGGCGGCACCCCCGGCCCCAACGGCACGCTCACCGTCGACGACATCATCTTCTTCCTCGGCAACTTCTTCCAGCCCTGCCCGTAACCGGCCGCATCAACCAAGTGCCTTGTGACCCCCGGCAAGGAGCCCACCCTGCCGGGGGTTTTTCATGCGCCCGCACTTGGCGGTATCCTCCCGCCATGCACAACCCTCTCCCCCACATCGCCGCGTGGAAAGGTCTCGCCGAGCACTACCGCTCCACCCACCACCTCCACCTCCGCGACCTGTTCGCGCAGGACCCCCAGCGCTTCGACCGCTTCCACCTCCGCTTCGAGGACATCCTCCTCGACTACTCCAAGAACCGCGTCGGCGTCGAGACGATGCACCTGCTCATCGACCTCGCCCGCCAGACCGACATCCACGGCTGGGCCGAGAAGATGTTCCGCGGCGACAAAATCAACATCACCGAGGACCGCGCCGTCCTGCACACGGCTTTGAGGAATCGCTCGAATACCCCCGTAATGGTCGACGGCCGCGACGTGATGCCCGAGGTCAACGCCGTCCTCAAGCGCATGGCCGAGTTCTGCGACGCCGTCCGCTCCGGCACCCACCGCGGGTGCACCGGCCAGAAGATCACCGACATCGTCAACATCGGCATCGGCGGCAGCGACCTCGGCCCGGTCATGGTCTGCGAGGCCCTCAAGCACTACTCGCAGCGCGACCTGCGGATGCACTTTGTCAGCAACATCGACGGCACGCAGATGGCCGAGACGCTCCGGCTGTGCAAGGCCGAGACCACGCTCTTCATCGTCGCCAGCAAGACCTTCACCACCCAAGAGACTCTCACCAACGCCCACACCGCCCGCGCCTGGTTCCTCTCCGCTGTCCGTGACCAGAACGCCGTGGCCAAGCACTTTGTCGCGGTGTCGACCAACGCCAAGGCTGTCTCCGCCTTCGGGATCGATACCCGCAACATGTTCGAGTTCTGGGACTGGGTCGGCGGCCGCTATTCCCTCTGGTCCGCCATCGGCCTGCCGATCATGCTCTCCATCGGCCCGGCACATTTCTATGAACTCCTCGATGGCGCCCACGCGATGGACAAGCACTTCCTCTCGGCGCCGTACGAGAAGAATCTCCCGGTCGTCCTCGGCCTGCTCGGCGTCTGGTACAATAATTTCTTCGGCGCCCAGTCCCAGGCCATCCTCCCCTACGACCAGTACATGCACCGTTTCGCGGCGTACTTCCAGCAGGGGGACATGGAGTCCAACGGCAAGTTCATCACCCGCCAGGGCCACCGTGTGGACTACGCCACCGGTCCCGTGATCTGGGGCGAACCCGGCACCAACGGCCAGCACGCCTTCTACCAGCTCATCCACCAGGGCACAAAGTTGATTCCCTGCGACTTCATCGCCCCGTGCATCTCGCAGAATCCCATCGGCAGCGAGGCGACCGGCCAGCACCACCCGATCCTGATGAGCAACTTCTTCGCGCAGACCGAGGCCCTGGCCTTCGGCAAGTCCCCGCACGATGTCCACGCCGAACTGGCCGCTCAGGGCGTCCACGGCCAGGCGCTGGTGAACCTCCTGCCGCACAAGGTCTTCGAGGGCAACCGCCCGACCAACTCGATCCTCGTCAAGAAGATGACCCCGCGCACGCTCGGCTCGCTCATCGCCATGTACGAGCACAAAATCTTCACCCAGGGGATCATCTGGGAGATCAACTCCTTCGACCAGTGGGGGGTCGAGCTCGGCAAGCAGCTCGCCAAGGCGATCCTCCCAGAGCTTGGGTCACCCGCGCCGGTCACCACGCACGACAGCAGCACGCGCGGGCTCATCAACTGGTACAAAGCGGAGCGCGAGGAGAAGCGGTAAGACGTTTTACTTCAGAGCTGCTGATTGCACCGGGAAGTGGCATTGCACCGTCCCCTCAACTCACGAGCCCGCTCTGCAGGTCCTTGGACGTCAGGCCGCGCATCATCATGCTGATCGCCTCGGGGTTGGTCGCCAGGCGCAGGGCCTCGGTGCCCGAGATGACTTCTGTGGAATAGAGCTTGGAGAGGTGCTGGTCGAACAGCTGCATCCCCGCGTCCTGGTTGGCGATCGCCTGGCTCAGCAGGGCCGTGTCCTGCTCGGCGATGATCTTGCGGACCACGGGCGTGTTGCGCATGACCTCGATGACGGGCACGCGGTCCTTGCCGTTGCGGGTCTTCGCCAGGCGCTGGCTGATCACAGCCTCGAGGTTGGCGGCCAGCTGGATCCGCAGCAGCTCGCGCTCCTCGTTGGGGAACAGGGCGATCATGCGCTGCACCGTCTGCGCGGCGTTGGTCGTGTGCATCGTTGAGTAAACGGTGTGGCCGGTGTCGGCGGCCTGGAGCGCCGTGCGCATGGTTTCGGCATCGCGGAGTTCGCCGACCAGGATCAGGTCCGGGTCCTGGCGCAGGGCCGCGCGGAGCGAATCGAGAAAGTTGGGCGTGTCCATGCCCAGCTCGCGCTGCGCGACCAGCGACTTTTTGTTGGTATGAACGAACTCGATGGGATCCTCGACGGTGATGATGCGGTCGTGGCGTTTGGTGTTGACGACGTCGAGCATCGCCGCGAGCGTCGTCGATTTGCCGCTGCCGGTGGTGCCGGTCACCAGCACCAGCCCGCGGGGCGACATCGCAATCTCCGCGATGACTTTCGGCAGGCCCAGCTTCTCGAACGACGGGATCTCCAGCGGGATCCGCCGGAACGCCAGCGCCAGGTGCTGGCGCTCGTAGAAGGCGTTGACACGGAAACGCGACACGCCCGTCATGACGATCGAAAAATCGGCTGTGCGGCGCTGCTCCAGGGTGATCTGTGCCTGCGCCGGGCCGACGTCCTGCATGTGCTTGCGGATCTCGATGTCTTCCAGCGGTGGAGAATCGAGAGCCTTGAGATCGCCGCCGATGCGCACCATGGGGGGCGCACCGGCCTGCAGGTGCAGGTCGCTGCCTTCGACCTTGACCAGCGTATCGAGAAGGCGCACCAGATCCATGACGACCTCCGAGGAAGATCGAACCCCACCGCACACCCAGCTCCCAGGTTGCACGCTTGGGCCCGCGACCGCGGTTCGACAATAGGCCATGTGCCGGAGTCGCCCGGCCGCAGGATGCCGCGGAGGAGAAACATGCGTGTGGACAGGTGAGGGCGCGGTTGCTCGGGATCGTGCCGCATAGGCGGTCTCCATCAAGCAGACAGCCGACATGCAGACCGAACGGGCCGGTGGAGTGACCTCCACCGACCCGCGCCGGTCCCTACGGAGATGATGCCAGTCAGCGACAACGGCCGCAGTCGCAACGGAGCGCTCGCCGCGCGGGCAAGAGGAGTGTCGGTCACCCGTGACGGCGCCGCACAGAGTCGTCCGACTCCGATCCGGACCTGTGCACCATCGTGCCGCTTCAATCGCGTGAATATTCGGTTGTCGTCCCGGCCCAACACACGAGTACATGGGCAGAATGGCGCGCGGCGATGGACAGCGCCTGAGCCGGCGGTGAATCGTTTCTCAGACCCGCTCACGCCTGGCCATCGCCTATCACCCGTCCGCGGGGTGCTCGAGCGGCGAATCTCAAACTGGGCGCGGCTATGGTGGCGGCGTCGCGTTGTCTGCTTCCCCGTAACTGAATCTGTTCCTTCCCCCACACTCGCCCAGTTGCCCGTATCCACCGGCAGCGCCGGAGAATCCGATGGAACTTGTTTTTGTGGTTTCCTTCGCCAACGGCGGTTGGTGGTGGCACTTGTCATCCTCCGACCCCCACGGCTCCATCCTGGCCCACAGCGATCATGGCTACCCCAGCGAGGACGAGTGCCGCAAGGCGATCGAGGTGGTCAAGTCCTGCTGGCGCGCGCCGATCCGGTTGCGGCCCCGCGAGCGGAACGACCACCCGTAACGGTCGGCGCCGCCCCACCCGCGCCACGTCGATCTAAAACCCGTTTTAGCGCTCGTTCACGGCGCATCGGTGGTGCGCGGAGAGAATCCAAGCTCGCCGTGTCCGCAAGGACACGGCCATCAGGAGGATTCCGGATGAACGCACTCCAGCGCAAGATGATTGACGATCCCGAAGGCACCGCCAAGCGCGTGGAGCGCGGCTGGCTGCGGCTGCTCCGGCGTCTGCAGCAGGACGGACGCACTGGCGGGCGACGCCCCGAGCGCCGACAGGGTGGGTGCGCCGGCAGGGGCTTCCAGCGGTGACGGTCGGGGGCAGGCGCGAGCCCGCCCCGGAATCTCTCGCTCCACGAGCTACAGTTCGCCCTCGCGGAGCCTGACGATGCCACGCTACGTCGTTCGCCACAACGAGAAGCAGGAGTTCTGCGTCGAGCTACGCAGTCCCGAGGGTGCGCTGCTGCTGGACTGCATGAGCTTCACGACCCACGCCAGTGCGCTGGTCGGGATCACCAACGTGCGTGTGCTGGCGCCCTTCGAGTCACGGTACCTGCGGATCGCCCCCCCCGCCGCCGCTCTGCCTTGTTCGTTCCTGATGCAAGACTACAAGCAGCGGACGGTCGCCAACGGCGCGGACCATCCGACCGTCGAGGCACGCGAGGGAGCGATCCTCGCCTGCCAGACCTACGGCCCCGTGGCCCGGGTGGTTGACGAGACGGGCGGCCCTGGGTTGCCGCCGCTCGAATACCTTCAATAAGCGTGCGAGGCAAGAGCATTGGTTCGTCGTCTGCTTCTTGCCCCCCTGCATCGGCATTCCCTCACGCATAGACTCGGGCGATGGCCGATCGTTCTGACACAAACTTGCGTAGACCCCCACGAACCGGCCGCAAGCGGCGGGCGGCGGGGTGGTTCTTGCTGGTGATCGGCGTGCTGATCACGGGTGTGTGGGGGGCGTCAAGGTGGTGGTGGTTCGGGCACCGATCTTCCAGCGAGAGCTTATCTGCGTTTCGTGGCGTTGCCACTTACATGATCGGGCAGACGCCGCCCCCGAGGGGTTGGTTCGCTCAGACCATTCCCCGTTCGGGCCTTGCGTGGAATTGGTTACTGAATGACGCTGACTTGGACATGGGCCCATCCGTCAAGAC
>JBOHNM010000113.1:0-14044 GCA_050730675.1 Phycisphaerales bacterium | reverse complement strand
CCTCCCCGCGGCGACCCAGGCCCCAACTTCGCATAACCCCCCCACCCCCGCAGCATCCACAACCGTCCGCGGGCCTTGGAGACAAGCCCCGCATCGTTTCAGAGTCCCCTTCAAACCGCGTCCCAGACGCAAGCAACGCACCGCATCACGGAGATGACCATGGCTAAGAGCAGCACCGGCAACAGCAACTTCCGTCCCCTCCACGACAAGATCCTCGTCAAGCGCGACACCGCCGCCGACCGCACCGAGAGCGGCATCATCCTCCCCGAAAAGGCCAAGGACACCCCCAAGACCGGCGTCGTCGAGGCCATCGGCACCGGCACCCTCAACACCGACACCGGCCACCTCACCCCCCTCACCGTCAAGAAGGGCGACCGCGTCCTGTTCTCCTCCTACGCCGGCACCGAGATCAAGCTCGACGGCAAGGAACTCCTGGTCATGAGCGAGGAAGAAGTCCTCGCCATCATCGACTGAGTTTTCCGCTCGTCGCCCGCGCCCTTGAGCCACGGAGCGGCACCAGTCCATAGCCGGGGGCGTACGTAAGCCCCCGGACAACCCCCTCGATTGAATCCGAGCCCCGCAGGGGCGACACACAAACGACTCCATCAGACGAAAGGTCCCCACCATGGCAGCCAAGCAGATCGCCTTCGACACCGACGCACGTGAACGCATCCTCGCCGGCGTGAAAAAGCTCGCCCGCGCCGTCAAAGTCACCCTCGGCCCCTCCGGCCGCGTCGTCGTCCTCCAGAAATCCTTCGGCGCTCCCACCGTCACCAAGGACGGCGTCACCGTCGCTAAGGAAATCGAGGTCGATGACCCCTTCGAGAACATGGGCGCCCAGCTCGTGAAGGAAGTCGCCTCCAAGACCTCCAAGGACGCCGGCGACGGCACCACCACCGCCACCATCTACGCCGAGTCCATCTTCCAGGAAGGTCTCAAGACCACCAACGCCGGCGCCAACCCCAACGAGATCAAGCGCGGCATCGATATGGCCGTCGCCGCCATCGTCGCCGAGCTCGAGAAGATGTCCAAGAAGGTCGAGTCCTCCAAGGAGATCGCCCAGGTCGGCACCTGCTCCGCCAACCAGGACGAGGAGATCGGCAAGATCATCGCCCAGGCCATGGACAAGGTCGGCAAGGACGGCGTCATCACCGTCGAAGAGGGCAAGAGCCTCAACACCGAGGTCGACCTCCTCGAGGGCATGCAGTTCGACAAGGGCTTCCTCTCCCCCCACTTCGTGACCAGCCCGGCCACGATGGAGTGCGTCCTCGAGAAGCCCTACATCCTCATCCACGAGAAGAAGATCTCCTCCGCCAAGGACCTCATCCCCCTGCTCGGCAAGATCGCCGAGTCCGGCTCCTCGCTCCTGCTCATCTCCGAGGACCTCGAGGGCGAGGCCCTCGCCACCCTCGTCGTCAACAAGCTCCGCGGCGTCCTCAAGATCTGTGCCGTCAAGGCCCCGGGCTTCGGCGACCGCCGCAAGGAGATGCTCGGCGACATCGCCACCCTCACCGGTGGCAAGGCCATCATGGAAGAGCTCGGCATCGAGCTCGAGAAGCTCGAGCTCTCCGACCTCGGCCGCGCCGCCAAGGTCACCATCGATAAGGACAACACCACGATCGTCGAGGGCGCCGGCAAGTCCTCGGAGATCAAGGGCCGCATCGAGCAGATCCGCCACCAGATCGAGATCACGACCTCCGACTACGACCGCGAGAAGCTCGAAGAGCGCCTCGCCAAGCTCGCCGGCGGCGTCGCCCAGGTCAACGTCGGCGCGGCCACCGAAGTCGAGATGAAGGAGAAGAAGGCCCGCGTCGAGGACGCGCTGCACGCCTGCCGCGCGGCCGTCGAAGAGGGCATCCTCCCCGGCGGCGGCTCGGCCATCATCAAGGCCCGCAAGGTCATCGAGAAGCTCCGCAAGTCCGCCAAGGGCGACGAGCGCATCGGCATGGACATCGTCCACCGCGCAGTGGTCGCCCCCGTCAAGCAGATCGCCCAGAACTGCGGCCTCGACGGCTCCATCGTCGCCAACAAGGTCGAAGAGTCCTCAGATGTAAACTTCGGCTACAACGCCCTCACCCACGAGTACGGCGACCTCATGAAGATGGGCGTCATCGTCCCCACCAAGGTCGAGCGCGTCGCCCTCCAGAACGCCGCGTCAATCGCCGGCCTCCTTCTCACCACCGACGCCGCCATCGTCGATGTCAAGGAGAAGAAGAGCAAGGCCCCCGCTGGTGGTGGCGGGATGGATGACATGGATTATTGAAGCGACTTGTTCCGGCCTCGAAAGCGGCCGGAACAAATTCCTCAGTATGGAGACCGTACATGGGAAAGGCAACCTGCTTCGTAATAATGCCCATTTCTGAACAGCGACTGCCTGACGGTTCCATAGTCAGCAAAGAAGATTTGCGTCAGCGGTATTCGGACCTGATTCGCGAAGCGATAATAAAAGCGGCACCGGATGTCGAGGTAGTTCGTGCCGACGAAGTATCAGCACCTGGCACAATAACATCGGACATTCTGATGCGACTGATGTACTCGGATTTCGTCATTGCAGACGTGAGCTACCCCAATCCAAATGTGTATTACGAACTTGGATTGCGCCACGCATGCCGGTCAGGAACAATTCTAATCAAAGAACAACAATCAGGTCACTCGCCGTTTGATATCGCCTCCTTGCGACACATCCAGTACACGAATACCACGTCGGGACTTCAGAAACTCTCTGCCGAGCTGGCGACGCAAATCCAGTGGTTGCGCGATCACCCCCAACAGCCAGACAATCACTTTCTCGAACTTGCCAAGGTCTCGACTTTCCAATTTCCCAACTTTGCGAAGACCGATCCACAAGCCGAGATGCTGACTGCGATGTTGGCGATCGTTCAGACGCCGGAATTGCTAGAGATGTTCGGCCGACAAGAGCGTGGCGAGACTCTTTCACCTCATGAGACAATTGCAACGCTAGCGAAATATCCGGACGTATTCAAAATTGCGATCAAGGCCCTCGCAAATACAGGACAACTGCAACTTGATGGCGGACACGGGAAGCCTCCCATAGTTGTTACCAAACCCATCAAGCGACAGCGACGATAGTTGATGCCTTACGTGGCATTTCTTCAGTTACTCGTTTCCACCGCTGCTTGAACGGGTGGCGGGTGGCACCGACCATCATCACAATCACGCTGTGCCACCGACCGCTGCCTTTAAGCGGTCGGTGTGCCTTGCGTTCCCACCCCAGACCACCGACCGTCCAAAGCGACGGTCGGTGGCACACGATCACGATTGTGGATTTTCCGCTTCTTGATATCCTGCCCCGATGGAACAAGCCGCCCCCATCCGCAAGCGCATGAAGCGATGGGAAGTCCCCGGCAACATCCGCTTCATCACGTTCTCCTGGCGGGTGGCACCGACCATCCTCCCACTCGCGCGTGCCACCGACCGCTGCTCGGAGCGGTCGGTGTGCCCTGAGGTTCAAACCCCAACCCACCGACCGTCCCTCCCAACAACCCCCGTAACCCGTGCCCAGACCACCGACCGTCCAAAGCGACGGTCGGTGGCACACGATCACGGTTGTGGATTTTTCGCTTCCTGGTATCCTGCCCCGATGGAACAGGCCGCACCCATCCGCAAACGCATGAAGCGATGGGAAATCCCCGGCAACATCCGCTTCATCACCTTTTCCTGCCAGCGACGCCTCCCCCTCCTCACCAACCCCGCGATCTGCCGGCTCTTCGTGGAGGCCATGACCGACACCCGCCGCCGTCTGGGCGTCGAGATCTTTGCCTGGGTCATCATGCCCGAGCACGTCCACATGCTCATGCGTCCCGCGGGCGCCGCCACACTCGACCGCGCGTTACTCGCCATCAAACTCTCGGTCGCCCAGCGGGTGATCGCCCGCTGGCGCGAGCTCCAGGCGCCGATCCTCGAACGGACCCGCCAGCCCGACGGCGCACCCCGCTTCTGGCAAAAAGGCGGCGGCTTTGACCGCAACGTCCGCGACACCGCGGCCCTCTGCCGCGATATCAGTTAAATACATCACAACCCCGTGACACGCGGCCTCGTTAAACGCCCCGAAGATTGGGCATGGTCCAGCGTGCGATGGTGGATGGGCAAGCGCGAAGGCGAATTCCCGTGCGACCCCCCGCCGGGCTCAACCGAGCACTGGAATCAATGGACCGGCTACATGTGACCCGTGCCACCGACCGCTGTCCTCAGCGGTCGGTGTGCCTTTGGGTCCTGCCCCAGATCACCGACCGTCGAAGCGACGGTCGGTGGCACACCTCACAACCACGCCTCCATACGTCCGGGCGCGCTGGGCCTCCACCCACCCTCCGCCCCCATGCCCCTACGTCATCCCCTCACCGCCTCGAACGCCCTTTCGAGTTCGCCACCATCGCCCCCCTACGGCCCCACCGGCTCCCCCGCCTCCTCCCCCCGCTGCGGTACCCACCACTTTCGCACCCACGCCAGCAAGTCCTTCGCCTCCGCATCCTCGGGGTCCCACTTGAGCGCTTCGACCACCGCCGCCTCCGCCGCGGCCCAGTCCTTCATCGCGGCGCGGTCCCGCGCTCGAATGCACAGAATGTAGGCGATTGACGGCCCGACATTCGGCCGCTGCCTCCCGTCCAGCGCCGCCGCCCGCCTGAACGAAGCCTCAGCATCCTCCATCTGGTCAAGGTGCATCTGCGCGCTGCCGAGTTCCACGTAGAGATCCCCGCGGGTCGGCTCCGCCGCCGTCGCGGCCTTGTACAGCCTTGCCGCATCCTCATACCGCTGTGCCCGCATCGCGTAGTACCCGCGATACCCACCCGACCGTCCCACCGCAGACAGGTTCACCCACTGCTGCCCCAGCGTCGCCGCGACCCCGACCACCGCCAGCAGGCACGCAGTGACCGCCAGCCATCCCCACTTCACGCGTCTCCCCGGCGCGACCGCCAAACCCAGCAGCCCGCCAATCACCGCGCCCGCGCCGTGTGCCACGTTCCCAACGTTCATCACATCGGTGATCGTCATGGCGATACACGCCACAAACCAGATACACATCCACTGCGCGGTCTTCCGATCGACCGCGCCGGCGAGCTTCGGGTCCGAGCGCTGCGCGACCCACAACAATGCGAACTGCCCGTAGACCACTCCGGAAAGCCCAACCCCCGGCCCCGAGAACGCCGACTCCGCCGCGGAACTCCCCACCCCGATCACGACGGTGAGCGCGAGCAGCCACCACCGCCCCCACGCGCGCTCCAGCCGCGTCCCGAAGCGCCACCACCAGTACAGGTTGAACGCCAGGTGAATCACCCCCGCGTGCAGCAGCACCGCCGTCAGCAGCACCCACGGCTCATCCACCACCGGCATGCCCGTCCCAGCCATCCACCCCAAGCGCCCGGCGAACCACCACGCCGCGGTCGTCACCGCCGCGGCGATGCCGATCAGGCTCGTCACCGGGTAACGCGGAATGTCCGAAAGCGGCGGGTCGAGCGGCATGCGACCAGTCTACGGCAACTGGTCTCTACCGCGAAGGTGAAGCGGATGCAGGAGGCATCGCCACCACCCCCACCCGCACCGCACGGATCGCCGCGATGATCTTCCGCACGTTCCGTGCGTTCTTGCCCCAGTCAACGCACTGCGTCGACAGCGCACACTCGCTGCGAACGCGCAGCGTCGTCGGCCCCGCCCGCTCCACGATGAGCTTCTCCGACCATGACCACATATTCAGGCCCGACGAGGATCGAACCGTCGCACCGTCCGCCGAGGCGCTCCCGCTCAGCCCGATCGCCGCCAGCGCCGCCAGGACATCCCCGACCGTCAACTCGGCCGGCGCCTCGATCCGCTCCTCGTGAAACGCCGGAAACGCGAAGGTCATGGTCAAGCTCCACCAATGCGCCCTGCACCAACTGAGTCCGCACTCGAGCTCAATCTTTGCCATCCTGCTCAACGACCGACCCCGCCCATCACGGCCGGCCGCCTTGTATCTTGTCCCCGATTCGCTTCAACTCCGCTTCGATCGAGTCGAGCCTCGACGTAAAAATCTTCATCTCCACGATCGGTTGCTGCGGCTGGGCCGCCGCCGGCTCGGGCATCGCCACCTTCTGCCGCATCTGTGCGTTGTTCAGGATCGTCTCCTGGTTGTTGTTCTCCATGGCCAGGCGCGCCGCGGTGTTGACGCGATTCTCGATCACCAGCAGGAACGTGTCGGGGAACAGGGCGAACAAGAACGCCATCAGCGAGGCGAAGCAGACCGCATTGTCAAACCCGTCGGTCGTGCCCCCGCTGCCGAACACCCTCGGCAGGATCAGCACGCCCACCGAGCACAGCAGGAACGCCGCGAACCCCAGGCTCACCCCCGTGACGACCGTGGCGGTAAGGCTGGAGAACACCCGCCGATGCCCGAACGGCGTCTTCGACTTCACTGACACAAACTTGACCGGAGCGCCCGGGTCGCCGCCGCCGGCGCCGCCCCCCGCACCGGCGCCCGTCGCGGCGGGAGCGCCGGCCGAAGCCGAATCCTGCCGCTCCATCTCGACCCGCTGCGCGGCCTCGTTCCGGGCCTGCTTCAATGACTGCACCGCGTAGTTGCACATCGAGCCAACCAGCGCCGCCAGGCACGACAGCACCAGCATGTTGGTGTACACCAGCGTCAGCAGACTGACACCCATGCAGAACAGAACTTGTCCCCACTGACTCGTGATATGGAACATCCCGATGAACCGCTCGACACGATCGGAGTCGAGCTTCGGCGGCTTGGCCTCCTTCGATGCCCCGCTCGCCGCAGTGCCCGGCGGAGCAGCCGCCGCATCGCTCGATGAGCCCGCCGCGGTGGCCGTGGCGATCTCCTTCGCCACCGGCGCTTCCGCCTTTGCTTGATCGGTGATGTCCTCTGGCAACGGCGGACCCACGAAGTACGGCGATGCGGCAGGCGCGTCTGCGCCCGGCCGGGACGATGTACCACGCAACTTCCGCGCAACGTCCCCGTCCATTCCCGATTGGAGTTGCACCGACACCATGTTGCAGAACAACTGGAACGGCGCAGCATGGATCGACTTGCCGATCACGAACACCAGGCACCACGCCAGGACCGCGGCACCGATCCAGCAGACAGCCCACCCCCCGCGGAACCGTCCGCGATGCACGAACTCCTGATCGATGGCGATGGAAGCGTGCTTCAGCTGCGTGTACTGACACTTGATGGCGAGGTTGTCGATCTTCTCCTTGTAGCCGACGAACGGTGTCACCCGCTTGATGAAAGTCCACAGACCATTGCCATTACTCATGCTGCCCCCGATCGAGACGCTCGCCCGACGATGCTGTCGCGGCACATGCCGCCGCGGGACAAAGCGTGCCCGGCAGTTGAACACGCTACCCGTTGCTTGTCAACAGTGGACCGGGCAGATTCTCTCCAAACGTCATGCGAATACCCAAGTACGTGTATTGACACGTCTGCGTGGATTGTCTTTTGTGTGGGTCCGATCCGACAACGAAACGGGCGGTGGTCGCTCGAAACGCCCGGCGCGGCTGGCCCGCTGGATACTCCGCCCTCGCCCGGCGACGAAGCGAACCCGAAACTTCGCGCCCTGACGGTCTCCGATGTCGCAACGACCCGTCCCCAACCGCGTGATTGCCCGTGGAAGGACGGTCAAGTTCCTCTTGATGGAGTCGACAGACAGCAAACTCCCGCACGCCCTCCGCTGGCCAAAAAAACATGCGCGATCCCTGTTGACCTAATCACCCACCAAATATTTATGAACACAAACCAAAAATTTGTCTTGATAAACCGTTTTTATACCGTACATTAATCCCGATGAACCCTCATACCACCCATACATCGATCACTCTTACCCCCGACGATCAGCGGATCCTCGACGCCATTGCCGAGGGGTGTTGCGCCCCCGGCGAACTCGCCAAACGCCTCGGCCTCTCCACCCTCGCGCTCATCGACCGCCTCCTTTCCCCCACCCTCGCGGCGGCCATCGAGGCTCTGCATTCCGTAACCGACCTCCTCCAGCGTCAGGGCGTCCGCCTGCGCGAGATCGCCGCCCTCGACGCCCTGGCCGCCACACTCTCCGTAGCCGGCAGCCCCACCGAGATTCGTCGCGCAGCCACCGCCATCCTCCGTTTCTCCGTCGGGCGCCCCGGCCGAACCGGCGCCGCTCCCGCCCCCACCTCTTCCCAACTCCATCCGCGCACCCGACCCGGCGCCGCTGCCGAACAAAGCGGCGACGACGACGGTCATACCCCCGTCTCCATGGTCCGCAGCCGCCTCGAAGCCGTCCGCACGCTCGAAGAAACCTCCGCAGCCCTTGCACAGCTCGAAAAACTCCGCACCGAAATCAAATCCACCCCGCCCGAAGTCCTCGCGGCCCTCGCCGCCGACCCGCCCAAGTACTTCCAGCGTCCACAGAATAGTGCATCAGTCGCACCCGCGCAACGCGCCCTCCCTGAAACAGCCGGCACCCTCCTCGCCCGAGCCGGCGCGGCCTGATCCGCATGCTGTGGTAACATCGGTGAGCACGTGCCCATCACCAGGCACGCACCCACCAGGAACCACCCCATGCCCTTCGTCAACGTCAAGATCACCAAGGGCGGCGTCACCCGTGCCCAGAAGCGGCGCATCGTCGCCGAGATCACGGACACCCTCGTCCGCGTGCTCAATAAAAAGCCCGAGCACACCCACATCGTCATCGACGAGATCGATACCGACAACTGGGGCTTCGCCGGGATGCTGTCGAGCGATCTCCGCAAGTCCGCGGCCAAGAAACGCTGACGAGCCGTCGCAGCCTGCTCCCGTATCCTCAGCCGATGAACCCCGCCGTACTTGACCTCTCGCACAGCCGCACCGTCGTCAAGGACGGCAAACGCATCTACCTCGTCAAGGTCGCCTACGCCCAGCGTTCGCTCATCTTCCTTGTGCTGGCGGCCCTGGTCCTCTACGGCGGTCTGATCGTCGCCACCGTCTACGCGCGTGGGACCGGCGGTCCGTTGACATTGCTCGAGTGTGTGCTCGGAGTGAGCTACATCGCCGTGGTCATCGCCACCATTGTTCAGACCGTCCGTCTCAGCATTGCCGCCGGCGGCAACTCGGCCGTCGCGATCGCCAGCGGCATCATCATGCTCGTGCCCTGCGTCGGCGTGCTCGTCATGCTCGCGGCCAACCAGCGCGCCACAACCATCCTGCAGAAGCAGGGTGCCCGCGTCGGTCTCTTCGGCGTGCCCGCGGGCGAAATGACCAAACTGATCGAGGGCGCCTGCCCGGGCTGCGGCTACGACATCCGTGACCTTCCCTCGTCCACTTGTCCCGAATGCGGAGCAGCACTCGCCCCCCCTACCGCCGCGCCATCGAACGTGTAGTCGGCCCGGAGACTTCCGCCGTCCCCGCTTCACTTACTTTCAGTAGAATCCGCCAGTTCCGGAGCACCCCATGCACCACACATCACTCACACTCGCCCAGTCCTCCGACATGGAGAAACTCAAGGAGATCCGCAAGGGCGAGCACAACATGGTGCTCTGGGTCGGCATCGCCGTGGCCGTCCTGCTCGTCGTATGGATAGTGCTGCGCGGCCGATCGTCCAAACGCTGATGCGCGCCGCTCACGGCCGCGGCAGCCCCTCGCGGATCTTCGCCGAAAAGTCCACGCCGATCGGGGCGCTGTCCACCTTCGCGTTCACCAGCGTCCGCCGCCGCAGTTCCTCCAGCGGCACCGACGTGTCCACGACCAGCGACTCGTACATCACCTCGTCAAAGTACCCGTTGAGCAGCAGCCGGTAGTCGATGACCTTCGCCCACTTCACCGGACCCGTCGCCGTCCCCACCACCAGCTCCACCACACCGATAAAGCAATTCTGTGTCATGCGTTGTACCACTCCGGTTCCTCGGCCAGCTTGTTCGCGCGAGCGGCGTACGCCTGCAGCAGTTTCCGCACACGCTCCGGTTTCATCGTCGTTGCGTACAGGTGCACCTGCTCGTGCCGGTGGTTGGTCCGCAGCCCGATCAGGTCGCGCTCGTCCCCGAAGATGTAGATCAACTCGTACTGCCGGAAGAAGCCATCCACCGTCGAGTACCGCTGATTCCCGTGCTTGCGTGTCTCGATCGAGACGCACAGCGTGTCGATCCCGCCGGGCTTGCTCGAATCGTCGAACACGAAGCTCACCATCGAGTGGGCGATCGCGGGGCTGCCCCAGTACGTCAGCGAAAGTTCCATCGTCCGCAGCTTGCTCAGGTCGTACGTCCGCGTCTCCCACCGCTGATCAAAGTCCGTCTCCGATCGATAGTGAAAGTTCCGCACGCCCGTGATCGTCAGCCTGTCTCCCTCCACCTTCGCCGTCGCCATCTGCGCCACGTCCGGCTGCCAGTCCCGCACCGCCTTGGGAGGAATGCTCACCCACCACACCACCAGCGCCGCGAAGGCCACGACAAAGATCGAAAACGCCCGCTTGCGCGGGCGTACGCAGATGAACAGCGACGGCACACCGATGAGCCATAGCCCGCACAGAGTGTTCCTCGCCCACAGCCAAGGCAGGTTGGAATAGTGCAGCGCGGCCGCCGCCCACACCGTCGAGATCGCGATGACCAGCGTAAGTATGCCGACAAGACACCAGCCGACCAACCGGCGGAGCAACGACCGATGTACCAATGGCGGCATGCACGCAGCATACCCGCGCAGCCCCGTGTTGCATCGCGGATCCCCGTGTTCCGGATGCAAGCGGCGGCGGCCGCTAACATCCACCACGGACTCCAGGCTGCGGCCCCCCAAAGATCGGAGATCCCATGCAGACCAGGCACATCGTCGTCATCGCCTCCCTCACGATCGCGGCCGGCGCTGCCGCCTGGGTTGCCTTTGCTCCGCGACCCACCCAGACGCCGGCACCGATCGCTGCGCAGCCGGCGCCGCCTGTGGAAACCCCCATCGCTAGGTCAAGCACCTCCTCCCGGCCGCCCGCCGCCAAACCGGCCGGCGCGGTCGAGCCTCAGCCTGCCGCACCCGCGCCGACCGCCCCGCCGGCTCCCGCTCGTGCCGACCCGCTCGACAAGGTCGCCATCGGACGCGAGGCACTCGCCCGAGTCGGCAAGGACCCGCAGGCAACAGAATTATGGGTCATGCTGATCAACGACCTGAGCGTCCCCGCCGCGGCCCGCAAGGACCTGATCGAGGACCTCAACGAGGACGGCTTCAGCGACCCCAAGAACCCGACCGAGGAGGATCTCCCCCTCATCCGCGACCGGATCGAGTTGATCCACAAGCTCGCGCCATCGGCGATGGACAACGTCAACGCCAGGGCCTTCCTCGAGGCACACAAGGACCTGCAGGAAATGCTGGCGCGGCTGAGCCCGCAGCAGTAGCCGCCTCCCGCACCATTGCAACGATGCGCCGACCTCTCGCCCAACTCGTGCACGCCGCGGCCCTCTTCACGATGCTCGTCGCCGCGGCCGGCCTCGCGGCCCAGGCGTCGGCGAGCCCGGGTGGAGCGATCGATCAGCTCCGCGACTGGCTCGCGATGCCCGCGGCAGCCCGACCCGATCTGGCGTCTCAGTCATTCGCCACGATGCCGCTGACGCGTGACGAGGCGGATGAAGCGACACGGCAATGGTGGGAAAACCACGCCGCCCAAGTCCGCACCTCACGCCAAACGGAATGGGCGGGCAAATCGATCACCATCGGCGACCGCACCATGAAGTTCGAGGTACGGACCTTCGGCGACAAGCCCGCCTCGGGGCGGAGCCTGTTCATCTCGATGCACGGCGGCGGCAATGCGGCCGCACGGGTCAACGACTCGCAGTGGCGCAACCAGATCGACCTGTACAAGCCCGCCGAGGGGCTCTACATCGCGCCGCGGGCACCCACGAACTCGTGGAATCTCTGGCACGAGGGACCGATGGATGCGCTGCTCGACCGGCTGATCGAGGACTCGGTGGTGTTCGGCGGCGTCAACCCCGACCGCGTCTACCTGATGGGCTACTCGGCGGGTGGCGACGGTGTCTATCAGCTCGGCCCCCGGATGGCCGATCGCTGGGCCGCTGCGGCGATGATGGCGGGCCACCCCAACGACGCGTCGCCGCTGAACCTGCGCAACGTGCCCTTCGCCATCCACGTCGGCGAGAAGGACAGCGGCTTCGGCCGCAACGACATCGCACGCAAGTGGGGCGATCAGCTCGACTCCCTCCGCAAGGACGATCCGGAGGGTTACGAGCACGTGGTGGAACTCCACGCCGGGCGTGGGCACTGGATGAACCTCGAGGACGCCACGGCCCTCCCGTGGATGGCGGGGCACACGCGGAATCCGTGGCCGCGGCGCGTAGTCTGGCGTCAGTCGGGCGGACAATCGCGGCTCTATTGGCTGGCGGCGCCGCTTGAGCAGCGCAAGGCCGGGGCGATGGTGGTGGCGAGCATCAAGGGCCAGGAGATCGTGATCGAGCGCGCCGAAGGCGTCACATCGCTGGAAATCCTGCTGAGCGACCGGATCCTTGACATGGACCAGCCCATCAAGGTCACCTCCGCCGGGCGCACCTTGTTCGAAGGGCGGGCCTCCCGAACCGCGCGGGCGATCGCGGCGAGCCTGGATCGCAGACCTGACACACATATGTGTTATTCGGCGGTTGTCGCCCTTCGGCTCGGCCCACCGGCCCCCGACAAGTGAGGGATAACTACTTCTTGGGGGCCGCGGCCATGGCGGCGGCAAGCGAGGCGTCCTTCTGCGCGTCGGTCATCGTGTTCCACTTGGGGACGCACCCCTTGCAGCAGAAGCCGATCTTCTGGCCCTTGTACATCGCGGGCTCGATGGCGGGGTTGACCGGGTCGTCGTGCTCGACGGCGCACATCTTGTTGACCGTTGACACCTCGCCCTTGGGCTCCTGGCAGGTCGCCTCGTCGTGGTCGTCGCTGCATGTCGCGCAGCAGCCGGCGAGCGCCGCGAGCGTTACGCCGCCGCACAGGAGAGACAGTCGCATCATCGTGGTCAAGATCATCATCTTGCTCCGTTGGAACTCGGCGCGGGTCCATCGCCGGCGGCCGCATCGTACCCGCGGAGCCACTGCTCAGTTGGACGTCACGGCCGCCTCGGCCTCGCCGAGTGTCGGGTACACGGTGAGCACGGTGGTCAGCCGGGTGATGCGCAGGGCCGCATCCAGTCCGGGGCTCAGGCCTGCCAGCGCCATTTTGCCTCCCCACCCCTGCATCTTCTTTCGGAAGCTCACCAGAATGCCGATCGCCAGGCTGCCCATGAAACGCGTGCCGGAAAACTCGAGCACAACGGCGCGGGGACGGTGGGCGGCCAGCCCGTGCAGGAATCGCTCGAGTGTCTCGCCGCCGGAGAAGTCGGCATCGCCGGCGATCTTGACGACATGCACACCCGTCGGCGGCGAGACCGAGCTTTCGATGGTGAGCATCGTCCTGGCTCCGCGCCATCGCCCCCTGCCGGGGGGAACCAGACCCGGCACCCGAGAAGGCGTGAACCACCGACAATACCCGGTCCGGACGCTGTCTGCCGAAGGAACCGGCGTGTGGGCGAGTCGCCACCGAAAACTTCCCCTACACTGGCCGACCATGACGCAGAGCCAGTGGACCAGCACCAAGATCCGCAAGACGTTCATCGACTTCTACGTGCAGAAGCACGCGCACACGTTTGTTCCGTCGTCGCCGGTGGTGCCGCACGACGACCCGACGCTGCTGTTCGCCAACGCGGGGATGAACCAGTTCAAGCCGATCTTCCTCGGGCAGGCGGACCCGAATTCGCCGCTGGGGAAGCTGAAGCGCGCGGTGAACTCGCAGAAGTGCATCCGCGCCGGCGGCAAGCACAACGACCTCGAGGATGTCGGCAAGGACACCTACCACCACACGCTCTTTGAGATGCTCGGCACGTGGTCGTTCGGCGACCCGGCGTACTTCAAGAAGGAATCGATCGAGTGGGGGTTCGAGCTGCTGACGAAGGTCTTCGGGATCGATCCGACGCGGCTGTACGCGACCTATTTCAGGGGCGAGCCCAAGAACGGCCTGGAGCCGGACCTGGAGGCGAAGGCGCTCTGGGAGAAATTGCTGGGGCCGTCGCGCGTGCTGCCGGGC
>JBOHNM010000112.1:0-14060 GCA_050730675.1 Phycisphaerales bacterium | reverse complement strand
GTCTATCACAGGGTGCTCCTCGAGTCGCTCTCGTCATCCGAGGAGATGCCTTGGTCACGGTTCCAACGGCGCGTGGCGTCCGCCGTGCCGAGACTCGCGGTGAACCGTCCTCGTGGTGGGCCGATCGTCGATGATGCTGCCGCTGACGTGATCCTCGGGTTGTGGACTGCCAATGGCAAGCCGGTCCGTCCCGGGCGGAGAGGTCGTTAGCGTGCGCCCATCGGACCACTTCCCGGCCGAGCCGCGCTCATCAATGCCATGCTCTCCGCCGACCCCGTGCGGTGTTGTCTGCTCGCTACCTGCGGGGCGGGAGGTATAACGGCGTGCCCGAGACTCTCAGACTTTCTCGGCTCCGGGGGCCACGGGCGGGCCGAGCCGCGTTGTCTTCGAGTCTCACCGCGCGAACTGGCGAGACTTTCCGACGGCGAGCATGTCGGCGACTCGGCAAAACGTGGCCCAGAAACGCAAACGCCCCGGCCTTGCGGTCGGGGCGTTCACCTCTAACTGGTGGGTCATCCAGGTTTTGGACGACCCGGGCAATAGCGGGGGCTGGATTTGAACCAGCGACCTCCGGGTTATGAGCCCGACGAGCTACCAGGCTGCTCTACCCCGCAGTCGTGAGGCACAATAGATGCCTCGCACGCGATCGTCAAACCCCGAACACTCGACGACCCGAAATCACCCCGCTAAACTTGCCCCGATAGGCCGAAGTAGCTCAGCTGGTTAGAGCGGAGCATTCATAACGCTCAGGTCGGCGGTTCGAGTCCGCCCTTCGGCATTTTGGTTCCCGCACCGGTTTCGGTGGTGCCCAGACCCCGCCCCCCGCGAGGCTGAGATCGAGGGCAGTGGGGGAGCCAACCCTGCAAGTTTGCAGCCCCATCCGCCCCCGGGTCGATAGCCCTTGGCCATGGGGAACGCTGAAAAGACCCTCGTCATCACCGACGGCGGCCCCGCCAGCCTGCTGGCGTGCTGGGCCGAAGGTGTCTGCCGTCCCGCCTCGGGTGAGGACAGCTCCGCACGCCTCGCCGCCACGCGTGAAGGGGTCGTCGCATGGGCCGCCCCAAGCATCTCGACTCCGGCCCTCGCCGCGATCGACCGTGCGGCAGAGGTCTGCCACCTCACGCGCGTGCTACACGGCGCGCGTGTCGTCGCCGACGACTCGATCCGCGCAGAGCTTCCCGGCAAGCTCCGCACCGGCCTCGCCGCCAGCGAGCTCCTGCTCTCGGCGTGCATCGACGCCCTCCACCGCAACATCCATCGCGTCGTCTGGCCCGTGCAGCTCGGCGGCCCCAACATCCCCACCGACCAGATCAACGTCGACGAACTCGACCTCGTCTCCGACGCCTTCGACCGCGCTCTGCTCTGCTCGCGCCTGCTCGCGATCGACGCCGGGCCGCGCGGGCTGATGATCGAGACGCCCTACATCGACTTCACCGACGCCCAGGTCATGGACCTCGCCGCCGACTTGGATGCCCCCGTCACCCTGGCCTGGTGGTGCAGTGCCGGACAGTCGCCGGACGCCGGCCCCTGCGGCAGCTGTCCCGAGTGCCTGCGCTGGTCACAGGCGATGCTCGAGGCCGGATTGCACAGCGCCCACGAGCTGGAAATCCGTGTTTTGCGGGCCGGATCGAACGACGCGACTAAACTTGCCCGGTCGTGATTTCCGCCATTTGTGTGCGGTTTCGCGGCCTGCTTTGCTCACGGAGGGGCTGTGGCTCTGTACGTCCAGAAATTCGGTGGAACATCGGTGGCCGACGCCGAGAAGCTCCGCGCCTCGGCCCAGCACGCCGCCGGCGCTTGCGCCCGCGGCCATCAGGTCATCGTCGTTGTCTCGGCCATGGGCCACGCGACCGACGAGATGCTCGAACTCATCGACACCGTCAAGCTCCCCGGGGGCGCCGTCGGTCACGACAAGCGCGAGATCGACCAGCTCCTCGCCACCGGCGAGCAGGTCGCCATCTCCATGATGGCCCTGACGCTCCAGTCCCTCGGCTGTCCATCCGCCAGCCTCACCGGCGAGCAGGCGGGCATCCGCGTGGATCAAGTCCACGGCCGCGCCTCGATCACCGGCGTCCAGGGCGACCGCGTGCAGGAACTGCTCGACAAGGGCGCCGTCCCCGTCGTCGCCGGCTTCCAGGGCATCAACCCTGCAGGCGACACCGCGACCCTCGGCCGCGGCGGCTCCGACACCACCGCCGTCGCCCTCGCCGCCCGCTTCGGCGGCACGTGCGAAATCTACAAAGATGTGGACGGCGTCTTCACCGCCGATCCCCGCATCGTCCCCGACGCCCGACTGCGCACCCGCGTCAGCTACGATGAGATGCTCGAGGCCGCGGCCCTGGGTTCCCAAGTCATCCACCCGCGGGCGGTCGAACTCGCCCGCAAGTTCCACGTCCCTATCCGCGTCCTGCACAGCCAATATGGTGCCGGTCTCAGCGAGGGGGCGGGGGACGAGCGAGGCACCCTGATCGTTCTGGAGGATCAAGCCATGGAGAGCCGTGTTGTTTCCAGCGTCGTCCTCAAGCGCGGCATCGGCCGCGTCTCCATCCGCGGCCTCGTCAACCGTCCCGGCATTCAGAGCGACGTCTTCGGCCCCATCGCCACGGCCCATGTCCCTGTCGATGACATCATCCAGGAGGATGACGGTCCCGGCACGATCAACCTGACCTTCACCCTCGACAAGACCGACCTGCCGCAGGCCAGCGCCATCGTCCACAAGATCGGCCACACCATCGGTGCTCAGTCGATCCGCATCGACGCCGACCTCTGCACCGTCTCGGCCATCGGCGACGGCATGCGCACCAGCCCCGGCGTCGCCAGCCGCATGTTCAAGTCCCTCGCCGACGAGGGCATCACCGTCCAGAACATCACTACCAGCGAGATCCGCATCTCCTGCGTCGTGGCCGAGGCCGACGGCGAACGCGCCACCCGCTGCGTCCACAGCGCCTTCGGCCTGCACGCGGTCGAAGTCCCAACGACGGCCCACGTCGTCGAGGGCAAGACGACCGTACGAGCCTGAGGCACAGATTCGTACACAGAGGACACCGAGACACACAGAGAAAGACGGGAAAACAGAATGGTTCGAGGCAGCCTGTTGTCTTGAACCCCTGCTATCTGTATTTTCTCTGTGTAGCTCCGTCCCTCTGTTCCCTCTGTGCACGTCTTCTGTCTTCCTTCGTCCCTTCGCGTCTTCGTGCGATTCCGCAGATACCATCCGCCCCATGTCAACCGCCACCGTCCACCGCTGGTCCCAGACCCTGATCCCCACCATGCGCGAGGCCCCGGCCGAGGCCGAGAGCCCCTCGCACATCCTCCTCACCCGCGCCGGCTTCATCCGCAAGCTCGGCTCGGGCATCTACGACTATCTCCCCCTCGGCTGGCGCGTCCTCCGCAAGGTCTCGGAGATCGTCCGCCAGGAGATGGACGCCGCCGGCGGCAGTGAAATGCTCCTCCCCGCGATGCTCCCGATCGAGCTCTACGCCGGCACCAAGCGCCATATCGACTACGGCGACCTGCTCTTCAAGGTCACCGATCGCAAGGGCGCCATCTCCGCCCTTGGCCCCACGCACGAGGAGCCCGTCACCGAACTCGTCAAGGGCTCCGTCTCGTCCTACACCCAGCTCCCCATCAACCTCTACCAGATCCAGACCAAGTTCCGCGACGAGGCCCGCCCGCGTTCCGGCCTGCTCCGCTGCCGCGAGTTCATCATGAAGGACGCCTACTCCTTCCACATGAACGTGGAAGGAGTGGGGGGGCTCAACGAGACCTACGACCGTATGTACCAGGCCTACCGCAACGTCTTCACGCGCTGCGGCCTGGATTTCACCGTGGTCGACGCCGAGAGCGGCCCCATCGGCGGCTCCGCCTCCCACGAGTTCATGGTCAACGCCGACAGCGGCGAGGACACCATCCTCAAGTGCCCCGCCAGCGGCTACGCCGCCAACGTCGAAAAATGCGAGATCGGTGAACGCCCCCGTGGCACCTTCGCCGAGCCGGCAGTGGGGGAGTTGGCCGAGGTCCACACTCCCAACCTCCCGGGCATCGACGAGGTCGGCAAGTTCATGAAGGTCAAGCCCGAGCGCATGCTCAAGAGCATCGTCTTCCAAGTCACCGAGCCCGCCGACTCGCCGACCAAGTGGGTCGTCGCCGTCGTCCGCGGCGACCAGGATGTCAACGAGGGCAAGGTCAAGATCCAGTCCGGCCTCAAGGTCGCCCTCGCCGACGAAAAGGCCGCCCGCGCCGCCGGCTTCGCCATCGGCTACGTCTCGCCGCGCACAGTCAACTCCGTGCCCAGCACGCTGCTCCTCGTCGACCCCGACGCCAGCCTCGGCGGCTTCTGGGCCTCCAGCTCCGACAAGGCTGACCACCACGTGAAGTACTTCAACTGGCGCCGCGAAGTCGGCGGGAAACTCGACGACCCGCGTTATGTAAAGGTGGCCGACATCCGCAACGCCCTCGCCGGCGACCCCTCGCCCCGCGACCCCGCCGCCAAGCTCGTCACCGGCCGCGGCATCGAGGTCGGCCACATCTTCAAGCTCGGCACCAAGTACTCCGACGCCATGGGCTTCGCCATTATGGACGACAAGCAGCAGAAGCGCTCGGTCATCATGGGCTGCTACGGCATCGGCGTCTCGCGCACCATGGCCGCCAGCGTCGAACAGAACCACGACGCCGACGGCATCCTCTGGCCCGCCGGCATCGCGCCCTACCACGTCATCATCACCACGCTCAAGGCCGAGCACGTCACTGTGGCACAAAAGCTCGCCGCCGAGCTCGCCGCCAAGGGCTGCGAAGTGCTGATCGACGACCGCGACGAACGCCCGGGCGTGAAGTTCAAGGACGCGGACCTCATCGGCATCCCCATCCGGCTCGTCATCGGCGACAAGGCCCTCGCCGAGAATGCGATCGAGTTCAAGCCCCGCAAGAGCAAGGACAAGCCGGTCAACGTCCCGATGAGCGAGATCGTCGCCAAGACGCTCGCCGCGCTCGGCTGACAACCACGCACAGAGCGTCTACTCGGAGTGGTTCGCACGCGGTACGCACCACTCCGATCTGTTCTTTAGGACGCTTCAGCGGCCTTGCTCGCTAGTAGGCCACCGCTTCAGCGGTGGTAACCAGGTCGTATCCACATATTCATGCATTTTCGGTTCTCAGCCCGTTTCAACGGGCTTCTCTCGGCCCGGCTTCAGCCGCTAGGCATCCCGCAACTTGGCCCGGGATGACGTGTACCCTGCCACCTGCGTGCATCCCCAGATCTCCATCGTCTCCGCCCACCACGGCCCGCTCCTCGACGCCGCGCGTTCGCTCTTCCGCGAGTACTCGATCGCCATCGCCGATGTCGCGGCGTGCAGCCTGCAGCACCAGGGCTTTGAGGCCGAACTCGCCGCACTCCCCGGCCTCTACGCCCCGCCCCGCGGCCGCATCTACCTCGCCCTCGATGGTGAAACGCCGGCCGGGTGCATCGCCCTCCGCCCGCTCCCCAATGTCGGCCCCGGCGTCTGCGAACTCAAGCGCATGTACGTGAAACCCGATCACCGCGGCAAGCACATCGGCCGCCTCCTTGGCGAGCAACTCATCGCCGACGCCCGCGAAATCGGGTACACCGTGATGAAGCTCGACACCTCGACGTCCATGCATCCGGCGATCGCCCTCTACACGGCCCTCGACTTCGTCCCGTGCGACCGTTACAACGACGACCCGATGGACGACACCCTCTGGTTCGAGCTCCGCCTCGATCCCCGATAACTGAAGTCGGACACACCGCTCGGGTGCCCGCCGGCGTGCAGAAACCTCGCAGACCGAACCCACGCGATTGAGTTTTCCTCAAGTCGTCCAAGTCGCCCGTTCATCCGCACGACAGAAGTGGGAGCGTCGGGTGCATTTCCCTAGGCGGCAGACACGATTCCGGCGGCCCCTTGTTGGAACCGCTGAAGTCCCTCCGGCCGCACGTCCCCGGCGTACGGGACCGCTCCCATGCGCGCCGCTTGGCCTCACCAGGCACGGACCGCACCCGCCTTCACACTTGTGGAGCTACTGGTCGTCGTCACGATCATCAGTGCGCTGGTGTCGCTCATGTCCACCGGCCTCGCTGGAGCACGCGAAGGCGCCCGTCGCACGCGCTGTTCGGCCAACCTGCGTCAACTCGCGACCGCCACCACGTGCTACGTGGAGTTGTACAGAGATTTCCCTCTCCACGAATCCCGCGGCGTCATCGACCAGTTCGAGGTCCCCGCCGACTCCTGGCTCTGTCCCAGCGACCGCAAGCGCCCCGAATTCCTCCAGGGCTCGTCGTACAACTACCTCGCGTACAACGCGATGTTCGACCCGCACAACGCCGCGGCCCACCCGCCCAGCACCAAGCGTGCCTACCGCACCTACCAAAACGACAGCCACCACATGCTCTACTGGGACGCCTTCGAATGGCACAAGGGTCGCCAGGCCGTCACCTACGACGGCGTCGTCCGCGAGGAAGGGTTCTTCCAGAACGTCACGCCGCGCCCGGCATGGCTCGACCCGATGGATCCGTACCCCAACGACTGACGTGCTCGATCAAAATCCGGAGGATCGAATTGCTATTATGGATCAACGACCAAGTTCGCATACCCATCAACTTTACATAACATACATTATCGGACGTTGTGTATGACTATGTAATTGCCTGAAAAATGCACTTGGTCAATGTGAGCCCTCGCTTGGCCCATTCGACCAAATCGCCCCTCGCCCTCACCACCGGCCCGATCTCCATCGACGATGTCGTCGCCGTCGCTCGCCGCGGCAGGCGTGTCACCGTCTCGCCCAAGTCCATCACCGCAATGAAGCGCTCGCGCCGCGTCGTCGAGGACTGTCTCACCGACGGCCAGCCGCACTACGGCATCAACACCGGCTTCGGCTCGCTCGCCAAACAGCGCATCGGCCCAGCCGATCTCCGCACGCTCCAACGCAACCTCATCCGCTCGCACACCGCCGGCGTCGGCGAGCCCCTGCGCGAGGAACTCGTCCGCGCCATGATGCTCTGCCTCGCCGCGTCCCTCGCCCGCGGCCTCTCCGGCGTCCGGCCGCTCGTCGTGGACACGATTGTCGCGATGCTCAACAAGGGTGTGACGCCCGTGGTGCCGAGCATCGGTTCGGTCGGCGCCTCGGGCGACCTGGCCCCACTCGCCGCCGTGGCGCTCGCTGCCATCGGCGAGGGCAACGCAACATATCACGGCCGGCGCATGCCCGGAGCCGCGGCACTCAAGGCCGCCGGAATCAAGCCGCTGACGCTGGAGGCCAAGGAGGGCTTGGCCCTGATCAATGGCACGCATTTGATGTGCGGCGAGGGAGCACTGCTCGTGCATGATGCCAACGAACTTTATCTCGCCGCCACATGCGCGCTGGCGATGAGCATCGACGCCTGCCGCGCGAGCCACGCCTACCTCGACGAACGCCTCTACGCAGCACGCAGCTTCGATTGCTGGGGCGTCGCGAGCAACATGAGACTCTGGTTGGAAGGAAGCGAGATAGTCAACAGCCACCGTGACAACGACCCACGAGTGCAAGACCCGTATTCACTTCGAGCCGCGCCAACTGTTTTGGGGGCCGCGTGGGGCGCGATCAACACCTGCGAATGGGCCATCGAAAGGGAACTCAGTGCTGTCACCGACAATCCACTCGTTTTCGCCAACTCCAAACGCGGCGAAGAGAAGATCATCTCCGGCGCCAACTTCCACGGCATGCCCATCGCCCTCCCGCTCGACTACCTCGCCATCGCCCTCTGCCACCTCGCCGGCATCTCCGAACGCCGCACCTACCTCATGACCGGCGCGTTCGAGCCCGAGTCCCACCTCAAGCCCTTCCTCGCCCCTAAGCCTGGCCTCCAGTCCGGCCTCATGATCGCTCAGTACACTGCCGCGGCGTGCGTCAACGAGATGATCGGCCTCGCCACCCCTGCCACCGTTTCCAACATCCCCACTTGCGCAGGCATGGAGGATTACAACTCCTGGGGCCCGCGCGCCGCCGCCAAGGCCCGCCGCGCTCTTGAGCTCGCCCGCCGTGTGATCGCCGTCGAATTGCTTTGTGCGGCCCAAGGAATTGAGCAGCACCGCCCGCTCAAGTCCGGCGAAGCAGTCGAACGCGCGATCAAGATCATCCGCCGCAAGGTCAAGCCGCTGACCGAAGATCGGCCGCTCACGGAAGACATCGAAGCGATTGCGAAGTTGATCGAGATGAGCGCCTTGCTCTTGGATCCCTGAGACTCCTCAGCGACCTTGCTTTGGTCTCGGCGCAGTCCGGAAGTGTACCACAAGCCTTCCCCACCGCGAATCCGAATCTGCGGAATTCACCGCATTCCACGCCCATTCCACCCCGCACTCCCCGCTGTTTCTCACCCGTTCGGGTTCAATCTTCGATATACCGGCGGTGCGCCGCGAGCCCCCCTTGTGTTTTCACCTCACGCGCACTACAAACACGTAGCCGAGGGAAGCGCCCACACGCCTCCCCCAGGCCCCGCCCAGGGATGCTCGCCATGCCGTCAGTCAGCCCCCCCACTGCCTCCACCGCCAAGTCCACAACTGTGCGTCCGTCCGTCACGCACTCCTCCCGCGTCGTCCGCGCTCCCCGCGGCAACCAGATAACCTGCAAGACTTGGCAGGCCGAGGCCGCCATGCGCATGCTCATGAACAACCTCAACCCCGACGTGGCCGAGAAGCCCGAGCACCTAGTCGTCTACGGCGGCCGCGGCCAGGCCGCCCGCTCCTGGCCCGCCTTCGACGCCATCGTCGAGTCCCTCAAGAAGCTCGAGCCCGACGAAACGCTCCTCGTCCAGTCCGGCAAGCCCGTCGGCGTCATCAAGACCACCACCGACTCCCCACGCGTCCTCATCGCCAACAGCAACCTCGTCCCCGCTTGGGCCACCCAGGCCCACTTCGACAAGCTCGCCGCCGCCGGGCTCATCATGTACGGCCAGATGACCGCCGGCTCTTGGATCTACATCGGCACCCAGGGCATCGTCCAGGGCACCTACGAGACCTTCGCCGAGTGCGGCCGCCGACACTTCCACGGCTCGCTCGCCGGCAAGCTCTGCGTCACCGCCGGCTGCGGCGGCATGGGCGGCGCCCAGCCTCTCGCCATCGTCATGGCTGGCGGCACCTGCCTCATCGCCGACACCGACCGCAACGCTCTGGTCCGCCGCCAGAAGCACCGCTACCTCGACGAAGTCGCCTTCGACCTCGACGCCGCCATCGACCGTGCCCTCGAACTCAAGGCCGCCAAGCAGGCGATCTCCATCGGTGTCGAGTGCAACGCCGTCGAGCTCCTCCAGCGCCTGCTCGACCGCAAAATCCACATCGATGTGCTCACCGACCAGACCAGCGCTCACGACGTCATGTCCTACGTCCCCGAGGAACTGACGCAGAACGAGGCCGAGATCCTCCGCCGCGTCTCCCCCCGCGAGTACGAGGCCGCCTCGCTCTCCACCATGACCAAGCACGTCCGCCTCATGGTCGCCCACCAGAACCGCGGCGCCATCACCTTCGACTACGGCAACAACATCCGCCAGCGCGCCTACGACCAGGGCTTCCACGACGCCTTCGCCTTCAAGGGCTTCGTCCCCGAGTACATCCGACCGCAGTTCTGTGTTGGCCGCGGCCCCTTCCGCTGGGTCGCCCTCTCCGGCGACCCGCAGGACATCTACACCACCGACGACGAACTCCTCAAGCTCTTCCCCGCCCACGAGGGCCTCCACCGCTGGATCAAGATGGCCCGCGAGCGCATCGCGTTCCAGGGCCTCCCCGCCCGCATCTGCTGGCTCGGCCAGGGCGAACGCGCCAAGGCCGGCCTCCTCTTCAACGACCTCGTCCGCTCCGGCCGCGTCAAGGCCCCCATCGTCATCGGCCGCGACCATCTCGACTGCGGCTCGGTCGCCTCGCCCAACCGCGAGACCGAGGGCATGATGGACGGCTCCGACGCCATCAGCGACTGGGCCATCCTCAACTTCGCCGTCAACGTCGCCTCCGGCGCCTCCTGGGCCTCCTTCCACCACGGCGGCGGCGTCGGCATCGGCTACTCCCAGCACGCCGGCCAGGTCATCGTCGCCGACGGCACTCCCGAGGCCGCGGCCCGCCTCCAGCGCGTCCTCACCAACGACCCCGGCATGGGCGTCTTCCGCCACGCCGATGCCGGCTACCCCGAAGCCCGAGAGTGCGCCGACCGCCAATCGCTCAACGTCCCCATGCGAAGCTGGTAATTCACCTGACACACCCGCGTGTTAAGCTGGGGAATGGCACTCGCGCAGCGCATTTCTTAGCGCAATTACTTGCAATTGCACTTGCCCGGCTGTAGTCTCTGTTCACTCGGGATGAGCGCGACTGTGCCGCGGCAGATCCGGGGAGATTGAGCCGAAAGGCTCGGAGAGAGAGAGCTATGACCCTGTCAATGAGTACCCGTACTTCGCTCTGCGCGCTCGTCGCGGTCGCCGGGATGACGTCCGCCGCCTCGGCCGACATCTTCACCAGCGCCGGCGGCATCATCATCAACGATTCCGGCCCGGCGACGCCTTACGGCACCGGCAACGCGGCGATCACGGTCGCCGGCATGACCGGCGCGACCGCCGTCACAGTGACGCTCAGCGAGGTCATCCACACCTTCCCCGACGATTTCGCGGCCCTGCTGGTCGCGCCGAACGGCGCCAACGTCCTCTTGTTCTCCGGAGCTGGCGGCAGCACCGGCGGCTCGTGGACCTGGACCTTCGACGATCTCGCCGGTGCGATGCTCCCCACCAGCGGCGCTCTCTCCAGCGGCACGTTCCTTCCGGGCGCTGACGACTGGTTCAACGACCTGCCCGCACCCGCACCCGCCGGCCCCTACGGCACGTCCCTCGCCGCCACCCTCGGCGGCGGCGGTCCCGACGGCGTCTGGCAGCTCTTCGTCGTCGACTTCAACAGCGGCGACGATGGCATCATCGCCGGCTGGTCCCTCAACTTCACCGTCCCCACGCCCGGCGCCGCCGCGCTCCTCGGCCTGGGTGGCATCGTCGGCCTCCGCCGCCGTCGCGCCAACTGACACCCAACCGCCCCTTCTCGATCCCCACTCGCCCCGGCAACCGCCGGGGCGTTTTGCGTTCTGTGCCTCGAGAATCAATCGC
Organism: Phycisphaerales bacterium; assembly: GCA_050730675.1. GTDB lineage: Bacteria > Planctomycetota > Phycisphaerae > Phycisphaerales > UBA1924 > JBOHNM01. Next base: position 2,941 of record JBOHNM010000112.1, on the reverse strand, counting down.
CGCTGGCACTCTGCCCGGCGGCGATCCTCGAAATCCAGCCAAAATCACCGCCCGATACTCTGAATCCCTCGATTCCCGGGCTCCCGGCTGGCCTTGCCACGTCCGCGTGTCATACTTCTTCTGCCGGACCGGGCCTGACCGCCCGTCCCCGGCCCCGGGCAACCGCCCGGCACCCCCGCGCAGGAGAGAGAGCCCCATGGGACGCACAATCATTCTCGCACTCGCCGCCGTGGCCTTCGCCATGCCCGCCGCCGTCGCGCCCGCCTTCCCGCCGCCCGCGCCGCCCCCGGTCTCGCGCGACATCAACTCCTACGTCCTGTTCGCCTACGACGAATTGGTCTGGAAGGGCGGCACTCCCGCCACAGATTCGGGTCGCATCTACGGCGGCAACATCGGCGTCAACTACGCCGACCGCTCCCCCACCGGCTTCGCACTCAGCTTCGGCACCAGCGCCCGCGGCATCATGTCACCCGGCTCCCAGGCCGTCGCCCACAACGTCCGTGCCGACGACGCCGCCGACATCTTCTACTACCTCTACGCCAACGCCGTCAATGCCAGCTTCGGCGCGACTGTCAACAACCCCAACCCCGACACTGTCGGCTACCCCGACGGCAACATCCCCTTCACCGGTCCGATCATCGACACCCCCAACCTTCCCGTTCTCCCCTTCACGCCCAACCGCGCACTCACCAACGGAGCGGCCGACCTCACCGTCAACGGCTCCGGCGGCCTCCCCAGCCCCCAGACCCTCTCTCCCGGCGCTTATCGAGACATGCGCTTCAACGACAACGCCGTCGTCAACTTCCTCGCCGGCACCTACGACATCCGCAACCTCTCCATGGGCATGAACGTCACCATCAACGTCACCGACGCCACCATCCTCCAGATCGACCGCAACTTCGATCCCAACAACAATCTCACCTTCGGCGCCAATCCCGGTCACAACGGCGGCGCCCGCATCCTCGTCGGCGGCTTCGGCAACAACGTCAACACCACGCGCACCACCAACTTCTCCCAGAACGCCGAGATCCACGCCCAGTACTTCGCCCCCACCGCCTGGCTCGACCTCGGCGGAAACAACGAACTCTTCGGCCGCTTCTGGGCCCAGCGCATCACCGGTGACCCCAACAACAACGTCACCTTCGTCGTCCCTTCCCCCGCCGCGGCCGCGCTCCTGACCCTCGCCGGTGCGCTCGCCCACCGCCGCCGCCGGGTGCTCTGAGCCGCACCACTGGCCGTGACCGTGCCGCCGCGAATCGTGACGCTGCTCTCTGGCAGCCGCCCCCGAGCGGCGATCGCCCGCCTCCGTCGGGCGCCTCGAAGCTACCGCCGCGTCGAAATCGATGAATCTGCAGTTATCAAAGAGCGCGTGGACAAAGCGCGGCGGGGCCGCGGGGGATTTCAACAAAGGCGGAAGGTTGAAGGCAGAAGGCAGAAGGATGAAGCGGAGAATGCGGGCTTCAGGCGGCGCGGGGCTGGGCGGGGGTTTGGGAGTGGTGAGTGATGAGTGGTGAGTGATGAGACGGCGTGTGTAGTGCGGGGGCGGCGGGTGCGGGCGGCGTCGCGGGTTGTGTCGTGATGTTGGGTGTCATGGGCCCGGGCTGGCGGCCGCCCGCCGGGCTCGTATCGGGCGCGTGCGGAGTTGCGGGCGCGGCTTGTGCATTGGACGGCGCGGGCGTTGAGCACCGACCGGTTGAGGACAAGCGGTCGGTGGCACGGGGTTGGAATGAACGCGTGACCATGGCCGCGCGAGGGCGGTGTACTCGGCGTCTTGCTGCTCGGACTTGGCGTCTTGTTTGACGGCGCGGCGGTGCTTGGTGAGGCGCTCGGCGCGTTCGGCCTGCTCGGCCTCGGGGTCGGGGAGGGGCGGTGTGGGCTTGAGCAGGAGCGTGGCGATGCGGCGGATCTCGCCGGGGTTGTCCTTGGCGGCTGCGGCGTCCAGCGCGGATTCGAGGGACTTGAAGGCGAGGGCGTGGCGGAGGCGGGTGGTGTGTCGGGCCAGGTAGTCGATGGCGGACTCGAGGACCTGGAGATGGAAGGTGATCTCTGGAGTGGCGAGGAGGGTGAGGATGTGGCGGACGGGGAGACCAAGCGTGGCGGCGAGTTCAGAAGGTGAGGTTTGGCCCTTGGCGAGGGCTTCGAAGAGGCGGTCTTGGTCGGGGGTGAGGGCGGGGAGGGTGGGGAGGGTGGGCGAGTGACCAATGACCAGAGAGGGAGTGACCAGTGGAGGGGCCGAAAACGGAGAACCCGCTCCCTGACGGTCGGGGCTCGTAGAGGCGGTCGGGATGGGCTGTACGGTGGACATGCGGGGAATGTACACCAAATATCTGAGTTGTCAATAGGTTTTTGTCAGCCAAATTTCGATCGAACATAGACCGCTATTGGTTGGGGTGATGATTGGGTTCGGTACGTCATGTTGTGTGGCGTTCGCGTGACGACACTCGCTGATGGACTCAGTCGCTTGCGTCCAGCCTCCAGCTTCCGGAACACAGAACAAATTCACTGATGGACTCAGTCGCCGTCCCGGCTCAAGGCAGCGGAGGCCGAGCCGAGCCTCCTCACTCTGCACGCGAGAAGACTGTCTGTTTGCGGCAACCGTCCGCGTGATCGCAGTCGCGGTAGTAGGCGGGGTCGTCCTTGCGGATGGTGGCGTGCTTGCCGCAGAGGGGGCAGGTGTAGGCGAGTGATGAGAACTTGTTGCACTCGGCGCATTTGAGGCAGTAGTCGCGGGCGTAGATGACCTGGACGTTGATGCTCTTGCACTTGGCACAGGAGAGTGCTTCCAGGCGATCAACGCGGTCGATGCGGGTGGGTGTCGTGGGCCCGGCCGCGGCCTGCGGTTGCGTTGGCGGTGCGGCGGGGCGTACCGGGACGAGTGGTGCGGGTTGAACAGGCTGCGAGGAGGCGGCGGGCGTGTCCTTGGCCGTCAGGAACTCAATGA
>JBOHNM010000111.1:0-14115 GCA_050730675.1 Phycisphaerales bacterium | reverse complement strand
TGGCCACGAAGGCGTCATCGTAGCGGCCGCGGAAACGGGCCGGGTTGACGGGCATGGCGCCCCAGGTGATGCCGACGATGGCGAAGACCACGAGGCTGGGGATGCCCATGTGGACGATGGGGTTCCAGGTCATGTGGCCCAGTTCGATCGGCGTGCGGTCGCCGCAGCGGATGGCGGCCCAGCCGTGGGCCAACTCGTGCAGCACGATCGAGAAAATGATCCAGAAGACCCAGGAGATCAGGAAGGGCACACCGTGGAGATTGATCACATCGGTGACCCACCAGCCGTTCATCGCGCGTCTCCGTTGAGAGTCATTGTATGAAAAACGCCCGGTGCTTGGCGCACCGGGCGTGTGTGAGGACTTGCAGAAACCATCAGCGGATCACGCCGCGGCCGAGGCTTGGTGGGCCTTGGAGGCCTTGACGGCGCGATTGCATATCTCGTCGAAGGTCTTGGGATCGTTGATCGCCAGCTCGGAGAGCATCTTGCGGTTGAGGGCGATGCCGGAGTTCTTGACGCCGTTCATGAAGACGCTGTAGCGCGTGCCGCGCATCTTGCAGGCGGCGGTGAGGCGGCAGATCCACAGGGCGCGGATGTCGCGCTTGAAGTTGCGGCGGTCGCGGTAGGCGTACCAGCCGGCCTGGATGATGGCGAGCTTGGCGAGCCACTTGTGCTTGGAACGCGAGCCGAAGTAGCCGCGGGCCTGCTTCAGAACTCGCTTACGTGCCTGGGCGCGAGCAGCGCCTTTACGAACGCGTGGCATGTGGCCACCTCCTGATTGCCCCGGCGGGGAGCGGTCGGTACACCCGATCGCTGCTTAGGTCCCGACGAGCGTTGGCCCGCGGCTGATCGCTCAGCGGGGCCGGTGCGTGGTCGCCGATGAACGTGGCGACGAACGTGGATCGTTACTTGGTGGGGTACTTGGCCTCGAGGTCGGCCTTAGCCTTCTTGGCGGCCTTGGTCTGCGCGGGGGACGGGCTCTTGCGGATGGTCGCCCGGTCCTCGTCGCGGCCGCGCAGGCGGCGGTGGAGCTGACGCTCGAGCGCGCCGGCCTCGGCGTTGGAGGCGAACTTGTCTTTGCGCAGGCGGCGCAGGCGGTTGGGGCCCTTGCTGCTCTTAAGGTGCTTGCTGTTGGCGCTCTTGTGCTTGACCAGACCGGTCTTGCTGACCCGGACGCGCTTCAGCAGACCCTTGTGGGGCTTGTTCTTGCTCATGGCGGACTCCGTCCCACGCGGCGGATGCCGGTAGGGTCGGGATGTTAGGCGGGGGCGGGCGAGTGGTAAAGCCTCTCGGGGCTTTGTTCGGTATGCCCGCGGAAACAGAATCGGAAGGAGGCTTGCTCTCATTACGGGCAGAGGAAGCTGTCCTCGGGGCCGTCGGGCTCTTCCACACCCTGGAGCGGCTGACACGTGCCGGTGCGGGCGTAGTTCTCGGCGAGCTTGAGAAGCTGCTCGATCTTGCTGGGGAGCCAGATGTTGTCGCCGCTGGCGAGGACGGGGGACGTCGCCCATTGCACGCGGCCGTCGCTCATGAGGATGTTCTGCCCGCGGCCGCCGTGATGGAAGGAGTTCTCGTTGGCGTAGACGACGCGCTCGCCGCGGCGGGCCCGGGCGATGACCGGAGAGCGATCGACAGCGACGGCAAAGACCTGTGCCTGCACGAGCGTGGGGCGCTTGCTGGCGAAGAGGTTCTGGAAGGAGTACGAGACTTCCTCGAAGCAGCGCCAGTCGCGGGCCTGTTCGTCTTCGCAGGAGCGGCAGGCGGTGGGATTGCCTCCGCAGGCCATCTGCTCGAGGCCGACGTACTTCTGGTGCTTGAGGGTGTAGTAGTTGGCGGAGTTGGACTCTTCTTTGCGGCCGACGTTCCACCACGGCACGCCGGCGATCGACGCCGAGGCCATGGGGAGCGAATCGCGGTTGCCCGAGCCGTAGAGGCCCAAGGCCTGGCCGATCGCGCCGAGGTTGCTCAAGCAGGCGGTCTGGCGGGCCTTTTCGCGGGCGAAGCCGAGGGTCGGCCAGATGACGGCGGTGCCGATGAGCAGCAGCGCCGCGAGCGATGCGAAGTCAGCAATGCGGAAGCGGCGGGATCCCATTTCGGCGGGCTCCAGACGCATGCGGGCCTCTTCGACGCCGATCGACTGCTGCACGCGGACGAGCGTGGCGCTGATCAGTTGATCGCGCGATGCATCCAGTTCGGCCCGGGATTCCGCCGAGACGTCCAGCAATCCGAGGAGTTTGATCTGATTGGCCGCGCGGGTGCGCATGCCGCCGGCGACGTGGCGTGCATCGAGCTTGGCGCCGACCAGCGCTTCAAGGGCGTCATCATCCTCGGGGCAGAGACGCTCGTCCTCGGCGCGAGTATCAACCACGGCCTGCGATGCGAGCACGCGCTGCATCGTGGCGCGGCAGAGGTCGTCCGCGGTGGAAGTCGCGGGCTCCGACTCGCCGAGAAGGCCGAGAAGCTTGGCCGCGACGCGGCAGCGTTCCTGGTCCGGTCCGGGAACTTTGGAGAGGTCGAACCCGGCATCGATCAGGGCGTCGAGCGCCGCTTGGCTCATGGGGCAGAGCTGGTCGCTCACTTGCTTCGAAATATCCGACTCGTCACGCATCATGCTGTCGTCAACTCACTTCCAAGAGGTGTCGGATTCGAAACGATCAATTTGAGAACTGTCCTTTGCTGACGGTCTGCCACTTGCGGGCGAATGCCGCGACGGCGGCGTGCAAGCGGCTCTTCACTGTCCCGAGCGGAATCTCCAGAACGTCGGCGATCTGGCTGTAGCTCATTTTCTGGAAATAGGCCAACAACAAAACCTCGCGGAGCGTGACGGGCAACTCCAATACGGCTCGCTGCACCATCGCGTCCCGCTCCCGCAGACCGACCGACTCACCGGGGCCGATTTCGCCGACCTCCAACAGGTCAACGAACGTGCGTCCCTCACCGTCCCCGGAGCCTCTCCCCCCAGAGATGGGAGCCGAGAGGTCGAAGGTTCGCCTGCGGGTGTTCTTACGGAGGAGGTCCCGGGCTTTGTTCGCGGCAATCGTAAAAAGCCACGGTTTGAACCGGCGGGTTGCGTCGAAGGTCCCAGAAGAAAGGTGAATCTGGAGAAACGTCTCCTGGAAGACGTCGGCGGCGTTGTTCTTCTCACCCGTCAGGCGGACCAGGAACCGCATCAGGTCGTCGTGGTAGCGCCGGATGAGGATTTCCAGCGCCCCGGTTTCCCCGGACCGGTAGGCCGTCACGAGCTGCTCGTCTGTACGTTGATCCACGCGGGTTCCTTGCTGTCGGCGTAAGGGCCGAGGGGGTGGGGGGTGGGAAGTGTACGGAATTGTTCGGAGCGGGGGCCGGACTGCCAGCTTACCGGTCCTTGGGCCTATTGGCGGGCGGCCGCCGCGCCGCAGAGCTTGTACAGCACCCGGGCGCCGACGGCGGCGTCCCAGTCCGGACTGCGGCCGCAGGGGCAGACTTCCACCAGGTCAAAGCCAACGACCGTGCGACCTGAATCACGCAGGGCCATGAGCAGCATCGCCGCCTGGGCGAAGGAGAGACCGCCGGGAACAGGGGTGCCGGTGGAGGGGCAGTGCGAAGGCTCGAGCGCATCAATGTCGAAAGTGACATAGACGGAGGACGGCAGGGGTTTGAGGGCCTCGCCGATGAGGCGCGAGAGATTGGCTCCGTCGGCGAGGGCTTCGGCCCAATCCTGATCAAAATGCGTCGTCACGCGGCCGCGGTGTGAGCGGGCGGCGTCGAACTCGATCTCGCCGAAGTCGCGCACGCCGACCTGTACGAGCTTGGTGACGGCCGGGACTTCCGCCAGCACGTTGTGCATGATCGAGGCGTGGGAGTACTTGAAGCCCTGGAAGCTCGGGCGCAGGTCCATGTGGGCGTCGAGCTGGAGGATGCCTAGCCCGGCATCGCGCGGGCTGACGCGCATGCCCCCTTGCAGGCGTTGCACGTACTCAGCGCATGCGCGGATCTGGCCCATGGAGGTGGAGTGGTCGCCGCCGATGAGACCGGGGACCTTGCCCTGCGCGAGGATCGACCAGGCCGTGGTGTACGTGATCTCAGCGACCTTCTCACACGCGGCGTTGATCTGCTTGACGGGCTTGTTGTCGCGAGGGTCGGCGCCGGCCTTGCGGATCAGGGGGGCGGCGAGCTTGCGCGTGGATTTCGAGAGGCGAGCGAGTTCTTTCGAGACGGGAAGAAGGCAGATACCCTGCTCGTAGATGCGTCCGAATTGTCGATCAAAGAGATCGACCTGCAGGGAAGCCTGCCGGATCGCCTCGGGGGCGTTGGCAGCCCCGACGCCATAGGACTGCGTGGCATCGAACGGCACGCCGTGGATGACGATGTGAGCATCATCGCGCGAGTCGGGCAGACCGAAGATGCCTGCACCCGGCGGTGCGACGGAATTAGGATCGAACGGGCGGGCCATTGGCCCGAGTGTACCAGATCATCCGGGGCCGCCGCGTCCTACCGTCCGCCCGTGAAGTACGCCGTGATCATTGCCGACGGAGGTGGCGACAAGCCCCTGCCGCAACTGGACGGACGCACGCCATTCGAGGCGGCGCACACCCCGCACATGGACGCCGTGGCCCGCATGGGGCGCCTCGGCACTGCACGCACCACTCCTGAAGGATGGGCGGCAGGCTCCGATGTCTGCACGATGTGCCTGCTGGGCTATGACCCGAGGATCTACCACACCGGGCGCGCGCCGCTGGAGGCCGCGGCACTGGGGATCAACACGGGACCGCAGGACTGGATCTTCCGGACCAACCTTGTGACCGTCGGAGCCGAGGGGACGGCCGATGCGGGGCTGATGCTCGATCACTCGGCGGGAGCGATCGACGAGGTCGAGGCCCGGCCGATCGCGGCGGGGTTGTTCGAGTATTGGAAGAAGAAAGAGCCGGAACTCTGCCGCACGCTCGCCCTGCACCACGGCGTGAGCTACCGCAACATTCTCGTGGATTCATCGGGCCGGTCGTACCAGGGCATGACCTCTACGCCGCCACACGAGATTCCGCGGCAGCCGTGGGCCAAGTGGATTCCCCATCTCAGTGGCGCCAACGCCGCTTCGGCGGACGTGCTGGCCCGACTGATGGAGCTTTCGCTGGAGTTTCTGCCGACCGATCCAGTCAACAAGGCTCGAGTCGCCGCGGGCAAGCGCCCGGCGAACATGGCGTGGATCTGGGGACACGGAACGCGTCCGGCGATGCCGTCGTTTCAGGAACGGTTCGGCCTGCGCGGCGCGATGATCACCGCCGTGGACCTCCTCGCAGGCATCGCGAATCTGATCGGGTGGGACCGGCTGGATGTTCCCGGGGTCACCAGCTACCACGACACCAGCTACATCAATCAGGGGCGCTACTCGGTCGATGCGCTCGATGAGTACGACATCGTCTGCTGCCACATCGAAAGCCCCGACGAGGCGAGCCACCAGGGGGACTGGAAGACCAAGCTCGCGGCGATCGAAGCGATCGACGAGCACGTGGTCGGGCCAATCCTTCAGAAGCTCCAGACCTTCGGCGATGCGGCGACCGACCCCAAAGCACAGGGTTGGCGGATACTCATCCTTCCTGACCACTACACCCTCATCAGCACGCGAAAGCACGACGACACGCCCGTGCCGATCGCGATGGCGGGATCGTTCGTTCACGCCCACCGCACCGGGGCGTACTGCGAGCGCGACGCCCACGAGGCCGACCTGCACATCGAGCACGGACACGATCTGATGGAGTTTTTCCTCAGCGGCGGACGCCCCGCCGTGCGTGCCGCACGCTGACGCCCCACCCTCCGTTCGGAGTTGACCGTGACCAACCCCTACGACATCGAGCCCGAGGAACCCAAGAAGCCGAGCCTGACCGACAAGGGCTCGCTGCTGGACGGGCCCGGCTCTGAGCCGTGCCCCAAGTGTGGCAAGCCGCTTGCGCCCGGTGCGGTGATCTGTTTGGAGTGCGGGTATGACATGCGGGCCAGCACGGCGCGCAAAGTCGAAGTGGGGGAAGAGCACGCCGAGGCCGAGCCTGACCCGACGATCCTCTCGGAGCCCGGCGGGCCGGGGCCGAAGACGCTCATGGTGATCGGCACGGTCCTGGCGGTCGGCGCTATGGTGCTGACGGGGATGATGGCGGCCAAGCCATCGAGTGCCTCGCTCTGGTATGTCGCGGGTTCCATCGTCGTGGTGGCGTTCAACGTGCTGCTCCATACCGGCACAGGTGTGGTCGCGGTGTTGCTAGCGGCCAAGCTGCTGGAGCAGAAGATCGGCCGGCTCGACTACGCCGCGGGGCGTATGTTCGTGGCCGTGAGTGCCGCGTGGCTAGGGGTCAGTGTCGAAGTTCCTGTGCCCGTGATCGGCGTGCTGATCAAGGTGTTGCTGGCGGTTCTCGCCTATGCGGGCAGCGTGCTGATCCTTTTCAAGGCCGACCGCCGCGACGTCTTCGCGATTGGCGGGCTGCATATCGCACTGATTATGTTCCTCGAAATCGGAATTCGAATCACCGCCGCTGTGGCCAACGCCGCTCCGCCCATCAAGCTGCCCGATTAAGCAGGGCTGCGCATCTACCATGCCGTCGCACGCTCGAACGCAGGGGGTTTCATGCTCGCGCCGTTCACGCCCGCCTCTACCGCCATCCCAGCGAACCTCGACGCCTCCAACTGGGACAACCTGCGCTCGCTCTACGACGAGTTGAACGCCCGCCCGCTCAAGACCGCGGCGGACTTGGAACGCCTGATCCTCGACCGAAGCGAACTCGACGCCGCCGTGAGCGAGACCGGCAGTGTCCTGCACATCAACATGACCTGCCACACCGACGACCCATCGGTGACCAAGGCGTACCTGGATTTCGTCGAGCACGTGCAGCCGCAGCTCAAGCAGGCATCATTCGACCTCGACAAGAAGATCGCCGGCTCGCCGCTCGCCGCGCAGTTGAACGCCGAGCGTTACCGCGTGCTGCTCCGCGACACACGCCTGGGCGTGGAACTCTTCCGCCCCGAGAACATCCCGCTCGAAACCGAGCTGGCCAAGCTGGAGCAGGAATTCCAGCAGGTCAGCGGCGCCATGACCGTTCAGTTCCGCGGCGAAGAAAAGACCATGCCGCTGATGGGCCGGTATCAGGAAGAAACCGACCGCGCCACCCGCGAGGAGGCGTGGCGGGCGGTCGCTGAGCGGCGATCGGCCGATCGTGACGCGTTCGACCGCATCTACGACGAGATGATCAAGCTGCGGCACCGCTGCGCTCTGAACGCCGGCTTCGCCAACTACCGCGACTACATCCACAAGGCCAAGCGTCGCTTCGACTACACGCCCGAGGACTGCCACGCCTTCGCCACGGGTGTGGAGCAGCACGTAGTCCCGGCGCAACGCGCCCTCAACGAGGAACGCCGCCGCTCGCTCGGCGTGGACAAGCTCCGCCCGTGGGATCTTGCGGTGGATGTCAAGGGGCGCGCACCGCTCCGCCCGTTCACCGACGGAGCCGACCTGGTCGCGCGTTCGAAGAGGCTCTTTAACCGCATGGACCCGTCGCTGGGTGAGTTGTTCACGCAGCTCTGCGCCGGCATCGACGGCCTCGAGTGTCTCGACCTCGACACCCGCAAGGGCAAGGCGCCCGGCGGCTACCAGGCCATGCGCGACCGCAAGCGCGTGCCGTTCATCTTTATGAACGCCGCGGGCGTGCAGCGCGATGTCGAAACGATGGTTCATGAGGCGGGGCACGCCTTCCACTCCATGCTCTCGCGCCAGGACCCGCTGCTCGCTTACCGCTCGGAGATCCCCCTCGAGTTCGCCGAGGTCGCCAGTATGAGCATGGAGTTGACGAGCTACCCGTTCCTCGACGAGTTCTACACCGCAGCCGACGCGGCCCGCGCCAAGCGCGTTCACCTGGAGCAGCTCGCCGCCATCCTGCCGTGGATCGCGACGATCGATCAGTTCCAGCACTGGATCTACACCCATCCGGGCCACACACGCGACGAACGCAACGACCATTGGGTGTCATTGCTTGACCGCTTCGGCTCCGCGGTCGATTGGTCCGGCATCGAGCAGTACAAGCGCTCGATGTGGCATCGCCAGCTGCACCTCTTCACCGCACCGTTCTATTACATCGAGTACGGCATCGCCCAACTCGGCGCGCTGCAGATGTTCGCCGCGTACGAGCGCAACGCCGCCGAGGCTATCGCCGGATACAAAAAGGGACTGGCCCTCGGCGGCTCGCGCCCGTTGCCCGAGCTCTTTGCCGCGGCCGGCCTCGAGTTCAACCTCTCCCCAGAGCGGATCCAACAGACGTGGTCGCAGGTCGAACGCACGCTGGCGAAGCTGCCCGCCTGAGCAACGGCACCCCCGGCCGCCATCTGATAGACTGCAATCCACCTCCGGCGCTTCCGAACCACTGGCGTCGGCTCGATCCCCATGCTCAGACTCACCGACATCCGCAAGAATTTCGGCGACCTCGTGGCGGTCGATGGGCTGAATCTGCACGTGCGGGAGGGCGAGGTCTTCGGGCTGCTCGGTCCCAACGGCGCCGGCAAGACCACCACCATCAGCATGGCCATCGGCCTGCTGCTTCCCGACGCCGGAAGCATCGACATCGGCGGTTTCGGCACGCCGACGAATTCGGCCGTGCGAGCCAAGATCGGTGTCGCGCCGCAGGCGCTGGCCCTCTACGACGACTTGAGCGCGCAAGAGAACCTGGAGTTCTTCGGCAAGCTCTACGGCCTTTCAGGCAAGTCGCTTACCGACCGCTCCACCGCGGTCCTCAACGATGTCGGGCTCGAATCTCGCCGCAAGGACCGCGTGAAGGGATACTCCGGCGGCATGAAACGCCGCCTGAACCTCGCGGTGGCGATGCTCCACGACCCACCGCTGCTGCTGCTGGATGAGCCGACGGCCGGCGTCGATCCGCAGTCACGCAACAGCATCCTCGATTTTGTCAAGGAACTCCAGCGCCGCGGCCGCACCATCGTCTACACGACCCACTACATGGAAGAGGCCCAGCGCCTCTGCGACCGTGTGGCCATCATGGATCATGGAAAGCTACTTGAAGTCGGAACGGTGGATGAACTCGTGATGCGGCACGGCGGCAAGAGCACCGTGACCTTCCAGCGCGGCGACGCGGATGAAAAACTGGTGACCGATGACCCGCTGCACGAACTCTCGCGCGTGATGTCCGGGCCCGGCGCCGAGTCGCTCACGGGTGTGCACATTGAACGATCCAATCTGGAGTCAGTCTTTCTGACGCTGACGGGAAGGAGCTTGCGCGACTGATGGCGGCAATCTGGGCCATGGCGATGAAGGACCTCAAGCTGCTGATGCGCGACCGCATCGCGGCGTTCTTCACGTTTGTCTTCCCCCTCCTGATCGCCTTGTTGTTCGGGTTCATCTTCGCCCCCGCCGAAAAGGGCGATGCGCCGAACAAGATGAAGGTTCTCCTGCTCAATGAGGATGGTGGACCTGCATCGATCGCGTTCGTGTCCGATCTCAAGGCATCGGAATCGCTGGCGATCTCCGATGTCGCTTCCAGGGACGAGGCGCTCACGGTTGTCCGCAAGGGCAAGGACGACGTCGTTGCCGCTGTGATCATCCCCAAGGGGTTTCAGGAATCCGCCGAGAACATGTTCTCCGGCAAGGCGATGCAGATCACCGGCATCGTCAATCCCTCGCGAACAGCCGAAGCGGGCCTGCTCGAAGGCAAGCTCAACGAGATCGGCTTTCGGCAGATGAGCAGGACCTTCAACGATCCTTCCAAGCTCACGGGCACGCTGGATTCAGCGCGCAAATCCGTCTCCGAATCGACTGAAATCGATCCGCTGACCAAGGGGCTCTTCACCACGATGTTCTCGGCGATGGACGGCCTGGCCAAGAAGGAGTGGGGGCGCAAGGACGCAGCGGAGCCGGGCAAGAAGCAGGAAGGGTTCAACTGGCAGCCGGTGAAGGTCACGATGGAGCAGGTGAAGCCCGAGGGGTCGGACGAAAAATTCAACTCGTTCGAGATCTCGTTTCCGCAAGGGATCGTCTGGGGCCTGATGGGCTGCGTGATCTCGTTCGGCACCGGCATCGCCTCCGAGCGCACCGCGGGAACGCTCATGCGGCTGACCACGTCACCCCTCTCGCGCTCGGACATCCTACTCGGCAAGGCGCTGGCCTGCTTCATCGCGTGCATCCTCGTGCAGTTGTTTGTCATCGGATTTGGTCTGGCCATCGGCAAGCTCACGCTGCGCGATCCGACCATGCTGCTTCTGGCGATGTTCTTGTGCTCCTTCGGATTCGTCGGCGTCATGATGCTCTTGGCGGGCGTGTGCCGCACAGAGGCAGCTGCGGGCGGATTCGGTCGTGCGATTTTGCTGATGCTCGCCCTGATCGGCGGCGGATCGATCCCGATCATGTTCATGCGCGGCATCATGAAGCCGCTCAGCAACCTCAGCCCCTTCAAGTGGGCCAATCAGGTGGTCAGCGGCGCGCTCTGGCAGGGCTTTCAGATTCAAGACATGCTGTTGCCGGGGGGCGTTCTCATCGCCATGGGATTAGCTGGTTACGCCATCGGCGCATCCGCCTTCAGATGGGGCGACGGCAAGTAGCGGTCTCAACATCGCAAGGATCAAAGAACCTGCGCCCGGCGCGGCGGCACCCGTCGGCGTGGGTCGCCGGGCAACTCGCCGGCGCCGGGGCACAGGCACTCGTGCTCGATTCAGGGGTCGGCCATAACGTGAGCAGTTTGCGTTCCGTCGCTCGCCACTCTCACCAGCATCACCGGTGCGGTCGGCTCGTTCGCCAGTTCGGCCCGCACCGTCGTCTGCTGCGACGCGATGAACTGGTCCCGGGCGCTCGGCGCACATGCGCCGACCAGCCCGCAAGCCACAAGGCCGGCGATCACCGACGCTGTCCGTTTGCCGGTCCGCGTGGTGGTTCCGCTGCTGAACATGGGGCACTCCAACCGGCCGCTCAGTCCCTCCGAGCGAGCGTCCGGTCAGTCAAAGGTCCGATTCGCCCCCTTCCGCGGCCACCGGCGGCCCGACGATCGGGTGGTCCGCGCGTTCAACTTTGCGGCCTGTGCGGTCGGTTCGCGTCCATGCTGGGGTTTGACCTTGCGACCGGATTCCTTACCATCAGGCGCACGGGACCAGCGGCACACCGCCGCTGGCCCGCCGCGTGCCCCTCTCGGCGATTCCATGATTACACCCGCCTTCAGCACCGTCGCTTGCCCTGACTGGACGCTCGACCAGATCGCCCCCGCTGCCGCCCGCTGGGGTTACACCGCTGTTGAGCTGCGCACCTTCGGCGACGGCTCGCGCCAGTTCGCCTGCGACCCGGCGCTCACCGCGCCGGAGAAGACGCGGCGCATGTTCAGCGACCTCGGTGTCCACATCGCATCGATCGCTACCGGTTGCTCGTTCGACGAGCCGATTTTCCCGCCGGTCATCGGCAACGTGATCTCCGACACGGAGAAGGCCGTCCGGGCCGCCCGCCGCGCCATCGATCTCGCCGGCTCGCTTGAATGCCCGCTCGTCCGCGTCTTCGGCTTCCAGCTCCCCGCCTCCGAGCGTCGCATCGACGCCATCGAACGCATCGCCGGCCGGCTCTATAAGGTCGCCGACCACGCCGATCGCACGGGCGTCCGCGTCATGCTGGAGATGGCCGGCTCGTTCGCTAAGGCCGCCGACGCGATGGAAGTCCTCGACCGCGCTAACCACCCGCTGCTGGGCGTCTGTTTCAACACAGCCGAATCCGCCGCCGCGGGCGAGCAGCCCGAGGCCGCCCTCAACGCCGTCGGCCGCTCGCTGATGGCCCTGCGACTGTCGGACTGGTCCGCGGGCATGCCCGTCCGCCTGGGCACAGGCACGGTTCCGTGCCGCCGCGCCGTCGCGGCCGCCCAGGACTCCGGTTTCGCCGGTCCGGCCGTTATCGAGTGGGACCGGGCCTGGCTCGGCGGGCTCGACCCGATCGACGCCGTGCTCCCCGAGGCCATCAAGACCCTCGTCGGCTGGTCGGCCGCGGCCTCACCCCGCGCCGCCGCCGGCGTCGCGTGAGCGCGGCCGCCGATCTCGCCGTCTCCCGCCGCGTCCTCTCGCACGCCCGCGAGTTGGGCTTCGCCCTCGCAGGCATCTGCGATGTCCGCCCTTCGGAGCACCGCAAACACATCGAGCGCTGGCTCGCCGCCGGCAAGCACGGCGAGATGTCCTACCTCGCCGAAGACCTTGACACGCGCCTCGACCCCGCCCGGCTCGTCCCCGGTGCTCAGTCCATCATCCTCGTTGCCGACCAGTACGCCCCGCGCGGCCATGCCGATCCGCCCGCCGATCCCGCCCATCCCGCAGGACGCATCGCCCGCTACGCCCGCGGCCGCAACTATCACCAGGTCATCCAGCGCCGCACGCACGAACTCCGCGACCGCCTGACCGGCGAGCATCCGGGCTTCAAGTTCCGCGCCTTCGTGGACATGTCCCTGGTCCTCGAACGCGAGCACGCCGCACGCGCCGGCATCGGTTGGACCGGCAAGCACACACTCGTGATCCACCCGCGCGTCGGGAGCTGGTTCCTTCTCGGGGGCGTCATCTCCACGCTCCGCCTGCCTATCCCGCCAGAGCAGGAGGCCGTCGACGATCACTGCGGCACCTGCACCCGCTGCATCGATGCTTGTCCGACCGACGCGATCACACCGTACAGCGTGGACGCCTCGCGCTGCATCAGCTACCTCACGATCGAGCAGCGTGCCCCGATCTTGCCCGAACTGCACGCGCCGATGGGCGACTGGCTCTTCGGCTGCGACATCTGCCAGGAAGTCTGCCCGCACAACTCGCCGCGGGCAGCGCTCCCCGACGCACCGATCAACCCCGCCTACGCCCCGCGCCGCACCGCCATCCACCTGCTCGACCTGCTCGGCTGGACGCCCGCCGACCGTGCCGGCGCCATGCACGACTCCGCCATGCGCCGCGCCCGGCTCGACATGCTCAAGCGCAATGCCCTGATCCTGGCGGGCAATGCCCTGGCGAAGCACGAACTCCCGGGCCTCCTCGCCCGTGTCCAGGCCCTCGTCGCTGATGAAGCAGAGCCGGAGCTTGTGCGAACGACCGCGGCCCAGGTGCTCGACAGGCTCGCGAACGCAACGAAAAAGCCCCGGGCTTGAACCCGGGGCCTTGGTTGTGTGTCAGCATCAGTCCCGACCTGCACCGCTCGTCAGATCAGGGGTTGCACGGCGAGAAGAACTGCGACAGGAAGAAGACCAGGTCGTCAGCCGTGATGATTCCGTCCTGGCCCGCGCCACCGCCCAGCATCGCGATGTCGGCAACGCTCGCGTTGCCCGCGAAGAACTGCGTCAGGAAGTAGATGAGATCGTCAACGGTGTTGATTCCATCCGGGCCGCCGGTGCCGCCCAACTGTGCCACGTCGGCGGCATTGCAGCGTGTCGGACCGGGGGTGAAGAGCACGACGTACTGTTGACCGTCGATGCCGCTGAGGTCCACGTTCCGTGGCTCGCCAAGGCCGGCCGTCGGACCAGTCGGCGCGGCGGGGATGCCGCCGATCACCTGGTTCGAGATCGCATCGTGCCCGCTGGAATTGAGCCAGCCCGTCAGCTTGATCGGGCTGGATCCGTCCCAGCCCAGTTCGGCCAGATCGATCGCGATCTCGATACCGGTCGTCACAGCCGCCGCCGCGGTGTTGTCCGCCGTGGTGGTGGTTATGCCCGCGGTGTTGGAGTTGTCGATTGCCGCGGTGATCTTGCCGCCGGCATTGGTCGTGTCGGGGATGATGAGGTTCGGGTTGTTCGGGTCAGGAGCCAGTGTGTCGGACAGGAAGCGCGGGGCGTAGTTAGCGATGAGGTCATTGACGGTGAAGTCCTGCGTATCAGCACGCGGACCGTTCCAGTCCATCGGGTCGTTGTCGGGCTTGGCGCCACCGTCGTACGCGCCGTAGTCGAGCGCTACGTCGGTGGTTTGGTTCTCGCGCCGGCCGTTGGGCCGGATGGTCGCGGCGTTGGTGTATGTCTGAACCGGCCCGCTGTTCCCGTTGGTGACGATCATCGTGTATGTCGCCTGGAAGTCGTTCTCGAACTTCATCCCATTGACCGGAATGCGTCCCTGAGTCGGGTCATTGGGATCCACGAGCGCAAGTGTGTCAGCGCCCTGGCGATT
>JBOHNM010000110.1:0-14143 GCA_050730675.1 Phycisphaerales bacterium | reverse complement strand
GGCCTCGAACTAGCCGGGGGCGGACTGCTTCCATAACGGACCCGAGTTGATGTCCGCCAGTGACACGAACTGGCCATTGATCATGACACCGACCAGCGCCATCGGGACGACCTTGGTTTGGCTGATCAGATTGTGGGCCGCGTCCTCCACGCGGTGGGCCTCGCTCCGCTGGAGGACCTCGTTGGGCGAGTTCGGCTCGACCGAGGTGAAGTGGCGGGCAAGGGCCAGTTCGCTGATCCCCGCGCCGGCGGGGTCGAACGACAAGCGCATCAGCGCCGACTTGTCGCCAGCTTTGGGATCGAGCGTGAGGTTGCCGATGGGCGAAAGCTCCAGCGACGCTCCGGGCTGGGCCTTGGCGTGCAGGCCGGTGAACTGAACTGCCGTGGCGGGCAGGGTCGTCGCGGCGGCGGGAGTTGGCGACGGAATGGGAACGGGTGCGGGGGCCGGGGTAGGCGCTGGCGGAGGAGTCGGAGCGCCGACGGCCTGGCTCGGCGTCGCCTTGCCGGGTTCTGTCGCCGCGGGCGGGATGGATGGCGGGGTTGTGCCGCGGCCGGAGATGAGCATGCCCCAGCCGATCGCGATGCCGGCCGCGATGACCAGCAGGGGCACGACGACCCGGAGCACAGGATGCTTGCTTTGAGCCATGGAGAGCGTTCTCGAAAAACGGAATCGAGCCAAGCGTAGCGCCGGGGGGTTGGTTTCCAAGGGATCGCGCCCCGGTGACCGCCAGATTGCGCAACGCAGCGTCCTTTGGCTGGTTCTGCGCGGTCCGATCCGTTGTGGGCGCGGTGGGAAACACGCGGCGAACGTCGCCGTCGGGCCTGACTGATTGGGAATTGGAGCTACCGGCCTTCGTACAACCGGTCGGCGAGCCAGTCGCTGAGCTGGCCGATGGAGCGGATCTTGTTGGCCACTCCGTCGATGTCGTACGGCACGCGCACGAATTGGACGGTCCCCGCCTTGGAATCGAAGATCACGTAGCTGGCGCGCGGGTCCATATCGCGCGGCTGGCCGACCGAGCCCACATTCACGATCGCCTTCTCGCCCTCGATCATCTTGTAGACGCCGTCGGTCAGTTCGCCCGGCGAATAGAAGTCCGGCTCGTCGGTGAAGACGCCCGGGACGTGAGTGTGTCCCACGAAGCAGATCCGCTGGACGCGCTCGAAGATGGTCGTCAGCTTGTCGGGGGCTGAGGTGACATCATCGGGAAAGATGTACTCGTTGATCGGGCGACGGGGGGAGCCGTGGACGAAGAGCACCGGGGTGCGGCCGTCCTCGCCGGTCTCGACAATCCGGACACGCAGGCGGCCCAGGAACTCGTACCGCTTGCGCCGCAGGTTGTCGTCGGGCTCGCCATCGAAGGCTTCGCGGGTCCAGTACGCCGCGGCCTCGGCGCCGGGGTTGAAGTTCGTCGGCTCGTAGAGGACGCCGAAGTCGTGGTTGCCCATAAGGGACCACTCGCAGTGCTGCTGGACCAGGTCCACGCAGCCCAAGGGGTCGGGCCCGTATCCGATGATGTCCCCCAGACTCACAACCCGGTCGATCTTCCGCGACTGGATATCGGCCAGCACCGCCTTGAGGGCGTGCAGGTTGCCGTGTACGTCGCTGATGATGGCCGTCGGCACGAGGGAGAGTTCCTGGAAAAACTGGCGGGGAGTCTAAGGGCGGGGAGCGGGGGGGTCCAGCCGTCGCAAGGCGGGCTGGGGTGGGGGTACACCCCCACAAGCGCGGAAAGCCCACGAACCGGCTACTGCCCAGCGCTCTTTGCGGCGAATGGCCCGGCCGTTCGACTGCCGCGGCAAATCGGGGTGACTGACAGCGAACCGTCTCAGGCCTTCATCGCCGTTGCGTACAGCTCCGCGACCTTGCCCCAGTTCACAATGCTCCAGAACGCGGTGATGTAATCCGGGCGCTTGTTGCGGTACTTGAGGTAGTACGCGTGCTCCCAGACGTCGAGGCCGAGGATCGGCGTGCCGCTGCAGCCGGCCACTTTGTCGCCCATGAGCGGGTTGTCCTGGTTGGCGGTCGAGCAGATGGCGAGCTTCTTGTCGCGCACGACCAGCCACGCCCAGCCGGAGCCGAAGCGGCTGGTCGCGGCGGCGGCGAACTTGTCCTTGAAACCGTCCTTGTCGCCGAACGAGCCGAAGGCGGCCTTGATGGCCTCGGCGAGTGCACCGGTGGGTTCGCCGCCGCCGCCATTTCCTGCCGGGGCCATGAGGAGCCAGAACATCGAGTGGTTGACGTGGCCGCCGACGTTGTTGCGGATGGCGGTGCGTTTGTCATCGGGTGCGTCGGCAAGCTTGGTGATGATGACCTCGGGGGGCATGTCGGCCATCGGCGTGCCGGCGAGGGCCTTGTTGGCGTTGTCCACGTACGCCTTGTGGTGGCGGTCGTGGTGGATCTCCATGGTCTCCGCGTCGATCTGCGGCTCCAGCGCGTTGAAGGCGTACGGCAGCGCTGGGAGAACGAGCCCCTTGCCGGGCTCGTGGCCGAGGTTGCCGAGCGGCGCGAGCGCTCCGGCGGCGGGGCGGTGGGCGGCGGCCAGCGCCGGCGCACCAAGGACTACGGCGGCTCCCGTGGCGGCGATCAGACCCACGACTTCGCGACGGTTGAGTTCCATGGCTCGGCTCCGGGTGTGGTTGGTGTGACTTGAACAGTGTACCGGCGCTAGGACATCGCTCTGAAGGTAGACCACGCGCGGCAGTTGCGCCCCTGCGATCGCGTCTGCCCGGCGGCGGATGGATGCCAGTTCGGCAGGTGGCGAAGCGCATCACCGCGAGGTAACCCTTGATTGGTGGATGCAGCGGGCGGGTTCGGCGTGCGGCTGGACCTTGGTACGGTCCTTGCCGATAGAGGGTCCGGCTAACATGCCGCCGGATCGACCGTAACCCAGACAGGACCAGCGCCCGTGAGCATCCAATACCAGCGCACGCGTGAAATGACGATCGACGAGCTTCTGCTCGAGAACCGCGTGGTGTTCCTGATCGGGGAGATCAACCCCGGTTCGGCCGCCCGCGTGATGATGCAGATGCTCTATCTCGAGAACCAGAAGAAGAACTCGGATATCCACTTCTACATCAATTCTCCGGGCGGCGCGGTGGACGACACCCTCGCCATCTACGACACCATGCGGTTCCTCTCCTCCTCGGTGAACACGTACTGCCTCGGCCGGGCGTACTCGGGCGGCTCGCTGCTGCTGACGGCCGGCACCAAGGGCAAGCGGTTCATCCTGCCGCACGCCAAGGTCATGATCCACCAGCCCTACGGCGGGGTGGGGGGCCAGGCGGAGGACATCCGCATCCAGGCCGAGCAGATCATCAAGAGCAAGAACGAGCTGATCCGCATCATCTCGCGCCACACCGGCCAGAGCGAAGAGCAGGTACGCAAGGACTCCGAGCGCGACAAGTTCTTCACCGCCGAGGAGGCCAAGAACTACGGCCTGGTCGACGAGGTGATCGTCGATCCGCGCAAGTGAGTGATTGTCCACGACCGACCGTTTGACCTCCACAGCACACACCGAGACTGACATGTCTTACCTCGTCCCCATTGTCGTTGAGAACACCGGCCGCGGCGAGCGCGCGTACGACATCTACTCGCGCCTGCTGAAGGACCGGATCATCTTCCTGGGCGGGCCGGTGGGCGACGAGATGACCTCGATCGTCACGGCGCAGCTGTTGTTCCTCGCCCACGAGGACCCCAAGGCCGACATCCACCTGTACGTGAACTCGCCGGGCGGCAGCGTCTCGGCCGGGTTCGGCATCATCGACACGATGAAGTTCATTCCCTGCGATGTCTGCACGTACATCATGGGCATGGCCGCGAGCATGGGCTCGCTCATCGCCGCCAGCGGAACCAAGGGCAAGCGCTTCAGCCTTCCCAACTCGCGGAACATGATGCACCAGCCGCTGATCGGCGGCATCATGGAAGGCCAGGCGACGGACCTGGAGATCGAGGCCCGCGAGATGCTGCGCATCCGCGATGTCATCTACGAGGTGTACCACGAGGCCACCGGGCAGCCGATCGAGAAGATCAAGACCGACTGCGATCGCAACAAGTGGCTGAGCGCCAATGAGATGGCCGACTACGGGCTGATCGACAAGGTGCTGAAGCAGATGCCGAAGGTCGTCAAAGACGTCGTCAACTGAGATTCACGCCGGTCAATTCATGAAACAGAGCGGCCCGCGTCCTGGTGACACGGGCCGTTTTCGTTGGTGGCCACGGCGTTTGCGGGCGTCAGCGCTTGACGACGTCTTCGAGTTCAGCGATCACCTGCGACAGGTTCTTGAATGCCGCGATCTTGACGGCGGCCTTGAGCGAGACCCACATCCGCTCGCGCTCGTCCTCTTCCAGCCACTCGTCCTCGAGCTTCTTGACCCGCAGGGCAAAGAGACGCACGCGGCAATGGCGATCGCCCTTGTGGTACTCATAGCGGCCCAGCTCGGAGCCCAGGATGCCGGCGACGATGCCGGCCTCCTCGAGGCACTCGTTCATCGCGGTTTCGGGGGCGGTCCAGCCCGGGTCGATCGTGCCCTTGGGGACGATCCAGTCGCCGTTGGTGTTGGTCACCATCAGCACCTCGATCTTGCCCGAGTCGGTCACGCGGTAGGGGACGGCCCCGGCCTGCTCGTGGTAGCGGCCGTTGCCGACACGGCGGCGGGCTGTCGTCCGCGTTTTCTTCTTCGTGACTTTCCGCCGCTCCGCGATTGCGCTGGGCATGCCGACCTCCATGTCGTCGAGGGCAGAGCCTAACTTCGGTCAGACGGCTCCGCAAGTTCCACGAATCGTGCAAGCGGTTTCTCGCCGGCTTTCCACCGATCCTTCACCAAGTCCTGATTCGGGCCGGCGGCGGTCAGCGGTCGGTGGCCTAAACCCCCGCCGCGGCGCCGACCCCCGGCATGGCGAATTGAGAGCAGACTTCGCGTACCTCGGCGCGGACCTTGGCAGCGACTTCCGGCGAGCCGTTGGAAGTCAGCACGCGGTCGATGAACGCGGCGACCTGGTCCATCTGCGGAACGCCCATGCCGCGGGTGGTGATGGCGGGGGTGCCCAGGCGCAGGCCGCTGGTGAATTTGGGCGGACGCGGGTCGTTGGGGATGCCGTTCTTGTTGCAGATGAGCCCCGCCGCCTCCAGCCACTTCTCGGCATCGGCACCGGTCAGGTCGGCGGACTTGGGGCGCAGGTCCACGAGCATCAGGTGGTTGTCGGTGCCGCCGGTGGTGCAGCGGTAGCCGCGCTTCATCAGCGAGGCTGAGAGCGCGGCCGCATTGGCGACGATGTGCTTGGAGTAGGCCTTGAAGTCGGGACGCAGGCACTCGCCGAAGGCGACAGCCTTGCTGGCGATGACGTGCATCAGTGGGCCGCCTTGCACGCCGGGGAAGACGGCCTTGTCGATCTTCTTGGAGAGTTCCTCGTCGTTGGTGAGGATGAGTCCGCCGCGCGGGCCGCGCAGGGTCTTGTGGGTCGTCGTGGTGACGATGTGCGCGTGGGGGAAGGGGCTGGGGTGGCTGCCCCCGACGCACAGGCCGGCGATGTGGGCGACATCGGCGACAAGCAGGGCCCCGACCTCGTCGGCGATCTGGCGGAAGCGGGCGAAGTCGATCACGCGGGGATAGGCCGAGTAGCCGCACATGAGCACCTTGGGCTTGTGCTCGTGGACAACGGTGCGGACGGCGTCGTAGTCGATCCGCTCGAACTCGGGGTGATCGGGGGCGTAGTGCAGCGGGTAGAACACGGGCTTGTGGTAGACGCCGGAGAAGTTGATCGACATGCCGTGCGACAGGTGCCCACCGTCCTTGAGCACCAGCGAGCAGAACGTCTCGCCGGGCTTCATGGTGGCCATGAACACGGCGGTGTTGGCCTGCGCTCCCGAGTGCGGCTGCACGTTGGCGAATTTGCACTCGAACATCTGTTTGGCCCGTTCACGTGCGATCGTCTCGATCTGGTCGTGGTGGACGCACCCGCCGTAGTAGCGGGCGCCGGGGTACCCCTCGGCGTACTTATTGGTCAGCCACGAGCCCATCGTGTGCATGACGGCGGGCGAGACGTGGTTCTCGCTGGCGATGAGTTCGATCGTGGATTCCTGACGCTCGCGCTCGGCCTCCATGTGGCGGGCAATGTCCGGATCGGCGGTGCGGAGGAGGTCGAGAAGGCTGTCGCTCAGCGGGTCGTGGCTCATGGTGGCGGATGGTAGCGGGGGCTCTCGCAGTTCATGGCGGAACGCTGTCAGAACACCTTCCAACGCGACATCCACCACTGCACGTCCGGGTGCAGCAGCGCGGGGATCAACGCCGCCAGTGCCGCGGCGACCATCAGCAACATCCACACCGTCCCCGACTTTGGAAGTTGGAAGCCGCGGGCAATCGCCTGGTACCACCACCAGCCGAACCACGCCACCATCGGCGCGGCGATCAGCGGCCACAGGTCCGTCATGAGTTTCATCGTCCAGCTTCCGCCCGTGCGGTACGTCGAAAGCCCTGAACCGAGCGCCAACGCGACCACCTCTTCGAGAAAGTACGCCGCCCAAAGCAGCGGGAAGATGCCGACCCACGCGAGGCTGAAGGCCGCGGCCCTGAGGATGTGCCCCGCACGCACACGGCTGATCCGCCGCGATGACGACAGGACCATGAGCATCAGCGGCACCGTGGCCGCCGCCGCCAGGAGCGAGAGTCCGCCGGCCATTACCACGCTCGGGTCAGACGCGAAGACCAGCGTGCGCCCGGTCGGGGTGTACTCCACGTGCATCAGCGGATTGACCCAGGGCTCCACGTAGTCAATCCACTCCAGCGACCAGACGGCGCCGACTCCCGGCCCCGATGATTGCACGAAGGCGTAGTAGCTCACAAGCATCGAAATTGTGCGGGCGGTGGCGTACGCGGCGTGTGCGCACGCGTAGATCAGCGCGGGCCAGATCGCCGCTCGCCAGGGATTCAGCCGCGCAGGCAGCCGTACCAGTGACCAGAACCGCACGGGGTTGATCGCCACGCGCCATGTCCGCCAGGCCAGCCGCAAGCGCGGTCCCCATCCCGTGGCGTGTTCGTAGAACCACGCCAGGTCGTTGCGGGCCGGGCGCAGCACATCCACCCATGCGAACTCCAGCCCGCACTCGCTGCACACACCTTTGAGCGGGCACCGGTCGGTCCATGTCACCGCCAGCCCGCTCTGGTCGTAGCCGCAGCGCGGGCAGTCGTGGGGCTCGGGCGTGGGCGAGGTGGTGGGCAATCACACTCCGGTACGCTTGGTCGAGGCCTGTCAGACCCACTGCGTGAGCAGTCGCCAGAAATCCGGGTGCAGCACGGCGATGACAGCCCCGGCCAGCACCGCCGCGACCGCCTGGGCGATGAGGATCGGCGCCCATCCCTTGGCACGGAAGCCCGTCCGCAACGCGCTGCCCCACCACCACAGCACCCATGCAAAGCCGAGCATGGCCAGTTGGATCTGGTGCCGATCGCACCAGTAGAGTGTGTTGCGCCACAAGTCCGCCCACGGGTCGATCGCGCGCAGGCCGCCAAAAAATCTCCCGGGCCCTTCGGATGCCAGCTTCACTGCGCGGTGGATCGAGAGGCCCTCCAGCACGATCAGCACGAGCCACAGCGGCAGCGCGCCGTAAACGCCGGCGCGGATCACGTGCGGGGCGCGGATCTTCAACCGCTTGCGCGTGTACGGCAGCAGCAGGAGCATCACCGGCATCATGACGCACAGCGCCCCCACGCCGAAGGCCGCGGGCGGGGCCAGGTGCCAGAGCGTGATCCCCCATCCCATGCGGCCGCTGCGGTGCCACTGCTGGTACACCGCGTAGTTGGACCACTCGCTGATGACCATGGACACCGGCGCAAAGAGCGAGAGTCCGCCGGCCTGTGCCGGAGGCGTGGGCGACACATTGGCGAGGATGAAGAGCACCAGGACGAGCAGGCGACGCACGATCAGGAAGAGCCCCGTGGTGGCGAGGATGTAGGCCATCCACCGGCGCGGCACACAGGCGTGCTCAAGTCGCACTCGCCGCCAGAAGCCCGATGGGTTGAACGACCAGCGCAGTGTCCGCCACGCGGCAAAGAATGTGCGCCACGCCCCCTCGCTGTGCTCCACAAAGCCGCGGACGCGCGTGCGGTCGGGTACAAACACGTCCGCCCAAGCGAACGCCAGCCCGCACTCGCTGCACGTGCCGTCGAGTGGACACGTGTCGGCCCAGGTGGTGATCACGCCGCGCTGGTCGTAGCCGCAGCGGGGGCAGCAGGGTTGGAGTTCGGCCTTGGCCACACCCCGAGTCTACTTGATGGACTGGTGGGCACGGCAGGGCATCCCCAGCTCGAGCAACTCGTTACATGCCGCTGACGAGCCGGATCGGACGCAGGTCTGCCGGAGCAGGGGCAGCGCCGCTCAGCGGGACATTGAGGTACGCCCCGCGCTCGTGGTCGCTGTTGAGAATGACCGCCCGCTCCCCGCGGGCCAAGAACCCCTCCGGCGCCTTCTCGTGGCCGAGGATGAACAGCCCCACGCCCCAGCGAGCCGCGAGTTGCTCGATCAGGTCGGTGTCGTGGGAGCGCCCCCAGACCAGGATGTGCGCCGAGCCGCGGCGCGGGGCGTAGTCGTCCTCGGTCAGAGGCCGCTCAAGCACGCCCGGGTCGAATCGCTCCATCAGGTCGGCCGGGGGCAGCGAGTGGGCGCACAGGATGTCGCCGCGCGAGGGGTCGGTCGGCGTGCAGCGCAGCGCCAGCGGCATCGAGCGGATGAAGCCATTGAGCGATGCCGTGACGCGCTCGTACCCGGAGCCAAAGACGTAGTCCACACCGTCGTTGAAAGCCTTGACGACGTTGAGCCCGTCCTTGACGATCCCCGAGCCGGCGATCTGCGCGAGTTCATGGTTGGCCAGCAGCGTGTGGATGCGCTCCGGGCGTGCGGCCTTGAGCGCCGCAATCTTCACCAGCACGCGGTACGACAGGTCCATGTCGTTGATGAGGCGGTCGGAGTGGATCAACTCGTGGAGCGTCACGTGCGGGCCGGTGGGGTCGGCTTCCAGCTCCGCGAGTTCACAGACGCGGGTGAAGTGCACCGGGTTGTCGTGGAGATCGCCGGTGGCGATCAAGTGTCCGGGGCCGCGCACGTGGTCGATCGACCCCGCGCGGCACGGCGATTTGAGATTGGCCGCGGCACCCTCGTCCAGCACGCGGCAGACGTCGTCGGCGTCGGTCAGGCGGAGTTGGTCCAGCAGCTCGCTCATCTATGACGCTTCCGGACGATCATCCTCATCGATCGCATCCGGCGGCGGCGGCGGGAAATGCCCCGTCTCGTCCTTGCTGTCGTCGTCGTCATCGTCGTTGCTGTCAGGGGGAGACACGGCGAAAGGAGCCGCTTTTGCGCATCTCCGCTTCTGCGAGCAACTTGCCGCGAATGAGGTTGAGGCGTTCCGCGACGACATCCATGCTGGCTGGGCGGTTGGCGGGCTCGATCTCGACGCAGTCCATGATGAGCTTGTCGAGCAGCTCGGGGACCTTCGGGTTCAGCTCGATGGGGCGTTTGGGCTTCTCCATCAGCGAATCGTCGAGCGAGCCGACCAGCGAATCAGGGTCCTTGGCGAGGGCTGTGGGCACGAACTTGCGGGTCACGGCCCAGTACATCGTGGCGCCGAGGTTGTAGATGTCGGTCTTCTCCGTGATCGGCCGGCGGTGCACTTGCTCCGGCGCGATGTAGTCGGGCGTCCCCTGGATGCGCTTCTTCACCGTGCCGGTTTTGCAGCTCTGGCCCAAGTCGATGATCTTGGCTCGCGACTGCGCATCGACGATGATGTTGTTGGGCTTCATGTCCGCGTGGACGAAGCCCTT
Source organism: Phycisphaerales bacterium (assembly GCA_050730675.1). Lineage (GTDB taxonomy): Bacteria > Planctomycetota > Phycisphaerae > Phycisphaerales > UBA1924 > JBOHNM01. Next base: position 4,328 of record JBOHNM010000110.1, on the reverse strand, counting down.
CCCGTGCATGTAGGCCATCGCCCGCGCTGTCTGCTCGAAGATATCCGCCGCCATCTCGAAGGTCTTCGGGGGCGAGCGGTCCACGCTGATGCCGTCCACTAATTCCATGACCAGGTACAGGTCGCTGACGGTCAGCAGGCCGGACTTCTTCTTGATGCACTTGTCGATCTTGCGGATGGCGCTGTGATCGAGCTTGTTGGCGATCTCGTACTCGCTCTCGGCCTGATCGAGGAACCGCACGTCTTTGTCCGTCGCACGGATGACGTGCTTGAGGGCCCAGATCTGCTTGGTCTTGGGATCCTGGACGAGGTAGATGATCGAGGCCGCGCCGCGTCCCAGCTCCGCCATCATGCGGTAGCCTTCGATCAGGTCGCCGGATTTGTAAACCTTCTCAGGCAAAGCGAAGACCACGCCAAGGGCCGCGAGCGAAATGCTCGGGACCGGGAAACGGACCGGGGACCCCCATCCTCGGGCACAAACCCCACCTGGGGCGCCGTTGGCGGGCACGACGAGTCGGGCGAGAGGGTAGTCCTCCTGCTTGAGGACGCCGAAACGCAGAGCAACCGTGGAACGGACCACCCGCTCCGGGGTTGCCGATTCGACCACAACCCGTCACCGGTTCGCCGGACGATCGGGTCGATGAGGAGAATATCGGCTGATCGCATCAGCGTCCCGATCCGGGAGCGTTGCGGATAACCATCAAATCGGTGGATCGGCCCCTCGGTGATTTTCCCGACTTGTGGACCGATCGTCAGCGGGCAGCGCGGAGCTGCTCGCGCAGCCAAGCCTCGGGGAACAGACGTCCGGGGTCGCTGGTCTGCGCGATCGAGCTGTGGAGCACGACTTGGTCCGGAGCGATCTTCAACTCCGCGCACAAGGCCGCCACCAGCTGGTCGAGCCGGGCGAGCTGCGCCTTGCTGAAGGCCTGGCGATCGCCGTCACCAACAAGGCAGATGCTGATGGCGTGATTGTTGAACCAGGGGCCCTGCGAGCCGCCGGCGTGCGCTCCGGGGAGCTGGTCGAGCCAGCGGTAGCCGACGTGAACTTCGCCATCCTCCATGCCGCGGCCGTTGCCGATGACAAAGTGGTGGCCGAGACCCTTGAAGCGCTGCTTGAGATGCTCCTGCTCGATCGCCGAGGGCGACCCGGAGACGGAGCCGGAGTGGTGGATGACGATGGACTTCCAGCGGTTGCGGTCGAGCGAGACGCCTTTGCGGGTATCGATGATGCTCTCGGCGGAGCTGGGCGTGCCGGTCGAGACGAGGGGAGGCAGGGCAATGCCGTCGCCGCGCGAGGCTGGGCGGCCGTCCACCATCAGCAGCATGCCGCCCACGCCGGTCATGGCGGCCACGAGCGCCAGCCACACGCCCTTGGCGCGCTTGCTGATCTGTCCGGAACCCTTGTTGGCGGCCTTCCTGGCCCTCGACTTGGTCATACAGCCAATCCTTGCACTCCAGCCGACAAAGGGCATCGGCCTTTGGTGGTTATCACCTTGCAAATTGTGAGATTCTTCCTGCGGGCGGCAAGTCATCCACACGCTATCCACGTTGAATCCCGCCCAGTCTGACACTTTTTCGATTCTCGGGCGATTATTCCTTTGGCAGCAGTCGCCCCCGCAGGTTGGGCTTGGATCGCCCGTAGAGGTCCTCGGTGTTCTGGTCCTGGTACTGCGATCGGATCTTGTCGTAATTGTCGTACTGCGAGCGGGGCTCGTCAGGGGCCAGCAGGGGCTTGGTGCATCCTGCCAAGGCCATCAGCGTCGCAAGGGTGGCGAGTCCGGGAACCAGTCGGCGCTTCGGACAGAATGTTGGACTTGGCCTCATCGGGAGAGAGTTTACCGTGTTGATCGGTCGGTGTCTGGTGAACCCGTGGTGGTGCCCGGGAGGCGGCCGGCGTCGAGGGCGAGATCGCCGCGACGAAGGAGCTGGTCGATCCCGAGGTAGATCGCCGCGCAAACCGCGGTAGCGAGGTTGAGGCTGCGTTCGCCGGCGAGCATTGGCAGGCCGATCACGCGGTCGTCGAAGCGGGCCAGGACCTCGTCGGGGAGGCCGCGGGTCTCTTTGCCGAAGAGCAGGTGGTCACCGGCGCGAAGTTCAACATCGTGGACGGTGCGGGCGGCCTTGGTGCTGAACGCCCACAGGCGCGGGGGGCGGTTGACGACGAGATAGGCGTCGAGCGAGTCGTGCTCGGCGGGGTTGAGGCGCGGCCAGTAATCCAGCCCGGCGCGGCGCAGGGCCTTGATCGACGTGTCGAACCCCAGGGGTCGGATCAGGTGCAGAGCGCACCCGGTGGCGACGCAGGTGCGTCCGATGTTGCCGGTATTGTTGGGAATCTCCGGCTCGTGCAGCGCGATGTGGAACAAGGGGGGCAAGGTCACAGCGTAGAGGACCGGAAAGAAAAACGCCGCCGGCATGGGCCGGCGGCGTAAGAGGTTTCGAGCTGATTCACCGGATTACTTCTGGACGGAACTGCGCTCGATCAGCTTCAGCTTCTCGCGGGCGACACGCTCGGCCTCGCGCCGGTTGTGGGCGCCGGGGTCGTTGGCGATGACCATCTCAACCACCTTGCGGAAGCGCGAGTCGAGCGGGTTGCCCTGCCAGCGGACGACTCCGTCTGTGCTGACGACGATCACGTGGGGGAAGGCCGTGATGTTCAGGCCCTTGCGGACCTTGTCGTCCATGTCGAAGGCGTGGAAGACGTCGGTCTTCTGCTCACGCAGGTAGCGGCGGATGTCGGGGCGGGTGTCGCCGCTGTAGCCGCTCATGGCGATGACCGCGACGTCATCGGGGTAGACCTGAGCGATGTCGTCGATCAAGGGCTTGGATTTCTTGCACGGCGGGCAAGCGATGAACCAGAAGTCAAAGATCACGACCTTGCCCTTGAGTTCGGGCTTCTCCGTCATCCAATCCACAGTCTTGAGGTCGATCGGCAGCTTGTCGCCCTGCACGTTGTTGGCGTAGAGGCTCGTGCCGCCCTTGTCCGGATCGTTCTTCGGCGGCCAGAGGGTCTTGTCGTACGCGTCGGAAGACGGAATGGCGAAGGAGATGTTCTCGAGTTTCATCCGGGCTTCGACCTTCTCAGAGACATCACGCGTCTTTCCTGCATTCTCACGCGCGGTCTTCTCGGCCGCGGCGATCTGGCCCGGCATGGCGGCGGCGGCCTCGACCGTCTCGCTCGTCACCTTCTCGGCGGCGCTGTCGATCGACGCGGGGTCGATCGAGGCGAAGCGGAGCTGGCCGGCACGGTCGATGATGTACACGCTGGGTTCGCTGGTGCTCTTAAGGCCGGTGCGGAACTTGCCCGCGGCGTCCTTGGCCAGCACGACGCGCCCGTAGCCCTTCTCGGTCATCATCTTCTGTGCGGCGTCGAAGCGCTGGTCACCGTGGACCGCGACAACGACCAGGCCCTTGTCGGCGTACTTGTCGGCGGCCGCGGCAGCCTTGGCCAACGCCTGCTGTGAGGCGGGCGTCCATGACGAGAAGGTCAGGACGATCACCGGCTTGCTCTTGATCGAATCGGCGGTGACCGGCGTGCCCGTGAAGTCGCTCAGGTTCCCCCACACGACATTGGGGAACGACTTGAGTTCCATCGTGTCGAGCTGGTTGCGCGTCTCGCCGACACCTACGCGCCGGATCTCCGGCGACTCGGGCGAGGCAAGCGATGCGCCGGCAAAGGCCGACAGCGCGAGCGCGGAAAGAACCAGACGGGCCGTTGAGAACTTGGGCATGTGCAGAACTCCTGCCGCGAGAACCGCGGCGACTGTGTAAGTCTACAGCCGAATTGGATACCGGTTCGACAATTTCGGGTTCCCGGCTCTACAACCTTCCAAGGCAGTGGAGGGCGATTCCCGCCGCCACCGCCACGTTCAACGAGTCCACGCCACCGACCATCCCGATCCGGAGCTTCAGGGTGGCTCGCTCCTTGGCCGCCAGGGAAACCCCTTGCCCCTCGGTGCCAACCAACAAGGCCACCCGCCTCGGCTTGGGTTCGCTGCCGCCCAAGTCGCGGATGTTGGCGGCATCCGCATCCGGGGTCATGACAGCCAATGTCCAGCCAAGCCGGGTCATTTCGTCCAACGGCTGCGGCCAATCGGCCGCGACGGCAAACGGGACGTGAAGGATGTGCCCCATCGAAACCCGAACAGCCTTTCGGTAAAGGGGGTCGGCACACCGCGGGCTGAGCAGGATGCCGGATGCCCCCAAGCAGGCCGCCGACCGGAAGATCGACCCGATGTTGTCGTGGTTGGTCAGGTCCTCCATCACCACTAAGGGGCCGGGTCGGCTGGCACTGTCAGCGAGAAAGTCTCCGATCGGGGTGGGGGGGAGGCG
>JBOHNM010000109.1:0-14248 GCA_050730675.1 Phycisphaerales bacterium | reverse complement strand
CCTCACTATCGACCGCTTCGAGGACCCCGGCGCCGGCCGCGGCGAGCCCGCCTGGCCCATCCACGACCAGGTCGCCGGCGTGCAGGCCACAGCCTTGAGCAACCTCCTCAACCCAGTCCGCCTCCGCTACGTCTACGACAACGAATTCCGCGTCCCCGAGTCCGAAGACGCCATCACCCTCCCCGAGGTCATGGACGCCGTCGTCAACTCCATCTGGTCCGAACTGGGCAGTGCCTCCGGCGGCTCGGCCCGCAAGCCCGCCATCAGCTCGCTCCGCCGCAACCTCCAGCGCGAGTGCCTCGAGCGCCTCATCGACCTCTCTCTGCCTGGCGGCCTCTCCGGCGAGACCGGCAAGCCCATCAGCAACCTCGCCGTCAAGAAGCTCCGCGAAATCCGCGAGAAGCTCACCGCCTACGTCGGCAAGGACCGCACCGACCCCTACACCCAGGCCCACCTCGAAGAGGCCGCCAAGCGCATCGACAAGGCCCTGGACGCCCAGTACATCTACAACGCCTCCGGTGGTGGCGGCGGCTTCCCCTTCGGCGCCTTCTTTGGGCAACCCGCCCCAACCGTGACCACCGCAACGCCCGAGGCAGAACCGGACACGCACCGCTGAGGTATGGATGTTTACGGGAACCCGACCGTCAGGAAGGGGTTTCCCAAGGCGCCCGCTCGAACCGTGAGCCATGCCTCATACCCGTGCTCTCTCTCACAGAGGCCCCGGCTTCACCGCTGGGGTCTCTTTGTTTTTCGTGAGTGGTGGCGATCGCCGCTGCCGGGCGAGCGCTTCATCACCCACTCCGATCTGTCACCATTTCTTCGCCAGCAACAGATACACGCGGAGTCGATCGTTTGCGTACCGTGCACGGCCAAAGCACCCCACCGCGACATCTATGGTGACTTCCGCCGACAACTCCCCCGGTTTCTGGATCGCGCCGTTCACCATTGACGGAGAGCCCGAGGGGATCGGGCACTGGCCGTATTCCCGCCTCTCGGCCCAGTGGCTGGATATCTGCCGCGGCTTCCTGCAGTTTCACCCGGCGAGTTTCGAGTCGCCGTGGCCCGGGGTGCTCTCGCACATCACGACCAAGATGACCACGATCGCCGGCCTTGCCCTGGTGACGTTCCACGTGCATGGTCGGCCGGCCGCGTGCATGGTCCTGGCGACCGGCGGCGTAGCCCAGATCGAAGCCGGCGTGCTGCAAGCGTTCGTTGAATCACTTCGTGCGGTGTCGCTCACCCGCGAGAGTGGTTCGTCGATCTCGCCCTTTGACCGGGTCTTCACGATCACCGAACGCCCCGTCATGATCGGCGTCCCCTGGCCGGATTCCGCGATCTCCGCTGAGGACCATGCGCTGGTGAAGGAACTGGCCGTCCACACCGCTGGGGCATTCTTCATGCGCCACCAAGGAGTCGAGCGGCTCTAAGCCTGCAGTTCACCCGTTCGCTTGCGCCACTCGCGCTCGATCAAGCACCCAAACCTCTCCGCAAACCCCCTCGCATCACACAACTCCGACCCGCGCACCTTCTCCCGCAATCCCACCCGTATCTTCGCCAGCGCCCCGATATCCCCCGCCAGCCGCGCAGCGATCCCCACAAAATTCCCCTCATCCGACGCCACCAGTTCCGGCAGTCCTGCCGCCCGCAGCAGCGACGCCCCCACGCGCGACGCGTGCCGGTCGCCACGGAGTGTCACCACCGGCACGCCCATCCACAGCGCCTCGCACGTCGTGGTGGTGCCGTGGTACGGGTATGTGTCGAGCGCAATGTCCACGCGCCCGTACGCCGCCAAGTGCTCCGCCTTGCCGCGCGTCGGCTCCAGCAGCACCAGCCGCTCGCGTGTGATCCCCAACTCTGCAAACCACCCCGTGATGAACTCGCGCGTGCCCGCCTCTGCCAGCGCCGCCGCCTTCAGCAACAGCCTCGACCGCGGCACCGCATTCAGGGCCTTCGCCCATATGCGCACGAGGCCCTCGTTCACCTTCGCAAAGTTGTTGAACGAACCAAAGGTGATCACACCCTCGTGCTCGGCCGGCAGCGGCGACACCGCAGGCGCCGCCGTATCCGGCCGGTAGCACAGGAAACACCCATCCACCCTTGCGAGGTTCTCGACGCACCGATTCTCTGCACCCGCGGGGTCTGTCACCTTATCCACCACGCGTACATCAATGAACGAACATCCCGTCGTGTTGGGATACCCGCACCAGGTCATCTGCACCGGCGCCGGATGATCGAGTAACGACCCGAGTCTGTGCCCAGCCGTCAGCCCGCTCGTCTCGATCAGCACATCGATCTTGTCCGCCGCGATCTGCTTGCCGATCGCCTCGTCACTCAGCGCCGCGACGCGCCGCCACAAAGCCGCGTGCTTTTTCAGCCGCGCCGTCGTCTCATCCTCCGTCACGCCCGTGGCATAGCACACCGCCTCGAATCGTGCTCGGTCCAGGTGCTCCAGCAGCGGCTCAAGGAAGTACGCCACCGAGTGCGAGTACAGGTCAGCAGACAGAAACCCTACACGCACGGGTCGCTTGCCCGCATCCAGCTTCCCGTGCGCGATCGTCTTGGGCATCCTGCTCAGCCCCACCACTCGCCCCGCGTTGCGGTGCGCCTGCTCGATCCGCTGCGCATCGATGCCCTCGGCGTAGTTCATCACCGTCGCGAGATTGCACACGAGCTGCGCATTCTGCCCATGGTCCATCAGCAGCCCGCCCAGCACCTCCGCCGCCTCCGCCGCACGGCCAAGCTCCAGCAGCGTCGTGGCCAGTTGCTGCCCGATCGCCGCATTCATCGCGAATCGCCCGCGCGCCGCCCGCGCCACGCCCAGCGCCTCAGCGAGCTTCTGCTGGCTCAAGAGCACCGCCACGAACCCGTGCCACCCCTCGCCCCGCTCCGGGAGATCCTCCACCGCCCGGCGCAGCAACTTCTCCGCCTCGGCGAACTGCCCCAGGTGCGCGAGCAGCCGCCCAAGCTCCATCGCATTCGCCGGGTCTTCAGTCGCCCCCTCGTGCGCCCGCCGCGCAAACGGCAACGCCTCGGCGAACTGCCCCTGCCCGAGCAGGATCGCCCGCATCAGCGCATTGGCTTCGACATCCCGCGGCGACTCCCGCAGCACCCGCTGCACCGCCGCCTTCGCCTGATTGGCGCGCCCCGCGGCCAGGCTCTCCCGCGCCTGCTCAAGCTTTCCCGCTGCATCAGCCATCGAAATACACCAGTCCGACCACGGATCAACACAGATTCGAAACAGGGATGTTGCGTGGGGCGCCGGTTTTACCCGCCTCGGCATTCTGATCCGTGTTCATCTGTGCAAATCCGTGGTATGCCTTCTGCCTTCCTCTGGGTCGCTCTGTGCCCTCTGTGGCTTACGACTTCTCAAGCCGCGACTTCACAAACGCCCGCCCCGCCGCGTCCGCCTCCAGCACATCGTCCAGGTCGCGCACCGCCGAAACGCCCAGTTTCTCCATCGCCTCCTGCGCCAGCTCCGGCAGCCGCCCGAACGGCAGCTTCGACCCTTCGGCCAGGAACGCGCCCACCGCCTCCTCGCTCGCGGCGTTGAACACCGCCCCGCTCGTGCCCCCGTCACGGATCACCCGCTCGGCACATCCCAACGCCGGGAACCGCCCTGCATCCACCGGCATGAAGTCGAGTTGCTTGAGCCCCGCCCAGTCCAGCTTCCGGCTCGTCCCCGCAGGGCGATCCGGGAATGTCAGCGCGTACTGGATCGGCGTCCGCATGTCCGGCGGGCCCATCTGCGCGATCACCGATCCGTCGGCAAATTCCACGAAGCTGTGAACGATTGATTGCGGGTGGATCACCGCCGCCAGCCGCTCCCACTCCAGCCCGTACAGCCAGTGCGCCTCGATCAGCTCGAACGCCTTGTTCGTCAGGCTCGCCGAGTCGATCGTCACTTTCGCGCCCATCGTCCACGTCGGGTGCGCCAGCGCCTCCCGCGGCGACTTGTGGTACGCCTCCGCCTTGCTCAAGCTCCGGAACGGACCGCCGCTGGCGGTGAGCACCACCCGTGCCACATCCGTGCCGCACACCATCGGCGGCACGATGCCCGGCCCCGCCGCCATCCCCGCGCCCTGCCCCTTGCTGAGCAGGCACTGCCAGATCGCCGAGTGCTCGCTGTCCACCGGCAGCAGATGCGACCCGCTCGCGCCGGCCGCCGGCACGATCAGGCTCCCCGCCGCGACCAGTGTTTCCTTGTTCGCCAGGGCCACGTCGCGCCCCAAGCGAACCGCCGCGAGCGTCGCGGGCAACCCCGCCGCGCCCACCATGGCGGCGAGCACGACATCGCACTCCACCTCGCGCACCAGCCGCTCGGCAGCGCCAACACCCTCCTCGCACGAAAGCACCGCGTGCTTGACGCCGAACTGCGCCTGTTGCTTCCGCAGCAGTTCCACGTTCTTACCACCCGCAAGCCCGACGACGCGGTACCGCTTTCCGTCCCGCCCCGCGGCGTGCTCGCGGTTGAGATGCTCGACGACATCGAGCGTCTGCGTCCCGATCGAGCCCGTGGACCCGAGCACGAGCACGCGCACTTCATCGCTCGTGCGCGGCTCCTGCCGCACAAGCCCCGCGCTCGGTCTCGGTTCAACTCGCGTCACGCAACCGCCTCCAGCGTCAACCCGCTCGCGACTCATGCTCGTGCGAATACCCTGTCTTCCCAGTACCTAGTGCCCAGTCCCCTGCGCCTTCCCATCACTCTTCCCGCTTCACGCTCCCGATCTGTCCCGGCTTCAGTCGCCGGTTGAAAGCGTACAGCTTCGGCGGGCCCTTCGGCTTGGGTGGTCCGCCCGCCGCCGCGGGCGCGACCGGCATCGGCGGCTTCGGCTCCACGTGCTGCGGCCGCGGCTGCTGGTGTTGGGGCTGGCGCTGCTGCTGGGGCGGACGTTGTCCACCACCGCCACCGTGGCCGTGACCATGCGGCTGGCCGCCATGACCACCCTGCCCACCGTGACCGCCGCGGCCACCCTGCCCACCATGTCCCTGCTGCTGTTGATGCGGTTGCGACTGACCCTGTTGACCCGGCTGGCCCGGTTGACCATTACCACCGCCCCCACCACGTCCGCCGCGGCGACCGCGACGACGGCGGCGCTTCCGCCCGCCGCCGCCCTCGCCCTGCTGGCCGGGCTGACCCTGCTGGTTCATGCCATCGCTCTCGCCATCGGGGCCGTCGGCGTGCCCATCGTCGCCGCCTTGGTCACCGCCCTCACCTTGCATCTGTGCCTCGCCGCCCGGCGGGCCGGCATCACCGGCCGCGCCGTCACCGACCGGCGCCCCCATGTGCATCTGCCCGCGCGCCTCGCCTCCCGTGCCGTCCGCGCCAGACACAGGCTGATCCTGCCCCATCGCGCCCGGCTGCCCGCCACCACCACCGCCCCCGCGACGGCCGCGGCGACGCCGGCGCTTGCGCCCGCCACCTTGGCCCTGCATGCCCGGCGGCAGCGGCTGCCCATCCGGCCCGAGCACCGGCACAACCTCGCCGTTCATCTCCGGCGGAACGCCATCAACATGCACCGGCGGCACGACACCATCGACCCCGATCGGCGGTTCCATCTGTGTCCGCGGCGGGGGGGCGCCCCGCCCGTGACCCTGTCCCCGCCCCTGCGGCGGCTGGCCTTGGCCCGAACCGGGCGGCCCGCTCTTGTCGCCATCACGCCCGCCGCGACCGCGACGGCGCTTGCCGCCGCGCTTGCTCCCGCCGACGGTGAGCTGCAGGTTCGGGCCGTCGTCGCTGAGCTTCTCCACCGGCAGCGCATCATCCGGCGCCGCCAACGGATCCGCGTCGGCCTCCGATGCTTCCGGCTCCTCGAAGCTGAACTGCTCCTCCGACTCGTCCTCCACGCCCGGGCTGTCGTCCACGAACGCCTTGAGCGTCTCGTCGGTCGCCTTCGCCCGCGGCAAGCGGTCGATCTCGATGTCGTTCCCCTGCGCGTCGTACGCGTAGAACGTCACGCGGTCCACCGCCGTCGCGTCGCTCAGGCGCACGTCGATCGTCTTGCCGAACGCTCGCTCCAAGCGGTTCATCGCCTTGCGCTTGCCGCTGAGCAGCTCGCCAGCGATCCGCGAATGCACGACCATCTCGATCCGTTGCACCTTCTCGTGATCCAGCAGCGCCGAGGCCTCGCGCAGCGCATCGGCCGCCACCGAATCCGGCCGCTGGATCAGCCCGCGCCCGTGGCAGTGGGGGCAGGTGTGGAAATGGATGCTCTCGTGGCTCGCCCGCATGCGCTGGCGCGTCATCTCCAGCACGCCGAAGTCGCTGATCGGCAGCACGGTGCTCCGCGCGCGATCGGTCTTCAGCAGGTCGTTGAACTTGTCCTCGACCTCGCGCCGGTGGCGCGAGGCCCGCATGTCGATCAGGTCGTTGATGACGATCCCGCCCATGTCGCGCAGACGCAACTGCCGGCAGATCTCTTCGGCCGCCTCCAGGTTCGTCCGCAGCGCGTTGGTCTCGCTGTCCGACGCGTCGCGGTTCTTGCCGCTGTTCACGTCGATCGCCACCAGCGCCTCCGCCTCGTCGATCACCAGGCGCCCGCCGCTGGGCAGCGGCACCTCGCGCGAGTACATCGTCCGCACCTGCCCCTCGATCCCCATCGCATGGAAGATCGGCGACCGGCCCGTGTAGTGCACCAGCTTCGTCGTCGTCCGCGGCGACACCAGCTTCAGGTACCGCGCCGCACGCTTGATCGCCACCTCGCTGTCGATCACCACGCGCTCGGTCTCGCCCGTCATCGCGTCGCGGATCACCCGCAGCAACAGGTCGCTCTCGCTGTACAACAGCCGCGGCCTGTTGCTCGACAACCGACGCCGCTCCATGTCCTTCTGCAGGCGCATCAGGTACGCCAGGTCGCGCTTCAGTTCGGTCTTGCTGCGGTCAAGCCCCGCCGTCCGCACGATGAACCCGAACCCCTCCGGCAGCTCAAGCTGGTCGAGGATCGCCTTCATCTTCGCGCGGACATCCTCGTCCTCCACCTTGCGCGACACGCCCACCCGGTCCATCCCCGGCATCATCACCAGGTAGCGCCCGGGGATCGACAGGTACGCCGTCACCGACGGCCCCTTGGTCCCCACGCCCTCCTTGAGAACCTGAACGATGATCTCCTGCCCGCGCTTGAGGCATTCCTGGATCGGCGGACGATCCCGCCGCGGCGTCTTCTTGCCCACCCGCTCGGTCGTCTCGGCGTCCTCCCCCGGGAAGTACCGCGGGTGCAGGTCGCTCGAGTGCAGGAAGCCGTTGGCCCCCAGCCCGAAGTCGATGAACGCCGCCTGGATCGCCGGCTCGACGTTCATCACCTTGCCCACATAAATGTTGCCGACGTGCGACACGTTGTCGCTCCGCTCGGAGTAGAACTCCTCGAGCTTCCCATCGACGACGGTGGCGATCCGCGTCTCCTCGCCCGGCACATAGTTCACGATCAGTTCACGCTTGCTCTTGTCCGACATCACTTGCTCACTTGCTTGCCCCGGCGAGTGCCGGGACGGTCTGCGCGCGGCGAACACCGCCACGCGCCATCAGCGCGGACCGCGAGTGGTTTGCATGCTTGTTGCCGCTCCCCACCGCGAGCCCTTTACGCTCGGGTGCCGCCCATCGTCGGCGCGTCAGAGTGCTTCAACCAAGTGCTTCACAGACCCGATCGGTGCCTTTCGGCCCCGCCCCGTCCGCCGGCGCCGAGCGCCCCGGACCACTGTGCCGCCCGTCCTCGTCCCACCCGGGCTTCAGCAACCGCTTGCGCGGCCGCGAGCCTCCTCGGGCGGACCGGACGGTCCCGGTCGATTCTCCGGCGCGCCCACACGCGGGCGTCACCGTTTGTCCTGCCCCGAGGTTCCTGCCCGCGTTTCGCCCGGTTTTCACACCGGCACGCCCCACAAGCCGGCCCTAGACGGAACGCCCGTCGAAGGCCTCGGGAATGATCTTCCTCGTGGCATCGCGCAAAAACTGCGTGACCGCCACATCGGAATCGATCTCGGAAGCCTTTTCGGCCACCGACTCGCACTGCGCAATCGTCACGCTCCGCACCAGCCGCTTCAACGCGGGCAGATACCGCGACGATGCTGAAAGGGTACGCAAACCCAACCCCAACAGCAACATCGTGTATTCCAGCTCGCCGGCGGACTCGCCGCAGCAGCTCACCGGGATCATCCTGCCCCCCTTGCCCGCCGCGGCCTTGACGGTGTGGCGGATCAGGGCCGTGACGGCCGGGTTGGCCGGGTTGTACATCCCCGCCACCAGCTCATTGGTTCGGTCCACCGCAAGGGTGTACTGAACCAGGTCATTGGTCCCGATCGAGAAAAAATCTGTCTGCTGGGCGAAGCTCTCGGCGCACAGGGCCGCCGCCGGCACTTCCACCATCATCCCGACCTTCACCTTGGAGTCGAAATTCACGCCCTCGTCCTGCAGGTCCTCCATTACGTCATTGAGGAAGAACCGCGCCCGCCGGAACTCTTCGGGCGTCGTCACCAGCGGGAACATGATCTGCACCGGCCCCAGCGCGCTCACTCGCAGGATCGCTCGAAGCTGCCGCTTGAACATCGCCTGATGCAGCAGGCAGTACCGGATCGAGCGGCACCCCAGCATCGGGTTGCGCTCCGGGTTGTCTGACTGCTCCTGCGTGTACTTGTCCGCCCCCAGGTCCACAGTGCGGATGGTGATGGGCTTGCCCCCAAGTGCCTCCACGCACTTGCGGTAGTTCTCGAAATGCACCTCTTCCGTCGGCTCCGTCGTCCCCGTCAGGTAGAGATATTCCGTGCGGTACAGCCCCACGCCCTGCCCGCCCGCGGCCAGCACCTCGTTTATTTCCTCCGGAAACTCGATGTTCCCCAGCAACTCGATCGGCACGCCATCGGTCGTGACGCACGGCAGCTTCGACAGCTCCCCGAGCGATACGCGCGACAGGCTCTGGCTCTGCTGCACCTGCTCGTAGTGCGCCCGCGTCCGCTCATCCGGGTCGAGGATGACCGTCCCGCTCTCGCCGTCGATGATGATCGGCGTCCCGTCGGTCGCCCGCTCGGTCAGCCGCCCCGCTCCCACAATCGCAGGAATGCCCAGCGCACGCGCGAAGATCCCCGTGTGGCCCGTCCGTCCGCCCACCTCGGTCACGAACCCCAGCACGTGCGAGCGGTTGAAGTTCGCCGCCTGACTCGGCGTCAGGTCACGTGCGAGCACAACGGCCCGATGGTTCAGCTTTGTCAGCCGCGTCGTGTGCTCGCCAATCAAGTGCTTGAGCACCCGCATCGACAAGTCATTGACATCATCGACCTTGGTCTTGAAGGCCGCATCCTTCATCCCCGTGAACTTGTCCGCAAGCTGCTGAAGTCCGGTGTACACCGCGAACTCCGCCGTCACCGAGTCGCGTTCGATCAATTCATGCATGGGGCGCTTCAGGCTCGGGTCCGCCAGCATCCCCAGGTGGAACGCGAAGATCTTGGCCGCCTCGTCCCCCAGCTCGCGCTGCGTCCGCTCGCGCACGCTCGTCAACTCGGCGATCGACGCCGCCAGCGCGTCGTCCAGCCGCTCGTGCTCGTGGGCCAGTTGGCGCGGGGCCACCGTCCGCCTTGGTATGCGGCGGCGCTCGTCGTCCAGCACAAAGACCTCGCCGATGGCGACGCCCGGCGAAACCGGAATGCCCTTGATCTGCTCCATGAACGCGGGCCAATGTTAGCGATTCGCCCCCCGGACACGCCGCACACGCTACACTTCTTTGTCGGGGCAGCGCTCCCGTGTGCCGCCCCGGACGTTGATGAGAGCATCGATTGCCGTCCGCCGATTGCGCTGGACGCTCCCTTGACCACGCACATTGACCGCGCTGGTCGCTGCGATCAGGAACCCGCTTTGCACACCGAAGGCCCAAGAAAACGTCGTCGCCGTCGTGGTCGCCGTGGCGGTGGTGGAAATGGTGGCGGAGGCGATGGGGGAGGTCCCCCCAACCAACAAAACCAGCAGCAAGGCCAGCAGTCGCAACACTCCGGCGCGCCCAACCAGCACCAGCAGGGCAACAACGGTCAGCCCCTCCCCAACCAGTCCGTCCACGCCGCCCCCGCCTTCGGCCGCAACTACCACGGCGTCTTCATCCCCGGCTTCGACCCCTTCACCGCCCCCTTCATCAAGCCCTTCGACCAGCTCACCTCCATCGACCCCCAGCCACGCCTCCCCCTCGAGTACCGCGGCTGCCCGGATTCCTGCCGCCTCATCGACCTCTTCTGCCCCATCGGCCGTGGCCAGCGCTCCCTGATCGTCTCGCCCCCCAAGGCCGGCAAGACCACGCTCCTCAAGGACATCTCGACCGGCATCATCAAAAACTCGCCGGACGTCATCCTGCTTGCCCTCCTCGTTGACGAGCGCCCCGAGGAAGTCACCGACTTCCGCCGCACCTTCGCCGCCTTCGGCGCCCACCCCGACGGCACCCCGCGGGCCCATGTCATCGCCTCCAGCAACGACCACAGCGTCGACCGCCACATCGCTGTGTCGATCGGCACCATGGAACTCGGCAAGCGCCTGGTCGAGGCCGGCCGCCACACCGTCGTCGTCCTCGACTCGCTCACCCGCCTCGGCCGCGCCTTCAACCTCTCGCGCAAGCACGCCTCCTCAGGCCGCACCCTCTCCGGCGGCCTCGACGCCAAGGCCCTGGAAATCCCCCGACAGATCTTCGGCGCCGCCCGCAACACCGAAGAGGCCGGCTCCCTCACCATCATCGCCACGTGCCTGGTCGATACCGGCAGCCAGGGCGACCAGGTCATCTTCGAGGAGTTCAAGGGCTCGGGCAACATGGAACTCATCCTCGACCGCAAGGTCGCCGAGCGCCGCCTCTTCCCGTCGTTCAACCTCGCCGCCAGCGGCACCCGCAAGGAGAACCTGCTCATGAGCGAGCAGGAACTCAAGACGATGACCGCCCTCCGCCGCCGCCTCATCTCCATGCCCCCGCACGTCCAGATCGAGCAGCTCCTCAACGCCCTCAAGCGCTTCCCCGATAACGCCACGCTCGTTGGCTCGGCCGGGGGCTGATCTGTTCCAGGTTTGGTGTGCCACACTACGGCGCTTCGCCGTGGCGTGATCGGGTTCAACTTCAACCGAACCAGCCCACTTCACCCGCACGTACACTTATCCGTGCCTAACGATCACGCAGACCTCGCCGCCCTCCGCGACCACATCGCCGCCAACGACTCCGTCTGCCCCGCCTGCTCCTACCGCCTCGCCGGCCTCCCCGAGGTCCGCTGCCCCGAGTGCGGCAAGCCCATCACCCTCGAAGCGCTCGTCGAAAACGAAGCCGGTGTGGCCGACACCAACGACCACTTCGGGAACTTCATCACCTTCGTCCTCGGCTGCCTCTTCCTCCTGGCCCTCTGCACCTCCAGCATCGGCCTCGTTGGCGGCATCTCCGGCCTCATGGAATCGATCCAGAGCCGCAACCCGATCGCCCGGCTGGCGGCGGGTTTCCTCTCCATTGCCTTTGGCGTCCTGCCGTTCTACTTCGTATGGCTCGGCTTCCGCTGGCTGGAGCGCCGCCGCCAACAGCGCCACCGGCAAGGCTGATTTCCCCGCCGCGCCCACGATTCCGGCCCCGGCATTGACGGGCCCCTCCCGCTCGGGTATCTCTCTACTTGCTCCGATCCGGAGACCGCCCATGGATGCCGTGAACGACCCCATCGATGCCGCCCCCGCCGAACCCCTCGCCACGCCAGCCCACCCCAACCTCACCTCCTACCTCGCCGACCACGATGCTCCCTGCCCGCACTGCCGCTACAACCTCCGCGGCGTCTCCGGCAGCACCTGTCCCGAGTGCGGCAAGTCCATCGAACTCGCCCTGAGCGCCCCCAGCCGCTTCGGCGGCCGCGGGCTCTTCCTTCTTGCCGCGTTCCTGATCGTCCTCATCGGCGGCTCCATCGCCGCCACACGCCAGTGGCGCGATGTCCGCACCACCGCCTCAGGGAGCTTTCTTCTCGGCGGCACACCTCTGCGGATTTCTGCCACATCCAACAGCGTCACCCTGCTCTCGTCCAGCGGCCGGGTGACCACCACGCCGATCGCTTCCGGCACCGTCACCCTCACCGCGCCCACCATCACCGTCAACGGCATCAGCGCAGCGGCCACGCCCTCCACACCCGCCCGCGCCCCCCGCGCCACCACGTCGCGCCTCGCCACCGGCGCAAGCCCGCTCACGTCACTCACCGCCTTCGCCCCCTTCGCGCCCATCACTCCAGGCCCCGCCGCCTGGTCCACCGTCACCATCGGCCAGTGGTCCATGCTCGGCCTGTGGTCGCTGCTCGCCCTCGCCGCGCTCGCGGCCCTGCTGCTCTTGATGGCCTTCCGCCTCCGCAAGCACGCACCCGGCCCGCGCTGGCTCCGCACGCTCTCGTTCGCCGGCATCTCGCTCCTGGCCCTCTTCGGCGCCGCCCACATCACCCTCTTCATCACCGACATGCTCCGCTGACCGAAGCGCGGCCCAAGCAAAGCGCAACACTCGCGGTAAACTCCGCCCGTGCAGCCCCACCCTCACCGCCCCGCCGCCGAGAAGCTCCGCGAACGCCTCGACACGGGCGGCGCCGCCTGCCCCTCTTGCGGCTACAACCTCACGCAGCTCACCGACATCCGCTGCCCCGAGTGCGGATACGTCCTGGCCGTCGAGCTGCTCGAGTCCGCGCCCGCCGTCACCGAGCGCCGCCGCGCGGTCGGCATGCTCCTCATCGTCATGGGCGCGATGGCGACCCCCGTTGGCCTCAGCGTGATCGCCGTCAACATCCTTCCCGCGCTCGGATTCATCTCTGTGCCTTCGCGATCGCTCACGCGCCTCTTCCCGGCGGCGATCACGCTCCTCCTCGCCGTCGCCTGGCACGTCCGCGCCCGCCACCTCGCTCCCGGCGCTCCACCCCCGCGCGTCCTGACCGACATCCTGGTCCTGGCCGTCGCCCTCA
This sequence comes from Phycisphaerales bacterium, assembly GCA_050730675.1. Taxonomy (GTDB): domain Bacteria; phylum Planctomycetota; class Phycisphaerae; order Phycisphaerales; family UBA1924; genus JBOHNM01. The sequence continues at coordinate 1,339 of JBOHNM010000109.1, read as the reverse complement.
TCGCCCTCCTGCTGGCAATGTTCTGAAACCGCACCGCCTCACCCTCCGTAGCTTCCTGTGTGAACGCCGCACCCACACCGGCACCCGACCCCGTCCTCCACAACTTCCTCGCCGGGCGCGACGTCGCCTGCCCCGGCTGCGGGTACAACCTCCGCGGCGTCCCCGCCGCCGCCTGCCCCGAGTGCGGCCGCGGGCTCAAGCTCGATCTCGCCGGCCGCCACCTCCCCAACTCCAGTCTCCGCCTCTCGCGCGCCGCCGTCCTGCTCTTCCTCGGCGTCATGCTCTGGCGCGCCGGCCTCTTCGGCTACATCTTCTACCGCGAGGGCGCCGCCCGCGCCTTCACCAAGGGCGCCTACTACCTCATCTGCTTCGCCCTCGCCCTCGTCGCAGGCTGGGGCCTCTGGCGCCTCACCCGCTCCTTCGGCCGCGAAGACCCCTCAGCCGACCGCTCCACCCTCGACCTCGCGGCCATCCTCCTGGCACTGCTCATGTTTGTTGAACTGGCCCGCGAACTCGGCCCGTGGCTCCTCTCCTGACGGCGCGGTAGACTCGCCTCGTGCCCACCGACGCCGAAACTCCCGCCACGGTTCCGGTCCCCGACGCGGAACTCGCCGTCCTCTACTGCCGCGGACGCGAGGTGCGCTGCCCCTTCTGCCGCTGCTCGATGCGCAACGCCAGCACGCCTCTGTGTCCAGAGTGCGCCCGCACCGCCAACATCGAGCAGCTCGCCGGCGCCCGCCCCGAGCCCTCCGGGCGCACCGCCGCGGGCCTGATCTGGAGCGCCGGTGTCGTCGGATGGGTCGTCGGCCTGGGTGTCATGCTCCTTGGCGCCGGTGTCGCCTCCCGCTTCATCCACCCGCTCGTCTACTCGCGCCAGATCCCTTGGCTCGTCGGCCTCGCCGCCATCGTCCTCTGCGGCGCGGCCTGGATCGGCATCCTCATCGGCCTCGCCAAGTGGCTGGCGGTGCCGATCCGCACCGCCAATCCGATCGCCCCAACCTCCCCCTCCCGTGCCGCCCGCATCGCCGCCACCTTCACCGCCCCGCGCTCGCTCCGTCGCTGCGTCCTCATGCTCGCGCTCCTCTCCGCCCTCACCGGCCTCTGGCACCTGTGGGAACGCACCTCGAACCTGGTGGTGATGTTCACCGGCGGAGCGGATACCTACTGGTTCGGCGCCTGGTCCCTCATCGACTTGGCGACTTCTGTCCTCGTCGTGCTGGCCAACGCCCTCGCCCTGATCGCTTTCATCGCGCGCGCCCGCCGCCGCCTGGACCCGCTCGCAGACGGCGTCGTGGTCGGCTGGATCATCGTCGGCCTCGCCCTGTCCTACGCCACGTGG
>JBOHNM010000108.1:0-14259 GCA_050730675.1 Phycisphaerales bacterium | reverse complement strand
TCACCACAGAGTACACAGAGTGACACAGAGGAAGGCAGAGAGAAATGCACATCTGCATGTGGTTCTCAACGAACTCCATGTTGGATTCTGAACCCGTCTTATCGCCTCTTCTGCCTCTTGTCTTACTCTGTGTCCCTTTGTGCACTCTGTAGTAAATCCCGCCTCGTCCCCCGTATCATGCCTTCATGGCCCGACTCATCGACGGCAAAGCGCTCGCCAATGCCTACCGCCAGCGCATCATCGAGCGCGTGAAGGCCGTCGAGGCCCGCGGCGGAAAAGTCAGGCTCGACGCAGTCATTGTCGGCGACAAGGACGATGCCGCCCACGTCTACGCGACCAACCAGGGCAAGACCTGCCAGCAGGTGGGGATCGAGTACAAGCTGCACGACCTGCCGCCAGGCGCCGGGTACGACGACATCGCCGGGCGCGTCCTCCTGCTCAACACTCAAGAAAACGTCACCGCCATCATGCTCCATCTGCCGTTGCCGGCGGAGGTTGATGCATACTCGGTGCAGCGGCTGATCGCGCCGGAGAAAGACGTCGAGGGCGTCAACCCGGCGAACATCGGCAACATCGTCTACGGACGTTCGTCCCTGGCGCCGTGCACGGCGCTGGCGGTGGTGAAGATGATCGAGTTCACCGGCGTCGAGATGCGCGGCAAGCGCGTGGTCGTCGTCGGCGCTTCGGACGTCGTCGGCAAGCCGATCGCCGTGCTGATGATGCGGACCGACGCCGCGGTCATCAGTTGCAACAAGTGGACGGGCCACGACCACGTGACGCGCCTGACGCGCGACGCTGATGTCGTCATCTCCGGCGCGGGCGTTCCCGGCCTGATCACGGGCGAAATGGTCCGCCCCGGCGCGATTGTCGTCGATGTCGGCGTCAACCGTGTGCCCGGCCCCGAGGGCAAAATGGTGACCGTCGGTGATGTCGCCTTCGACAGCGTCTCCGCGGCCATCGGCGACGGGGGCTGGATCAGTCCCGTCCCCGGCGGCGTCGGACCGATGACGGTCACCATGCTGCTGCTGAACGTCGTCCAAGCCGCTGAGCGAACCGTGGGAATCCATTCCTGATCGGAGCACGTAAGGACCATGCGTACGCATCTCACCATCGCATACCTCGGAAACTTCATGGGTCCGGCCGAGTGGATTCTGCTCGCCGCGGTATGGCTGTTCATCTTGCTGATCACGTACCACTCATGGATTCCGCATGCGGACGCTATGGCGAGACGCCTAGGCCGTCTTGTGCGCAAAAACCAAGCCTGAAATCGCGTTTCCACCCGAGCGAGCGGCAAGGCTTGGCGCGGGAATCTTTGGACGAAATGCGGTCGCGTTCTGTTCGTTGTACCGATAGGAATCGCCGGATCACGCGCTACACTTGCCTCATACGGACGGGCCTCACGCACCGCACGGAGCAGCTATGAACCTGCCGACCAATTCGATGCCGACGCTGGCGTTTCTCGGGAATCTCTCGCCCTTCGAGTGGATCCTGATCCTCGGCGTTCTCCTCCTGCTCTTCGGTCGTCGCCTCCCCGAGGTCGGCAAGTCGCTCGGCAAGGGCATTGTCGAGTTCAAGAAAGGGATCAAGGGCGTCGAGGACGAGGTCAATCCCTACGCGCCCGCGCAATCGTACCCGCAGGACCAGCAGAACTACAACCAGCCGCTGCCGCCGGGTCAGCCGCAGTACCAGCCAGCGCTGCCGCAGGGCGCGCCGCAGCCGTACGCCCAGCAGCCGTATCAAGCACAGCCGCAGGCCCAGCAGCCATATCCGCCGCAGGGCTACCAGCAGCAGCCCTACCCGTCGCAGCCCCAGCCTTATCCGCCCCCGGGCTACCAGCCGCAGCCCGGTCCGGCGCGGTGAGCGAGTCAACAGAGTGATTTTTCAAGCCGCGGTCCGCTGCCGGGGCTTGGTGTTTGGAGGTGACGCGTGAAAGCGTACCACCATTCGCTAGCATGGTCGCATGCTGCCCCTGCTCCTCGTGATCGCCGCGGGTGTCTCCATCGGGCGAGCCGACGATCCGCCACGCATCACCGTTGACCACGACAATGTGGTAATTGACCGCTCCTGCGTCGTGGTCATCCCGCCCGGGATCAAGATCGACGACGCCGACGACGACGGGGTCATCCATATCAGGCGGGGCGACATCACCGTTCGCTTCGAGCCGGGTTCGGTCCTTCGCGGCTCGCCGGACGCGACGCAGCCCGACCAGTACCGCGGCACCGCGATCCGCGCGAGCGGGCAACCGGGCGTCACGATCGTCGGCGCCAGGATCGAGGGGTACAAGGCCGGCATCTGGGCCACCAGCTGCGACCGGATCACGATCGCCGAGTGCTCGTTCGATGATCTGTGGCGGCAGCATCTCAAGGGCACGCCGCTGGCGGAGGACCAGAGCGACTGGCTCTGGCCACACAAGAACGATGCGAACGAGTGGCTGACCAACTACGGCGCGGCGGTGTACGTCGAGGATTGCGACGGTGCGGTCATCCGCGATTTGCTGGTGCGGCGCGGACAGAACGGGATCATCCTCGATCGCGTGAGCCATGCCAAGGTCTACGACAACGACTGCTCGTTCCTCTCCGGGTGGGGCCTGGCCATGTGGCGTTCCAGCGACAACATGGTCAGCCGCAACGCCCTGGATTTTTGCATCCGCGGCTACAGCCACAATGTCTACAACCGCGGGCAGGACTCGGCCGGGATCCTGTGCTTCGAGCAGTGCTGCCGCAACACGTTCATCGAGAACTCGGCGACGCACGGCGGCGACGGGTTCTTCGGTTTCGCCGGGCGAGAAGCGCTGGGCGAGGCGCCCGCGCCGAAGGCCGACTTCAAGTACGAGCGGCTGGGGTGCAACGACAACATCCTGACAGGGAACGACTTCTCACACGCCGCGGCGCACGGGATCGAGATGACCTTCTCGTTCGGCAACCGTTTCCACAAGAATCAACTCACCGGCGACGAGATCTGCGGCGTCTGGGGCGGGTACAGCCAGCAGACGATCATCGACGAGAACGAGTTCACCGGCAACGGCAAGCCCGGGCGCGGCGAGGGGGGCGGCGTCAACATCGAGCACGGGCACGGGAACATCATCGCGCACAACCGCTTCCGGGACAACAGCGTCGGCGTCTCGCTGTGGAGCGGCGAGGCCGGGCGACTGGCCAAACTGCCGTGGTACGCAGCCAACCACAAGGGCTCGGACCAGAACCGTGTGGAGCGGAGCACCTTCGCGCGCGAGCCCGTCGCGGTGCAGTTGAAGCAGTGCGGGCTGACGGGCGTCACGATGAACGAGTACGTCGCGGTCGGACAGGAGGTCGTCGCGGACGCGGAGTCGAAGTGGCAGCCGTTTCACCTGATCGCCAACGAGTTTCCCCCGGTGCGGGTAGAGCCGATCGGCAAGTCTCATCCGGTCGGTGCGCGGTCGGCGCTGGCGGGCGGAAAGAACATCTTCATGGGCGAGTGGGGACCGTGGGACCACGAATCAACGCTGGTGCGGGTGAGGGAACGCGCGGGAGCGGTCCACACGTTCGAGTGGCACAAGCTTCAAGGGGCGACTTCGGTCGAGGTGACCGCGCCGGACGGGTCGGAGGCGAAAGGATTCACCGGCCAGATGGACCGCAACATTCCCCTGGGCGGCCCGGTGACGTTCCGCGTCGTGGCGAAGGAGCCGGGCGTGCATCCGTACAAGTTCGCTGTGAAGGGGCCGGGAGTCGATTTCGTTTCGACCGGCACACTCGTGAGCACGCGCTGGCGCGGAAAAGCGTTTGCGTTTGTCAATGACCCGCGGGAGAAGTACGAGCAGTGGAAAGCCGAGAGCGAAGGTCCCGGCGCGGTGGCGATCGCGAGCGACACGATCGACTGGGCGCTGGGGTACAAGGGCGTGAGTGGGATCAAGGCGTTCGGCGAGGAAGTCGCCAAGTCGAAGATCGGCGGGGCGAACTATGGGATCGTCGCGTCGGCGAGCGTCCCTCTGACGCCGGGGAAATGGCGGATCAAGACGCTGAGCGATGATGGCGTGCGCGTGGAGGTAACAACGGGGGGCGGGATCGGCGGCAAGCCAGAGACGAGGACGGTCATTGACAACTGGACGCACCACGGACCGACCAGTGACTCTGGTGAGTTCACGATCGAAGGCGAGGGCGCGACTGTCGCGGTGATCGACGTCGAGTATTTTCAGCTTGACGGGTTCGCCGTGCTGAAGCTGGAGATCGAACCCGTGAAGTAGATGGGCCTACCTGCTCTTGGATGACTTGGATTTGGGTTCGGACTTCTTCGCGGGCTCGGACTTCTTGGTCGGTTCGGGGGCACTCGCGGCCGGCTTGGACTCGGCCGGCTTGGCCGCCCCAGTGTCAGAAGTTGCTGTTGGTGCGCCGTTTGACTCGGCGGGCTTGGAAGCCTTGGAGTCGGCTTCGGCGGATTTTTTGTAAGAGTCGGAGCGGTAGTCGGTCTGGTAGAAGCCACCGCCCTTGAACAGGACCGCGGCGCCGGTGCCAATGAGACGCTCGGCGGTCTTCTTGCCGCAGGATGGGCATTCCTTGACGTGCTTGGCGGACATGGACTGGAAGAGTTCCCAGCGATGGCCGCAGGCCTTGCATTTGTAGTCGTAAGTAGGCATAACTGTGTGCTACGGAGCTACGGCGACCTTGGCGGGGCGGAGGACTCGGTCGCCCATCTGGTAGCCGGACTGGAGGAGCATCGAGACGTGGCCGGGCTCGACGCCTTCGGCGGGTTGCTGCATCACGGCCTCGTGGCGGCCGGGGACAAATTCGTCGTTGGGCTTGGGCGTCACGAGCGTGACCCCCTGCTGCTGCAGAGCCTTGAGGAGTTCGTCGCGGATGACGCGGACGCCGTCGGCGATCGTCTGCGGCGTGGCTTTGCTGAGGTCCTGGTTGAGGGCGATATCGAAGTGATCGATGACGTTGGCGACGCTCATCACCACCGCGCCAGCCCCCTGCTGGCGGGCCACCTGCTCGTTGGTCATCGCGCGGCGCTGGTAGTTGGCGAAGTCGGCCAGGGCGTGCTTGTGGGCGGTGATCGCTTCATCGCGCTCAGCTTGGAGCTGAGCCATCGCGTCGGAGGCTGCCCGCATCTCCTGACGCATCATGTTCACGTCTTCGGAGCCGGCGGCCAGCGCCTCGGCGGCGAGGGCGGCGTCTTCCGGCGACTCGGCTGCCGGTTCGGCGGGCGGCTGCGGCGGCTTGGCCGGGTTGTCACGCTTGAAGGGGTTCATGTTGATTCGTATTCAATCCGCGTGCCGCGCGTCGGGCGGGGGTGCGTGGGGGTGCGATCAACTGCCGAACACGCTCTTGACTTTCTTGAAGAAGCCCTGGGTCTCGGGCATGACAGTTTCGTTCTCGCTGGCGGCGAAGTCGCGGAGGAGCTTTTCCTGCTCCTTGGTCATCTTGCGGGGGATCTCGACCTTGGCGAGGACGATCAGGTTGCCACGGTCACCGTCACGCAGGTCGGCGAGGCCGTGGCCGTTCATGATGAAGTGCGCGCCGAATTGCGTGGCACGAGGGACCGTGAGCTTGATCCGATCGCCCTTGATCGTCGGGACGTCCACATCGCCGCCGAGTGCGGCCTTGGTGAACGAGATCGGCAACTGGAGGATGAGGTGGTTGCCGTCGCGTTGGAAGAGCTGGTGCTGCTTGACGCGGACGACGACGTGCAGGTCGCCGCGCATGCCTTCGCCGGAGGGTGACTCTTCCGCAGCGGGCGGTTCGCCCTCGCCTTTGACGCGGACGGCCTGACCATCGTGGATGCCGGCGGGGACGCGGATGGAGAGCTTGCGGGCCTTGGGCTGGCGGCCCTTGCCGCGGCAGGCGTCGCAGAACTCCTTGATGACGGTGCCGCGGCCGCGGCAGGCGGGGCAGGCGGTGACCATGTGGAACATGCCGCCGAGACCAGCCTGGACCTTGCCTTGGCCGCCGCAGGTCGTGCACTTGACGGGCTTGGAGCCGGCCTTGGCGCCGGAACCAACGCACTTCTCGCAGATGTCCAGGCGGGTGAAGCTGACTTCCTTCTCGATGCCAGAGAAGACTTCCTCGAGAGAAAGCTGGACCTCGGTCTCGAGGTCGTAGCCGCGAGCTGGGCCACGACCACGACCACCGCGCTGTCCTCCCATACCGCCGCCGAAGATGTCGGCGAACATGGAGAAGATGTCGTCGGCCTGCATGCGGCTGAAGTCGTGGGCGGCGGGGCCGCCGCTGGAGCGGAGGCCCTCGTGGCCATACTGGTCGTAGACCTTGCGCTTGTGCTCGTCGGAGAGGACCTCGTAGGCGGCGGCGGCTTCCTTGAAGTTCTTCTCGGCCTCGGTATCACCCGGGTTGCGGTCGGGGTGGTACTTCATAGCCAAGCGGCGGTAGGCGCGCTTGACCTCCTCGCCGTCGGCGGTGCGCTCGATGGAAAGGACTTCGTAGTAGTCGCGGGTGGCGGCCATGGGAGTTTTCAGCAATCAGGCCCGCGATCGGTTGATCGCGGGCCTGTGGTGTGTCTGCAAAGCTCATCGGCCGGCAGCCGATGCCGCGGACTCAGGCCGTCGCGCCGGTGGCGGCCTTGGTGTCTTCCTTGAGGTCGGTGATCATCACGCTGGTGGTCAGCATGAGGCCCGCGACCGAGGCGGCGTTGGTGAGGGCGGTCTTGGGGACCAGGGCGGCGTCGATGATGCCGGCCTTGATGAGGTCCTGGTACTCGTGGGTGATGGCGTTGAAGCCAAAGCCGCCCGAACCTTCCTTGATCTTGCTCACCACCAAGTCGCCATCGACACCGGTGTTGATCGCGATCTGGCGGGCGCAGGCCTCGACGGCGGTATGGACGATCTGGAAGCCGAGCTTCTCGTCGCCGACAGCCTTCTTCATGCCGGCCTCGAGGGCGTCCTGCGTGCGGATGAGCGCGACGCCGCCGCCGGCGACGTAGCCCTCTTTGGCCGCGGCGCGGGTGGCGTGGAGCGCGTCATCGACGGCGTCCTTCTTTTCCTTCATGGCGATCTCGGTCGCCGCGCCGACGTTGACGATGGCGACGCCGCCGGTGAGCTTGGCGAGACGCTCCATGAGCTTCTCACGGTCGTAGTCGCTGGTGGACTTGTCGTGCTGGGACTTGATCTGGGAAGCGCGGGCGGTAATGTCGGCCTTCTTGCCGGCGCCCTCGATGATGGTGGTCTCGTCCTTGGTGATGACGATCTTCTTGGCGCGGCCCATCTCCGACAGCTCGATCGACTCGAGCGAGCGGCCGAGGTCCTCGGAGAAGAAGGTGCCGGCGGTGAGGACGCCGATGTCGCCCATGATGGACTTGCGGCGGTCGCCGAAGCCGGGAGCCTTGACGGCGCAGATCTTGAGCGCACCGCGCAGGCGGTTGACGACCAGTGCGGCGAGGGCCTCGGACTCGACATCCTCGGCGACGACGACCACGGGCTTGCCGGTGGTGGCGATCTTATTGAGGAGCGGGAGGAAGTCGGTGAGGTTGGCGATCTTCTTCTCGTAGAGGAGGATGTAGCAGTCCTCGAGGACGCACTCGGCGGTCTTCGGGTCGGTCATGAAATAGGGGCTGATGTAGCCCTTGTCGAAGGACATCCCCTCAACGTAGTCGAGCGTGGTGGTGGCGCCCTTGCCCTCCTCAACCTCGACAACGCCCTCGGCGCCGACCTTGGAGATGGCCTCGGCGATCAACTCGCCGATCTGGGCGTCGTGGGACGCCGAAACGGTGGCGACCTTGACGTAGTCGGCCTTGCCCTTGCACTTCTCGGCCATCTTGGTGATGGCCTCGGAGGCGACCTCGGCGGCCTTGTTGATGCCGCGCTGGAGGAGGACGGGGTTGGCGCCCGCGGCGACGTGACGGAGGCCCTCGGTGAAGATGGCCTCGGCGAGCACGGTGGCGGCGGTGGTGCCGTCGCCGGCGAGGTCGTTGGTCTTCTTGGCGACCTCGGCGACCATCTTGGCGCCCATCGACTCGAAGGGCTCGGCGAGGGTGATCTCGCGGGCGACGGAGACACCGTCGTTGCTGACGGTTGGGCCGCCGTAGGACTTCTGGATGATCACGTGGCGGGCCGTGGGGCCCATGGTGACCTTGACGGCCCGGGCGAGGCGCGCGACACCCTTCTTCATTTCGAGGAGGGCGGCGTCGTTGAACATGATCTGCTTGGTTGCCATGGTTGGATCTCAAACGGCCAATTGGTCAATGTGCCAAGTGGCCAAAGGTTGCGGGGAACAACGGTTCCAGTTGGCTTTGGGCCGCCTGGACCTTTGGCGAATTCATCAGCCTTCGATCACACCGAGAAGCTCGGACTCTTTGATGATGAGCAGCTTCTTGCCCTTGAGTTCGACCTCGGAGCCGGCGTACTTGCCGTAGACGACGGTGTTGCCGACCTTGACGGACATGTCGGCACGCTTGCCGTTCTCCATCAGCTTGCCGGGGCCGGTGGCGACGACCTTGCCGCGGACAGGCTTCTCCTTGGCGGAGTCGGGGAGGTAGATGCCGCTGGCGGTCTTAGATTCGTTCTCGATGGGCTCGACGAGGAGGCGGTCTTCGAGGGGCTTGATGGCCATTTGCAATTCTCCGAGTGATGCGTGTGTGACGATTGGTTGGACGATGCCCGCCCCTGGCGGAGTCGGGCGGGATCAACTGTTCATGTGGATGATGGAGGCTGGGCTGACTTGGCGGCCTTGGCTTCGGACCGGGCCTTGAGCACTTCGAACGCGACCGGAAGCACCGACACCACAATGATGCCGATGACGACCAGCTCGAAGTTCTTCTTGACGAAGGGTATGTTGCCGAACACGTAACCGGCCGCGACGCACGCCCCGACCCAGAGCATCGCCCCGGCGACGTTGTAAAGTGCAAACCTGGCGTAGTTCATCGCCCCCGCTCCGGCCACGAACGGCACGAAGGTGCGGACGATGGGGATGAAGCGGCCGAGGATGATGGCCTTGCCGCCGTACTTCTCGAAGAAGGCGTGGGCGCGATCGAGGTGCTTGCGGTTGAGGGCACGCTCCAGGAAACCTGCCTTCTCGCCCGGCTCGCGCTTGAAGACCTTGGGACCGATGAACTTGCCGAGGTGGTAGTTGACGGCATCGCCCAGCACGGCGGCCACAATCAGCACGCCCGAGATGAGCCAGACGTTGAAGGCCGACTCGCCCTTGTCGTTGGGGACGCTGAGCGCCCCGACGGTGAACAGGAGTGAATCGCCCGGCAGGAACGGGAGCAGGACGAGCCCCGTTTCGCAGAAGATGATGAGGAAGAGCAGCCCGTACACCCAAGCTCCGTGCGCCTGGACGAAGTCCGTCAGGAATCCGGGAATGTCCGTGAAGAAGTGCTTCAGGGTGTCGATCAGTGACTGCATGCATGGCTGCACGAAACCGTGGAACGTGGTGCGTTGCTCGCGAGGTCAACGACTCAGAAGCCCATGCCTCCCATACCGCCCATTCCACCCATGCCCGGCATGCCACCCATGCCGCCGCCATGACCGTGGTCGTGGTGGTGGTCATCGCCGGCGTCCTTGGGGATGTCGGTGACGACGCAGTCGCTGGTGAGCAGAATGGTGGCGACCGAGGCGGCGTTGATGAGCGCCGAGCGATCGACCTTCGCGGGGGTCAGGACGCCTTGCTTAAGCAGGTCGCCGTACTCGCCGGTGAGGGCGTTGTAGCCGAAGTTCACGCCACCCTTGCCCTCGCCGCCTTCCTGAACCTTGGAGACCACGACGGTCCCCTTCTCGCCGGCGTTGTCGGCGATGGTCTGGAGCGGGACGAGCAGGGCGCGGTAGACGGCGTCCATGCCGGCGGCGACATCGAACTTCGCCTGGCCGACATCGTCGGCGGTGGCGTTCTCGCCCTTGCGGCCGAAGACGGACTTCCACTCGGGGAGTTTCTCGATCGCCGAGCGGGCGCGGATGAAGCTGACGCCGCCGCCGGGGACGACGCCCTCGACAACCGCGGCGCGGGTGGCGTGCAGGGCGTCCTCGACGCGGGCCTTCTTTTCCTTGAGTTCAGCCTCGGAGGCCGCGCCGACCTTGATCTGGGCGACGCCGCCGGTGAGCTTGGCGAGGCGCTCCTGGAGCTTCTCGCGGTCGTAGTCGCTGGTGGTGATCTCGACTTCCTTGCGGATCTGCTCGATGCGGGCCTGGATGTTCTTGGTGCTGCCGGCGCCTTCGATGATGGTCGTGTTGTCGGCATCGACCTCGAGCTTCTTGGCCATGCCGAGCTGCTTGAGCTCGACCTTCTCCAGCTCAGCGCCCGTGTCCTTCATGATCGGATCGGCGCCGGTGAGGATGGCGATGTCCTCGAGCATGGCCTTGCGGCGGTCGCCGTAGCCAGGGGCCTTGACGGCACAGACCTGGAGGGTGCCGCGGAGCTTGTTGATGACGAGCGTGGCGAGGGCCTCGCCGGTGATGTCCTCGGCGATGATGAGCAGGGGCTTTTTGGCCTGCATCACCTTCTCGAGGAGAGGAACGAGGTGCTGGACGTTCTCGATTTTGTCCTCGTGGATGAGGACCAGGGCCTTGTCGAACTCGCAGGTCATCTTGTCAACATTGGTGGCGAAGTTGGGAGAGAGGAAGCCGCGGTCGAACTGCATGCCTTCGACGACGACGACCTCGGTCTCCTGGCTCTTGCCCTCTTCAACGGTGATGACGCCGTCCTTGCCGACCTTGGCGAAGGCGTCGGCCATGATCTTGCCGATGGCGGCGTCGTTGTTGGCGGAGATGGTGGCGACGTTGCGGATGTCGTCGGCGCCGTTGACGGGCGTTGAGATTTTCTTGATCTGATCGCTCGCGGCGGCGACGGCGAGCTTGAGGCCGCGGACGAGGGCGTTGGCGTCAACGCCGGCGGCGATGTGCTTGAGGCCCTCGGCGAAGAGCGCTTCGGAGAGCACCGTGGCGGTGGTGGTGCCGTCGCCGGCATCATCGGAGGTCTTGCTGGCGGCCTGCTTGACGAGGAGAGCGCCCATGTTTTCTACCGGGTCGGAGAGTTCGATCTCTTCGGCGACCGAGACGCCGTCCTTGGTGACGGTGGGGCCGCCCCAGGACTTGTCCAAGACGGCGTTGCGGCCGCGGGGGCCGAGGGTGGCCTTGACGGCCTTGGCGAGCTTCTCGACGCCGGCAAAGAGGGCGTCGCGGGCGTCAACATCGAAAGCGAGGTTCTTGGCAGCCATCGGGGGTCAACTCCAGGGGTCGGGTCGGTGTCTGGGGCCGGACTGATTCGGGGCCGATAGACCGGCCGCCGCAGTGTCCTAAGGCAAGGGGTGTGCCGGGCTCAGGCTGGGCAAGTGCTGTCGCATGGGGGCTGGTCGAGGGATTTGGTGCGTCCTGGGCGGGGCGCGACTCGGCCGCACCCTGTCAGGGGCGTTCCGGGGTTCTCGGGGGCTGCCGGAATGGCAGGCTTTGCCGCTGGTGAAGGGTGTAGGGGTTGAATCGGTCCTGATTCCCCTGTTTGCGGCCTTTCGACTTGCTGTGGGCCCCGATCTGGGCCGAATCAGGGCAAGGCGATCCCGGGATTTCCACGGACCGCCGCGCGGGGGTGGTGCATGCGACGCGGATTCACACTGATCGAACTGATTGCCGTGATTGTGGTGTTGGCGATTCTGGCCGGGGTGGCCGTGCCGCGATACTTCAACTACACGGATCGGGCCAAAAGCGCGACACTGCAGGCGACGCTTGGGAGCATCCGCTCGGCGATCGGGAATTTTCACGCCCAGCAGGCGGCCAACGGCAACGCGCGGTACCCGAGTTGGGAGGAACTCTGCACGCCCGGCACGGTGCTGGTGGACTTCCGCTCGACCGGGACGTTCATGTACAACGGCGCGTGCTACGAGTTCATCAAGAATCCGTACACGGGAACGTCCAACGTCTACTGGATGCAGGATGCGGCGGCGCTGGCGAACCGCACGCTGATGCCGGCAGCATCGCAGCAGGGCTGGGTGTACTACAACGACAACAACACCAACGCGCAGAACGTGGGCGTGTACGCGAACAACAGCGACCCCACCACCGTGACGAACGGCAACGGCGGGTTCAAGACCGCGAACCAACTTTGAGGCGAACGCGACCTCGAGGCTTCGATTGGAGGCAGCATGCGTCGAGCATTCACATTGATTGAGCTGATCGCCGTGATCGTGGTGCTGGCGATCCTGGCGGGAGTGGCGGCGCCGAAGTTCTTTGACGCACGGGACAAGACCCTGGCGACGACCACCGGCGCGAGCTTGAAGGTGATCACCGGGGCCCTGTGGGCTTATCAGCGCGACAACGGTGCGTGGCCGCCGGATGTCAATCCGAACATCCTGCCGCCGGAGCTGCGACGGTACCTGGACGATACCACGATGGCGAAGGCACCATCGTGCGGCGGCACGTGGGACTGGGAGAACTGGGGCGGCACGCAGATGGGCTTGTCGATCCGCAACTGGAACGGCGTGAACATCACCGCCACCGATGCACAGATGCAGCAGGTGGACAAGATGATCGACGACGGCGACCTGAACACGGGGCGCTTCCGTAAGATCAGTTGGGGCTTCGTCTACAGCTTCAGCGACACCTTCCCGTTCTGAGACGGCTCAACGGCTGGTGCGCGTGAGTTCGTCGATGAACGCGGCGTGGCTGGCGGCGCCGAGGCGGAAACACTCCAGCTCGAACTTCTCGTTGGGGGAGTGGACGCGGTCGTCGTCGAGACCGAACCCCATGAAGATCGTGCTGATGCCCAGGCGCTGCTTGAGCAGGCCGGCGACGGGGATCGAGCCGCCGGATTTGATCATCGCGGGCTCGGCGTTGCAGGCGCGGGTGATCGCACGCTTGGCGGCCTGCATGTGGACGCTGTCGATGGGCAGCGTGGCGGGGCTCCCGCCGTGGAGGTCTTTGCAATCCCATGTGAAACCGGGCGGGGCCTTGGGCTTGAGCCAGTCGAAGAAGAGCTGCACGATCTTGGCCGGGTCCTGGTCTGCGACGAGGCGGAAGGAGACCTTGGCGGTCGCGTGGCTGGGGATGACGGTCTTGGCGCCGGCGCCGGTGTAGCCGCCGTAGATGCCGTTGATCTCCGCGGTGGGACGGGCCCACTCGCGCTCCATAGCGGTGAAGCCGGCCTCGCCGAGGTCGGCGCTCGGCGGCAGGCCGATGGCCTTGAGGGCCTCGGCGGGATCGAAGCCGAGCTTGGACCAAGCGGCCTTCTCGTCGGGCGAGATGGGCGGGACGCCCTCGTAGAAGCCGGGGATGGTGACGCGCCGGTCCACGTCCCAGAGCTGGGCGAGGATCTTGCACAATTCCGTGTTGGGGTTGAGCGTTCGGCCGCCCCAGAGGCCCGAGTGCAGGTCCTGGTTGGGGCCCTTGAGCGTGACCTCGGTGTAGGCCAGGCCGCGCACGCCGTAGGTGATGGCGGGCTTGCCGCGGGCGAGCATGCCGGTGTCGGAGATGAGGCAGACGTCGCAGCCCTTGAGCTTGGCGTGGTGATCGACGACGAAACGCTCCAAGTTGACCGAGCCGGACTCTTCCTCGCCCTCGAGCAGGACGGTGAACTTGACGCCGCCGCCGATCTGGCCGGTGACGGCCTTGTACGCGCGGAGGGCCTCGAGGAACATCATGACCTGGCCCTTGTCGTCCACGGCGCCGCGGGCGACGATGCGTCGGCCCGGCCCGCCGGGGACGCCGTCGCGGATGGCGGGCTCGAAGGGCGGACTCTCCCACAGATCGATGGGATCGACCGGCTGCACGTCGTAGTGGCCGTAGAAGAGCACGTGGGGGCCGCGATAGTCGGGCGCGCCTGCGCAAGTGGCGAGCACGACGGGGTGGCCGCTGCCGGCAGGCGAGCCAGTGGGGTAGATTTCCACAGAAAGACCGGCCTCGCGGAGCTGGTCGGCGGCCCACTGCGCAGCGCGTTTTACCTCGACGGTGTACTGCGGATCAGTGCTGATCGAGGGGATGCGGAGCCAGTCGCACAGGCGCTGGACAGACTGCGGCTCGTTCTCGGTGAGCCAGTTGAGGACGCGGGTGAGCTGGTCGGGCATGCGTGCTGCTCCGTGCGGCGTACGGTCACGCCAAGCATACGGGAGCGCGTGCCGGGGTCACTTGTCGTTGCTGCCGCCGGCGGCCTCTGACATCAGCTTGGCCGGAGGGGAGGGATTGTGAGCGACGACGCGCTTGCCGCAGTCGGGGCAGATCGTTTCGCCCTGCTCGCCTTTGTACTCGCGGAGAAGGATGTACGTCGGCTTGAGCTTGACCTTGCCGTCCTTGGTCCAGTAGCACTTCTCGGCAGGGAAAAGCGAGAGCTTCTTGCTTGATGGGTGCGGGTACGGTGAGGT
>JBOHNM010000107.1:0-14268 GCA_050730675.1 Phycisphaerales bacterium | reverse complement strand
CGCCACGGACGATGCCGGCGATATCCACCAGGCGCAGGGCCGCGGGGATGACCTTTTGGGTCTTGACGTACTTGTGGATGACCTCCAGACGCGGGTCGGGGATCGGGACGATGCCTACGTTGGGCTCGATGGTGGCGAACGGGTAGTTCGCGGCCAGCGCGCCGGCGTTGGTCAGGGCGTTGAACAGGGTGGACTTGCCGACATTCGGCAGACCGACGATCCCGGCTTCCATGGCGGTCCTTTCAGAAGGGGCCAATGGTAGAAGCGGGGGGCAGGAAAGCGAATCTCGGGATCGAATTGGGCGTGCAGCTACGCGGACTTTTTCAGTCGAAACCCCTCGTCTTCGAGCCTGCGCGGGCGGGTTGAGGTGTCGGGACTCAGAGCGAGTTCCGATATGACCCGAACGACCGCCGCGGCCAATCGACCGGCCTTTGGCGCGAGGCGGTATTCGGTGGTGGGGGGGTAAGTGTCGAGGACGCCGCGGGTGATCAGGCCGGTCTCGGCCAGATCGCGCAGGGCTGCGGCGATGACTCGCGGGGTCGCCTCGGGCAGGACACTCAGGACCACGTTGAAACGTGCGGAGCGGCGCGGTTGCGCGGCGAGGGTCGCGATCAGCGGCAGGGACCACTTGCGCAGGCCGAGTTCTTCGGTGTTGGCGCGGCGCAGCTCCTTCAGCACGGCGCGGCAGGGGGGAGCGATGGCCAGGCCCGATTTGGTGAGGACGTATTCGGGACGAAGCGGGTGGCGGGCGCCCGTTGCGCGGGCCAGCCAGCTGTGCTCGATCAGCGCATCCAGTGTGTGCGAAAGCGTCTGGCGGCTGAGACCGAGCGTTGTGGCGAAGGTGACGAACTTTGCGCCCGAGCCCGGGGCGGAGGCGCACAGGGCGAGGATGGGGATGGCCCATCGCCGGTGGCACAGTTCCACCAGGGGTGAATATGACGACGGGGCTTCCACAATCTGCTCCGGAGACTTGACAAACAAAGAAATGTAGTATACTTATCGTACCATAGTCGGAACCCCTTTGCAAGGAGAATCCATGGACCTCGGTTACGACGGCGGACTGACGTGCTCGATCCAGGTAACCAACCTCGCCAATGCCATGAAGTGGTACGGCGACATGCTCGGGTTCAAAACGCTCTACAAGCTCGACGACATGGGCTGGGGGGAGATGGCTACGCACATTCCCAAGGTGAACATGGGCATCGGCCAGGTGGAGAAGATCACCGCCACCGGCAACTGCAAGCTCACCTTCGGCGTCAAGAACGTGGACCAGACGCGTAAGCAGCTCGAGGCCAAGGGCGTGAAGTTCGACGGGCCGACCATCGAAATCCCAAACATGGTCAAGCTCGCCACCTTCTTCGACCTCGACAAGAACATCGTGATGTTCTACCAGGACCTGCAGAGCCAGCACTGAGCGATGGCGATTGGAATTGCCTGCAACAGACGGCCGCGCACGGTCCGGATGTTCCGGGCGGGTGCGGCCGCCTTCCTGCTGCGCGATGGGCGGGGATCAAGAAAAACGTGCGACGAGTTCCCTCGTGTGGGCCGGGCCGGTGCCGCAGCACGAGCCGATGATGGTCGCGCCGGCGTCGGCCCAGCGCTGGGCGAAATCGGCGTAGGACTCCGCATGGGTGCGGGCGTTGCCGTCGGGGTTCCAACCGAGTTCGGCGCGGGCGTGGCCGGCGTTGGCGTAGGCGCCGAAAGGAATGGCGGAGCCGACAGCCGCGCGAGCGAGCGCTTCGACGTACTTGAGTGTGTGGTACGCGGCGACACAGTTGATCAGAACGGCGGCTACACCCAGATCGATGGCGCCGCGGGCGGCATCGGCGACCTGGCCGGGCGTGAGCAGTGTTGCCTCCGGCCCGGGGGTGAGGCTCATCCAGACGGGGACGCTGGCTGCCCGGGCGGCGCGCAACGCCACGCGCGCTGCGAGCAGGCCTTCGTCTGGGCGGGGGAAGGTCTCGCACAGCAGCAGGTCCGCGCCGGCGGCGATGAGCGATTCGGCCATGGTGGTGTGGAGTCGTTCGGCCTCAAGCACGCCTGCCTCGCCGCGATTCAGTGGGCTCTGATCGGGCTGATAGCAATCGCCGATCGGTGCGATCGAACCGGCGATGCGAGCACCGGGCTGCGCGGCACGGCGTGCCAGATCAACCGCACGGGCGGTCAGTTCCTGGTGTGTCGCCGGGAAGAGACTGGGCTGGGTGCGGAAGGTGCAGGCCACGTGGATATCGGCGCCGGCGTCGGCGTACTCGCGGTGGATCTGCTCGAGCACCTGCGGCGCGTGGGCCACGGCGCGGGCGCTCCACGCCGGGCCGGAGCAGTCGACGCCGCGGCGGATGAGCTCGGTGCCCGTAGGGCCGTTGAGGATGGTGACGGGCATGGCAAGTCGATGGTAACTGGTGCTGGCGGGTGGGCGCGAACGCTGCGCTAAGATGTGAGCGTGCCCGGGTAGCTCAGCTGGATAGAGCAGCGCTTTCCTAAAGCGCAGGTCGTTGGTTCGAATCCAATCCCGGGTACTTGGCTTGAAATGGGCCCGGTTGTGCGAGAAATGGGGCGCTGGAGGCGCGGATGATTGCTTCGGTATCGCGGCGTGCGGCGCGGGGTTTGATGCTGGTGATTTGTCTGTTGGTGGCGCTGCCAGTTGTGGCAGCGCCCGCGCCGGTGGACCGCGCTGCGCTGGACAAGGCACTCAAGACCTCGCGCGATCCGAAGCAGGAGGAGGTGCTGGCGACGTGCCTGCGTGAGGCGTGCGCAACTCCGGCGGCAACGGATGTCGTGATGATCGTGCTGAGCGAGGGGACGGCGGCGCAGCGGCTGATCGGCGCGGGCGTGGCGGCGGAGAAGTTGCCGGTCGCGGGCATTGTGCAGTGCGTGCAGCGCCTGCAGCCGAGCGCGCAGCCCGATGAGCGGCGGTGGCTGCTGCGGGCGCTGGGGACGCGCAGCGCCGATGTGACGACGGCCGAGCGCAAGCAGGTGGTCGGGCTGCTGGAGGCCGAGGTGCGCGGATCAAACCCCGCCATGCGGGTGGCCGCGTTGAGTTCGCTGGCGGACCTGGGCTCGGCCGATAGCCTTGACCTGCTGATCGGACAGGTGACGGTGGTGCCGGCGATGCAGGAATCGTGGAACCGGGACCGCGACAGCCCGGTGCAGATGACGCGGCTCGGGGTTGTGGAGGCGATGACGGGCAAACGGTTCCTGTTGACGGGCGATCTGAAATCGTGGTGGAATGAACACGCCGCCACGGTCCGGGGGACGCACCCCGATCCGATGACCTGGACGATCGATCGGCCCGCGCCGATGGACGTTTCACGGACGGGAACGATGACGCGGTCGTTTGTGGTCAGCGTGCAGGACTGGCCCAAGGGTGATGTGTCGGACCCGCTGGCGGATGCGATCGATGCGGCCGCCGCGACGTCGCGCAATTCAGCGGCGAGTGTCTTCGGGCGCGTGTACATCCCGACGATCAAGATGGCGATCGCGGAGAAGAACGCGTTTGCAAAGTACGGCGCGACCAGCACGAACTACGCGGGCTACGCCCAAGGGCAGCGCGTGGTGATGCAGCCGCCGACAGGCCAGCTCTCGGTGTTCGCGGGCGTGCTGGTGCACGAGTACGGGCACATCATCCATCAAGCGCAGTACGCAACGCAGCCGCGATGGCTGAGCGAGGGGCTCGCCGAGAGCATCGCGCGCTCGGCGCGCGGTTCGCCGTTCGCCGGGCGTGGGCCCAAGCTCAGCCAGGCGATGCGCCAACGGCTCAAGGCCGGCGCGGTCTCCGGGTTGGTGCAGTGGACGGCCGAGGGCTCGACAAACGAGAGCGGGGACCTCTACTCGCACGCGCACATGGCGGTGGACTTTTTACGGTTCGGGCCCATCGCCAGCGCAGCGGCGAAGTTCAATGGCCTGATGGGCCGTCTCGACCGCGGCGAATCGGCAACAACTGCCATTAAGGCTGTGTACGGGTGCGATCCCAAGGACCTTGACCAGCGGATGCTGGACTGGCTGGATTTTGCGGCCGCGCCCGGGAAGTAGCCGCAAAAACTGTCGCGCGCGGGCACCGTTGTTGCCCCGGCGCGGCGACCGGAAATCGCGTGTCCGAGAAGATGCGCGATCATCGGACGTGAAGGCGAATTCACGGGGCGGCACGGCCATTGCCTTGTACAATCTTGGCGTCACAACGCCCCACGGTTTTTGTCCCACGGAGGGATCAGAGATGGGGTCGGCATTTAGACCAGGATGGCGGGGTTTGGTCGGCGCGGGGACCGCGACGGCTGTGACGTTGTTGCTTGGTGGTTGCCAGGAACCCCTGGGCGGAGCTCGGGGGTATTCCCTCGGCAACGGCGGCGCGGGTTCCGCGGCTGTGCTGCAGACCGAGGGTGTGGAGGTTGCCCTCGCCGGCACGGATCCTTCTCAGTTCCCCGAGTACGGTCGGCGCGACTACACGCTCTCGCCCGCGGCGAACCAGCCGATGCTCGCCACCAACGACTGGCCGTCGCCGGACGCGCCGTCACTGGACAACCCGCGGTACCTGTACATCAACCAGAACTCCACCACCATGATGTTCTTCCGCCCAAACTCGACGGGGTCGTCGCCGTACATGTCGTACTGGCGCTGGTACGGGTGGTGACACAAAATTGATGCGAAGCAGCGTCGCCCGTGGCCAGGCCGCGGTTGTTGTGCAGCCGGCGCACGCGCCCACGCAGGCGATGGACTTGCTCGCCCAGACAAAGCAAAGCACCCGCCCGGCTCTCGCCAGGCGGGTGTCTGTGATCATCCGGTGTTCGTTGTCGCGTCGCACACCGGAGGAAGAGGGGAGACCCGTAGCGCCCGGGTGGGCGGGGGATCAGTCGAACAGGCCGCTGCTCTGGGGGAGTTCCGCCGGGGTCAGCGTGATGGTCGTGTCGATGCGGACGTTGGACTGGGTGGTGTGACGCTCGGCGAAGAAGAGCTTGAGGGGGTATTCCTGGCCGTCGGTCAGGTAGTTGAGGCGGTCGAGGTCGATGGTCTGGCTGGTGGCGCCGTGGACGCCGCCGATGTCAACCACCAGCTTGCCGCCGATGAAGACGAACACGTCGTCGTCGCCGGTAAAGGTGAAGGTCTGGCCGGTGCCGCGCTTGAACTTGAACTTCGTGCTCAGCTCGAAGGTGAAGCCGAAGTTCTTGCCGTTGGAGCTGTTGCCGAACAAGTCGCCGTTGATCGGGAAGAAGCCGCCCTTGCCGGCGTAGGTGGCGTCGGTGGTGTCGTTGAACGAATAGAGGTTGCTGTTGCCCTGGCGGACCAGGGTCAAGGGCACGGCCTTGGAGAGGTTGGTGCCGTTGGTGTCGCGGAACCACTTGGCGAAGTTCGCCGAGGTGGTGCTCGACCCGCCGGCGCTGGTCGCAACACTGGGTGTGGTGTCGCCAGTCTTGGCATCGATGTACGACTTGGTCACGGGCATGATGTTGCGGCCCTGGGCGTCCTTCTTCTGAGTGTTCACCTTGAGGCCGGTGCCCTTGAAGACGGGTTTGCCGTCGGCGTCAAGGGTGTCCTCGACCTCGCCCACGTAGTGGGCATAACCGCCCGTGGGGGTGCGCTCGAAGTCGGCGTGGCCGTTGGTCTCGTTGGAGCCGCGGAAGTCGCGGACGACGCCCGTCAGCACGAGCGTCGCGGGGAGCGTGTCGGCGGCGGGCTGGCCGCTGCCGTCGGAGGCCGCACCAATCGACATGGTCCCCGGCAGCGCGCAGCCGGCGCAGACCAGGATGGCCGCCAGGCGGATACGGGAGTTGAAGCTGTTGCGGGTCGTCATGGGAGGTCACTCCAGCGGGGTTGTCGTCGAGGTCCTGCGCCTGCCGGCTGTCCGGTCGCCCGGGCGCATCACCGACCTGTTGAATTTCCGATTGCCCGCCTCGCCCGGCAAGCGTGTTTGTTCCGACGGATGTGAAGCTGTGCCGGTGGTGGCGGGAGGGCAAGCCCAAGGCCGTCGGCGTCCAAGCGAGGACCTCTGGCGCTGTGAATGTGTGACGGTTCTCCGGCGTGGGAAAGCCGCGGTAAAGTTTGTTGGCCGCCGCGCGGGGGAGCCGAGTTAGAGGGTCCGCCGCGGACGGCCCGGTTTGGGAGCTGCGCGACGGACGGGGAGCTACGGCATGGATCGCTTTGTGATTCGCGGCGGGCAGCGTCTGGCGGGCCGCCTGACGATCAAGGGTTCGAAGAACGCGGCCCTGCCGCTGATGGCGGCGGCCCTGCTCACAGACGAGCCGGTGACCCTGCGCGACGTGCCGGACCTGGCGGATATCCGGAACATGGAGCGGCTGCTGGGCGCCCTCGGCTGCACCGCGGCGTATTCTGCTTCTGCGGACCCGGAAGCCCCGGGCGGTGTCTACCAGCTCCACGTCACCGACCCGACCCAGAGCCACGCCCACTACGACATCGTCCGGACCATGCGGGCGTCCATCTCGACGCTCGGGCCGATGCTGGCCCGGCGTGGGTATGCGAAGGTCTCGCTTCCCGGCGGGTGCGCCATCGGCGAGCGGCCGGTGGACATCCACCTGCGCGGGTTGCAGGCGCTGGGTGCGGATATCACGCTCGACGGTGGCGACATCATCGCCCGCACACCGAAGAACCATGGCAAGCCCGGCCGCCTTCGGGGGGCGCGGGTCTTCCTCGGCGGCCCGTTCGGCTCGACGGTGCTCGGTACCGCCAACGTGATGTGCGCCGCGGCCTTGGCCGAGGGGACGACGATCATCGAGTGCGCTGCGTGCGAGCCGGAGATCGTGGACTTGGCCGGGATGCTGGTCTCGATGGGGGCCAAGATCACCGGCGCGGGCTCGCCGCGGATCGTGATCACGGGCGTGCCGAAGCTCGGCGGCGTCGATCACACGGTGATTCCTGATCGCATCGAGGCCGGCACCTACATGTGCGCCGCGGCCATCACCAATGGCGACATCACCCTCGACAACTGCCCAACCGATGCGCTGATGGCCCACATGGACCGTCTGCAGCACGCGGGGATGGGCTTCCAGTTTTCTGATGGCGCCGATTCGATGCGGACGAGCTGCCGCGTGATCTCTACGCGCCCGCTCAAGGCCGTCGAGGTGACGACCCAGCCGCACCCGGGCTTCCCGACCGACCTGCAGGCGCAGCTGATGGCGGTGCTCTGCCTGGCCGAGGGGAACAGCGTCATCACCGAGCGGATCTTCACCGAGCGGTTCCTGCACGTGGCCGAGCTATCGCGGATGGGCGCGCAGCTTTACCGCCAGGGGCCGACGGTCGTGGTGTCGGGCGTGCGACGGCTGGTCGGCGCGCCGGTGATGGCGAGCGACCTGCGCGCCAGCGCCTGTCTCGTGCTCGCGGGATTGGCCGCCGAGGGCGAGACGATCGTCAACCGTGTTTATCACCTTGACCGCGGGTACGAGAAGATGGACGAGCGGCTGCGTGAACTGGGCGCCGACGTGCAGCGCACGGCGGAGAAGGACGCGGCGACGCTGGCCCCGGGCGTCGCCTGAGCCAAGCGTCGGGGCGAGGAATTGCACATGGCCGGTTACTCCGGGACGCCGCTGGCGCAGAAGCTGGGGATCAAACCCGGCTCGCGCGTGCTGGTGGCGGGCGCGCCGCGCGGGTTTGAGAAGACGCTCGAAGGGCTGCCGCCGGACGCAAAGCTCGAGACTGCCGCCGCACGCGGCGCAAAGTACGACGTGATGGCGGTGTTCGTCACCACGCAGAAGATGCTCACCAGGCAACTCGCGGCGATGATGCCGCGGATGCAGCTCGCCTGCGGGTTGTGGTTCGCGTGGCCGAAGAAGGCGAGCGGCGTGGCGACCGATGTGACCGAAGACGCCGTGCGCGATGCGGCGCTCGCCGCGGGGCTGGTGGACAACAAGGTGTGCGCGATCGACCAGACGTGGTCGGGGCTGAGGGTGGTGATCCGGGTGAAAGATCGCCCAAAGAAGTGACCCGAATTACTTCCGTGGATCGGCGATCTTTCCGGCGAACAGCACCGCACCTGTCGGCTCGTGAAGGATGAAGACCAGGAACGGGCGATCGACCGTGAACTCGATGGCCTTGGGGGGCACTCGCGAGCTGACGGTGCCGATGACGCCGGTGGCCGCCGCGGCCTCGGTCTTCTCCTCGTCCATCTTCAGCGCGGCGGCGTGCAGCACTTCGCTGATGTAGCCTGGCTGGGTGGGCGTGATGCCGGTGAAATCGGCGTTGGGATCGAAGGCCGCGCCCATGCCCATGGCGATGAGCGTCGAACGAACAGAGAAGCGGGTCTTGATGTCCACCTTGGGGAGCGTGATGCGGACTTCCTGGAGAGCGAGGGCCGCGCGGATAACCGGAATATCCAGTTCGGCGACGGTCTCCTTCATCTTTCCCTCATCGGGCAGGACCACGATCATGCTGGCAGCGCCACGATAGGGGAGCGTCACGGCAGCGAAGTTCGGCAACTTGACGTACCCGAACTGGTCGCTCTGGTGCATCATCGGGACGTCGGCCTTCGTGCCGTCTTCGAGCGTGAACGGTTGGGGGCGGGTGCGGGACTTCTCGAAGGGGAACTTCCACAGGGCCTTGAAATAGATCGCGTTGGTGAGGATGAAGCCCGCATCGGGGATATGGCTCGGATCCACGAGCCTGGGGATCATCGCGTTGGTCTGCTTGGAGACCCAGGCGTTGACAGCGTTCGCGGAGGCGGACTTGTCGGCAAAGTCAATTTCCTTCGCGTCGGCGTTGAAGCCAGCCTTGAGCTGCATCGCGTACCCGTTGGTGAGCTTGAGGCCCTGGCTGGTCCAGAGCCGGTTGGCGGTGTCGATCTGGAAGGCGCTGTTCTTGCCGCGGGTGGACTGCTGCACCTGCGACTGGAGCGCCGCCATCTGCTGGAGGGCGTCGGGGCCTTCCATGCGCATCACTTTGCTCATGGCATCGCGTGTTGCGCCCTTGGCGCCCAGCCGTGCCATCTCCAGCGCCGTGTGGATGCTCAGCGGCGAGTAGAAGGCATTGCCTTGCTGCTGTTCCGTCAGTTGCGTCAGCAAGTCCTTTGAGAACATGGTCTCATTGGCCGCCGCGGCAATCACGCCCGGCGAGGGTGGTGTCGGCTTGGCCGGCACGGGCTCGGCGGATGCAGCGGGGGCAAGCAGGGAGAGCAGCAGTGGGGCGAGGACGATCGATCGCATCGCGGAGTCTCCATTGGATGGATGATTGGACACGCCAACGGTTGCGCTGGTTCCCGACGAGATGACGCCGTGACACACCCGTGACAATTCAGCGGATGCCTATTCCTCGCTGAACCCGCTCTCGACGAGCTTCCTCAGGGCCGCGATCGCGGCATCGGCATCGTCGCCCTCGGCGATGACCTCCAGTTCGGTGCCTTTGGTCGCCGCGAGCAACATCATCTGCATGATCGACTTGCCGTCCACGGATTGGTCCGCCCGCTTGACGGTGACGTTCGCCTTGAACTGCGTCGCCAGGTCAACGAACTCCATCGCCGGCCGGGCGTGCAGCCCCAGCCGGTTGATGATCGTCACGTTGGCGGAGGCGGTGGGCATGGTGACTGCTGGAGTATTGAGAAACTTGGGAAACGAACGACCCTCGCCGCGGTGGGTGTGACAAGCGGGGTCGCTGTCAACAGCCGCGGCGGGGAAATCAGCCGGCGAGGACCTGTCCGTCGGCCTCGTCGAGGAGGCTTTTGACCTCGTCGGGAGTGGAAGCCTGGCGGAGGAAGCGCCGGAACGCTTCGCTGGAGAGGTTCTTGAAGATCACCTCCATCGCCTGTAGATGCTCCTCGGGGCTGTCCTCGGGGGAGAGGAGCAGGAAGACCGAGTAGACGGGCTGGCGATCGAGGGAGACGAAGTCGATGCCGCTGGCGGAGAGGCCTACAGCAGCGGTGACCTTGGTGACGGACTTGTGCTTGACGTGCGGGACGGCGACGCCCTTGCCGAAGCCGGTGGAGGCGTGACGCTCGCGGGTCAGCACGCGGTTGACCAGCTCGTCGCGGTGCTTGGCCGCGGCGGCCCCGGACGCGACCAGCGCATCAACAAGCTCCTCGACCACCAGGTCGCGCTCATTGTTCTTCAGGTTGGTCACGATCGCCCCGTCGGCGACGATGTCCACCAGTTTCATCGCGGAATCACTCCGGTCCGGTCGCACCCGCGGCGCGCCGGCTCAGTGCTTGCCCTGCTTCAGCTTTTCCTTGAACGTGGTCAACTGGCGGACCACCTTGTCCACCGTCTCGTCGATCGCGGCGTACAGGTCCTCGTGGTGCCCGTGACCGATGAAGTCATCGTGCTTCTCGACGTCGGCGACGACCTCACAGTGGAAGGTCCGCTTGTGCGGGTCCTGCTCGACACGGAAAGTGATGAGCTGAACGCCATCGAAGTGCTTGAGGAGCTTGGTGGCTTTCTGCTCGGCATAGGCCCGGATCGGTCCCGTGACCTCCATGTGCTTGCCCACGACATCAATACGCATATCCGCTCCTTGCGGGATTTGTACGGGTGCTGGTCGACCGGGAGTATAGGGGTGACTACTCCTATGAAAAACGCCCGCCGATGGGCGGGCGTTGGAGTCGGTGGTGACGCCGAAATCAGCCCCGCGGTCCGGCCACACGGACGGCCTCGGGCATGTCGAATTTTTTGTCGTTCTCGCGGAATTTTTTGGCAAGGTCCTTGGCCTTGGCGTCGTAGGCGGCGCCGTCTTTCCAGGTCGCGCGGGGGTTGAGCACTTCGCCGGGGACGCCATCCACGCGGTCGGGGATGGGCAGGCCGAAGACCGGGTCGGGGGTGAACTTAGCGTTCTTGAGCGTGCCGTTGAGGATGGCCGTCACGAAGGCACGGGTGTACGCGAGCTTGAAGCGGCTGCCGACGCCGTAGGGGCCGCCGGACCAGCCGGTGTTCAGCAGCCAGACATCGGCGTTGTGCTTGGCGACCTTGGCCGCGAGCATCTCGGCGTAGACCTTGGCGGGGCGGGGGAGGAACGGGCCGCCGAAGCAGGCGGAGAAGTTGGGCTGCGGCTCGGTGACGCCGAGTTCGGTGCCGGCGAGCTTGCTGGTGTAGCCGTTGATGAAGTAGTACATCGCCTGCTCGCGGGTGAGCTTGGCGATCGGCGGCATGACGCCGTAGGCGTCGGCGGTGAGGAAGATCACATTCTTGGGATGGCCGGCGACGGAGGGGATGATGGCGTCGGGGATGTAGTCGATCGGGTAGGTCGCGCGGGTGTTCTCGGTGTACTTGGTGCTGTCGTAGTTGGGGGCGCGGGTCTCGGGATCGATCTCGAGGTTCTCGAGGACCGAGCCGAACTTGACGGCATTCCAGATCTGGGGCTCGCCCTCTTTGGAGAGCTTGATGCACTTGGCGTAGCAGCCGCCCTCGAAGTTGAAGACGCCGTTGTCGCCCCAGCCGTGCTCGTCGTCGCCGATGAGGGCGCGGTTGGGATCGGCCGAGAGGGTGGTCTTGCCGGTGCCGGAGAGGCCGAAGAAGAGCGCGACGTTGGCGGGGTCCTTCTTGTCCACGTTGGCCGAGCAGTGCATCGGGAAGACGCCGACCTCAGGCATGTCGAAGTTCATGGCGTAGAAGAGAGACTTCTTCATTTCGCCCGCGTACTCGGAGCCGACGATGACGACGATCTTGCGGGTGAGGCTCTGGGCGATGAGCACGGGGCTCTTGACGCCGAGCTTGGCCTGCTCTTCGGCTGTCAGGCGGCGCTTGCCGGCGTTGATGATCGTCCAGTCGTGCCTCCAGACGGCGTTGGGCCCGGCGGCGGGGGAGCCCTGCGGGATGAAGAGGGTGCGAATGAACAAGTTGTGCCAGGCCTGCTCGGTGACGACGCGGGCGCTGAGGCGGTGCTTGGGATCGGCGCCGACAAAGCCCTCGAATACGAACAGGTCCTTGCGGCCGTTGAGGTGGTCAACCGCGATATCCATCACCATGTCGAACTTGTCGGGAGTGAGGGGGGTGTTGAAGCCGCCCCAGCCGATCTTGTCGTGGATCGGCGCGGTGTCCTCAAGGTACTTGTCCTTGGGGCTGCGGCCGGTGCGGTCGCCAGTGAGGGCGACCAGGCCGCCGTTGGAGGCCAAGACACCTTCGCCGCGGGCGATGGCCATCTCGATGAGCTTGGCGGGGGAGAGGTTCTTGTGAAGGCGCGAGGGGGAAAGGTCCAACCGGTTCAGCCCGCTGCTCATGATGCGATCTCCCAAGAGCCAATCGCGACGGCGGCTGGCCAACCGGCCGCGTGCAAGGTGCCCCTATTCGATACCCCTCCAAACAATGGACGGCCAATCCGGGCCGTCCGGAGGGGTTGGGACGATAGCCATTGCCACACCGGTTTTGGCCAAGTTTGGTTGCGGGAATCGCCTGTCCGGGACGAAGGCGAAGAATGAAAGCGGTTGCAGACGTTGCGCCTCGCCAAGTACAGGGCGTGCGTCCTATCGTTGCGGCCATAGTTGGTGGCTATAGCTCAGTTGGTAGAGCACCGGGTTGTGGTCCTGGGGGTCGCGGGTTCGAGTCCCGTTAGCCACCCTTTTGCAGTTGTTCGCGAAACCGCAGGCCAATGGCCCGGACGTGCCTTCAGGTCGGGATGGACCGGGGGACGGCGGCTTCCAACTCCATCAACATCTGCTCGAGGCGGTCGAGTTCGGCCATGCTGAAGGCGAGCTGCTGCTCCAGCGTCCGGCAGTAATGAGCGAGGTCAGCGTGGGCCTTGGTTACAACGTCGGGTGAGTCCGTCAGACGGCTCCACAGTTCGGAGTGGTGGCGTTCGGCGTGCTCGAAGGCCTTGCTGATCGTGCTCAGCAGCGCGGCCCAGCCTGCGGCGTTGGGCGCGGAGTTGGGCTCCAGGCCGAGGCGGTTCAACTGCTCGGCGAGCTGCGGGTGCAGGTTATTCGGCTTTGGGAGCGGGGACATCGAGCCTCCGAACGGCCGTCGCGCACGGATGAACCGATGTACGCGTCCGGGGTGCTTCGTCCAGTCGGGCATGAAAAATGAGTGCGGCAGCCTGTTTGAGGAGTCAGTTGGCACACCGATGTGTCGTCAGGCAGGCTTGCGGAGGACGGCCCCGTGGAAACCCCGGCCCTCAACGCGGTACTTTCGCTCGAAGTTCGTACCAACCAATTCCCCATCCCCCACACCCGTGGGGGGCGTATAACCGTGCCGCTCGAAGGGCCCTTCAGGTCGGCACCAGCGAGCGAAGTGCTTCTCCATCCACGCCCAGTAGTCGTCGTGGTCGGTTACGACACGCAACTCGCCGCCGGGCACGAGCACGCGCAGACACTGGCCGAGGAACTCGTCCTGGATCATGCGGCGCCGATGGTGGCGTGTTTTTGGCCAGGGGTCCGGGAAATAGAGGTGGATGACATGCACCGATTGGTCCGCCACGCGCCAGCGGACGAATTCGCCGGCGTTGATGCAGAGCATGCGGATATTCGGGATCGCTGCGCGGCGGATGCGGTCGGCGGCGTACATGTAGAACTCGCGGGCATACTCGATGCCCAGGAAGTTGTTGTCCGGCTCGGCGGGCGCACGCTGGATCAGGAATGTCCCTTTGCCCGAGCCGATCTCGATCTGGAGCGGGCGCGATGGGTCCGTGAACCATGAAGAGATGTTCAGATGCCCCGCCTGGGGGCGGGCCAGTACGTCGTCCGGCAGGGGTGGAAACCCGGCTGGATCGATGGCAACGCCGGTGGCGTCGAGTTCTCGTCCGCGTGCAAGACCGAAGGACATGCCTTGACGGTAGGACGCCGCCATGGTTATTCATGGGCCTCGGGATTCGGCGTGGAACAAAAACCGCCCGTCGCGCACATGCGTAGAGAATTAAGAGACCACCGAGGGGCAGGAAGGAACCCCGGCGGATTTGCCGATAAACCTGTTGGACTCGCCAGCCGTGCCCGCGCTCAAGCGTCGGCGATGGACTTGCCCTGCATGGGGCGGAGTTGGAGTTGATGCCGCGGATCGCCGGCAGGCGATGGCGGACCTTCGACCGGGTCGTCTCGTTCGCAAGTTGTGTCGCGTGGCTGCGTCGGCCGCGCGGGCGCAGCGGCGGACGTCCGGGGCCCGGCCGGACACCCCATGTCCGACCCCACCGTCCGTTTTCAGTCGGGATCCGGTGACTGGCTCAACCGCGCTTCATCGAGCGAGGGCTCGTCGCGGCCTGTCGAGCCGGCGCGCACCGAGCCGCCCGTCGTGGCCGACTTGGCTTCGATGATCGACTCGCGGCTGGACAAGCGGGCCTTCCGCGATACGCACTGGGAGGGCTCGTTCTTCGAGTACCTGCAGATCGCGCAGCAGCACCCCGGCGTTGCGCGCAACGCCTACC
>JBOHNM010000106.1:0-14396 GCA_050730675.1 Phycisphaerales bacterium | reverse complement strand
GTATGGGGCGGGGTGGCACACGCGGGCGATCGCGCCGGTGCTTGATGAAGGCATCGTCGAGGTTGTGTGCGTGATCGACGACGATGCGGGGGTGCGGGGGTCCCGGATCGCGGGGCGCGAGGTGGTGTCGCTCGACCGCGCGATGGGGATGGGGCTCGACGCGGTGATGCTCTCGAGCACGAACTACGAGATGGAACTGTGGGCGCGGAGCGAGCCGTTGCGCCGCGCCGGAGTGCGGGTGGAAGCCCTGTACTCGCCCGGCGCGTGGGAAGCTGCGTTGCTTGATGTCGCTACGCCAGGTCGGCGGTGATTCGTTCGAGGAGGCGCGGCACGAAGGCGTCGTAGGTGAGCTGGGCCCGGGTGCGCTGCTGGAGCCCGGAGATCTGCTCCGAGCGCCAAGCGTCGTCGGTGACGGCGCGTGCAACGAGCATTTCGAGTTGCTCGGGCGTGGCGAAAGTGGTCTGAGCGAGGTCGCCCATGAGGCCGATGGTCTGGTCGGGCAGGCCGCCGGGCCCCCAGCATTCGACGGTGGTGGTTGGAGGGCGGGTCGCCGGAATTTGGGGTTCGACGCCGAGTGCGTGGCACTGGTGCGTCCAGACGGTGAGCGGCTCGGGGTCGCCAGCGGCGAGACGATCGAGGGCGTGGTTGCGCTGCAATTCGAGGTCATCGTGCTTGCGGCGCACAAGTATGAGGCCGCCGGAGAGGGCGCACTCCATCGTCCGCTGGTGGAGCATCCAACTGCTGGAGGCGTGCAGGTTGACGCGAGCGGCTTGGTAGGCGGCGCGGAGGTCGTCGCCGTGGGCCAGCACGCCGCGGGCATGCGCGGCGAGGGTCGGGTGGTTGTCCCACCCTCGGCCGTAAAGGTGGAATCGCCAGCCGTGACGGTGGCACAGATACGCGGCCCACTGAAGGGTCTGGTGGCGGATGAGGCGATCGGCGATGGGACGGCAGATGGTGTTGGCGACGAACATGCGCGTGCCGGGATCGGGGACCCGGCTGGTGGCGTCGCGGAAGGCGTCGGTGGCGCAGCGGTCCATCGCGTCGAGCGTCCAGCGGTCTTCGGCGGCGATGGCGGCCACGCGCCGATAGGCGGCGGCGATGACGTCGCAGAGCGGCTGAGGGCCGCGGGGATGGTCGCTCGCCTGAGCGATCAGCGCATCGCGGAGTGACTCGGCGGTGTCGCTCTGGTTGCCGACGTGGGCGAGTTCACATGCGAAGCGAGCGCTCGTGGTCTGGCTGATCGGCGCGCCGTGGAACTTGCGAGCGCTTACCAGAAGCGGGGTGGCCAGCGTTCGCTGTTGCGGGTAGGCGCAGTCGCGAAAGAACTCGGGGTGAAGGTGGCCGACGATCCAGTCCCAATGCGTGAGGCTCTCACCGAGTTCGCGCGCAAAGAGGTGCGGCATCGCGTCCTGCACCCAGGTGACGACCGGAAGATTGGCGGGGATGGAGTCGCCGAGGGTGGCGCGGGTGTAGTTGATGAGGATGATGAGATCGGGCTGCTGTTCGGCGATGGCGCGGGCCGCGGCGAGCTGGGAGAGCTGGGCGGTGTCGTCGGGCTCGATGAGCAGGCGGGCGTCGTGGCCGGCCGCGGTGAGGGCGGCGGCGAAGTCACGCGTGGCGTGCTGGATGAAGGTCGAGTAACAGGTGGTGGGGAGGAGGATGCGGAGCGGCGCTGCGGGCGCGGCGCCGGCGAAACGGGCGTGGTACCAGGCGCGGGTGCGCTGGGCATAGGCCGTTGCGATCTGTTGCTTGAGGCGCTCGACCTCGGTGGATTGCTGCTGCTCGGCGTGGTCGATGATTGCCAGCACGTCGCGGCCGTCGCGGTCGCGGATGGGTGTGGTAATGGTGGGCGTCGCCATGACCGGGCCGCTGATGTGTAAGTCGAGGCGAGCGGCGAGGTGTGCTGCCAAGCGATCGCCAGCGTCGGGGCCGACGAAGACGCGCACCCGCGACTGGCTCAGCATCGGACGGAGGTCGGCGAGGGCGAGGCCGTCGAGGAATTCGTTGATATCGGCGCAGACCCAATGGATGGGGGTCTGCGAGCCATCGGGCCGGATGGATGTCCGGGCGGCGAGTTCCATCAGCCAGCACGGGGGGTGAGCCCCTTCGAGGTAGAGCGGAAGCGGCGCGGTTTCGGCACCGTCCTTGAGCAGGCGGGCGACCGTGTCCGTGGCGTCCTGGATGTCGGGAGCGCAGCGGATGATGGTTCCATCGCGGCGAGTGAGGGCGTTGCCGCAGGTCGCGCGGAAGACCTCCGTCTCTCGGGCGCGGTTGGCCCATGCTTCGACGTGCGACTGCAGGTCGAGCGGGTGGGTCCGATGGGCGGCAAGTGCCTCAAGGTTGGCCAGGCAGGCAGCGATGCGGGTCTCGGCCGGGACGCGGTCATCGCGCAGTGTGGCCAGGCGCGTAGTGAGCTGGGTGACGGCCGGGTGGCGGGCCGCGGCGGGGGCGAGCGCGGCGAGTTGCTCACTCGCCAAGGTGGGGAGGCCGAGCTGGCCGAAGGCAGAGGCGAGGAGGAATCGAACTTCGCCGTCGGCGGGAGACGGTGTGAGATGCGTCAGCGCGCGAGGGATGAAGAGCCACGGGTCCCCCGCGCGGCCGAGGTTGACCAGTTGGGCGCGCGCCATAGGGGCGGCGGTAGCGGCTGTGGGCGCGGCGGGGGCAGACACGGGGCGAGCATCGGCATCCGGTCGGGTGTGTGTGCAGAATCGGGGCGGCTGGTCGATAGGACGGGCATGGCGATGGATCGTCAGAGCGGGCTGTCGGCGCGCGCACGGGCCAAGATCGTGACCCTGCCGCAGCTGTTGGAGCGGCGGCGGGCGGCACGCAAGGCCGACCGCAAGGTCGTGCAGTGCCACGGCTGCTTCGACATCGTGCACCCCGGGCATATCCGCCACCTGCGACAGGCCAAGAGCAGCGGGGACATCCTGCTGGTGACGATCACCGGCGATGAGAGTTGGACCAAGCGGGCGGGCGCGCCGCTGATCCCCGAGGAGCTTCGCGCCGAGAACCTGGCCGAACTCGACTGCGTGGACTGGGTGTGCATCGAGCCTCGACCAACAGCGGTCGAGCTGCTTGCCGAGGTGCAGCCGGACGTCTACGTCAAAGGACGCGAGTACGAGCAGAACAACGATCCGCGCTTCGCGGCCGAGCGGGCCGCGGTGGAGGCGGGCGGGGGCCGTGTGGTCTTCAGCAGCGGCGAGGTGATCTTCAGCTCGACGGCGCTGATCAGCGCGCTGGAGCGGTCGATCGACCCGTACCACGCACGGCTGCGGCAACTGCTCATGCGCGACGATGTGCAGGCGAGCGCGCTGGCAGGTCTGATTTCCGGATTCCGCGGGCAGCGTGTGCTCGTCGTCGGGGAGACGATCCTCGATACCTACATCCTGTGTGACCAGCCGGAGGTTGCGAGCGAGAGCCCGGTGATGACGCTTCGGCCGCTGGAGCGACGGCAGTACGACGGCGGCGCGGCGATCATCGCACGGCACCTGGCGGCCATGGGCGCGCGGCCGACACTGCTGACGGGGTTGCCCGAGCGTGCGGAGACCCAAAGCCTGCGCGAGCGTCTGGCGGCCGACGGCATCGAATTGGCAGGCGTGCCGATGGGGCAGGCACTGGCGGAGAAGCAGCGGTACCTTGTGGGTGCGCAAAAAGTGATGAAGGTGAACAACCTGCGGCCGCTGGCGCTGGACGCCGCGGTGCAGGATGAACTGGTGAACCTGGCTCGGAAGACAGCCAAGGGCTTCGACGGTGCGATTGTTGTGGACTTCGGCAACGGACTGCTCTCGGCGAAGCTGGTGGAGCGGCTGGCGGCCGCGCTGCGTTCGGGGGTGCGCGTGCTGGCGGGAGACGTCTCGGGGCGGCGGCAGAGCCTGACCGCAATGAAGGGGTTCGACCTGCTGACGCCAAGCGAGCGCGAAGCACGCGAAGCGATGGGCGTCTTCGAAGAGAGTCTGCCCGCCGTCGCGTGGGGGTTGCTCAGCGCTTCGGGGGCAAAGGGCGCGCTGGTGACGCTGGGTTCGGACGGGCTGATCGCGTTCGACCGGCTGCCGGGTTCGGACGGCGCGGCCGCCGGCAAGGATCCGTTCCGGTCGCGCGTGCGGGGCGAGCACGTGCCGGCGCTCTCGGGCGTGCCGATCGATCCGCTCGGCTGCGGCGATGCGCTGCTGAGCGCCGCGACGCTGGCGCTGTGCGCCGGCGGTTCCCTGGTGGCGGCGGCATTGATCGGGTCGGTCGCGGCGGCGTGCGAGGCCCAGCGGTTGGGGAACATCCCGGTGACGGCGATGGAATTGCGCCAAGGCGTGTCGCGGGCGCACGGCGCGCAGCTCACGGTGGACAGCGGTGTGGACAGATCCGCGCGGGCGGTGGGAGTTCTGGAGCGCGCGGCGCGAGCGACCTTTGCGGGCGGCGCGGGGGTGAGCGCGGCGGAGGCGCGGGCGTGATCAGCTACGTGCTGCCAACACGGGACCGGCCCGCGGTGCTGGCGCGGACGCTGGCGAAGCTCGGTGAGTTGAGTGCGCACGAGGCTGAAGTGATCGTCGTGGACAATGCCTCGGCCGAGCCGGTGCGGCTGGAGCCGACGCTCGCAAACGGAATTCAGGCGCGAGTCATTCGGCTGGATCGCAATGCGGGTGCGGCGGGGCGGAACGCGGGAGCCACGGCGACAAACCCCGCGAGCCGCTGGATCGTGATGCTTGACGATGATTCGTATCCGCTGGATGTCGGGCATCTGGAGGCGCTGCGGCACGCACGCCCGGACGTGGCGGCGGTGGGGGCCGAGATCTGGTTGCCAACGGTCGATGGACTCCCCTCCCACGAGGCGGGCGGGTTGCCGGAGGTAATCGTCGGCTGCGGTGCGGCGATCCGCAGGAATGTGTTTCTGGAGGTTGGTGGGTACGACGAGAAATTTGATTACTACGCCGAAGAGTACGACCTGTGCGCCCGGCTGATCCTGCGCGGGTGGTTGGTGGGGTTTGACAAGCGCTTCGGCGTGATGCATCACAAGGAGCGGCAGGGCCGGAACTTTGCGAGGATCGTTCGCAACCTGACGCGCAACAACGCGTGGGTGATGCAGCGGTATGCGCCGGAGGCGGACCGAGCGGCGCTGGTGCGGGGCGAGGTTGCTCGTTACCGGCGGATCGCGGCGAAGGAGAACGCGAGCACGGGTTGGGTGCGCGGCATAGCGGATCTGGCGATGACGCTGTGGCGACAGCCGCGGATGGAGATGAACACAGCCCAGTGGGCACGGTTCACGGGCCTCGCAGCGGCTCGGCAGGCCGTCAACGCCGCGACGGAGCAGTGGGGCCTGCATCGCGTGGCGATCGTCGCGCCGGGGAAGAACGAGCACGTGGTGCGGCGGGCAGTGATCGACGCGGGATTGGAGATCGTCGACGACGTTGAGGATGCGGATGCGCTGATGGTCGGGACGCTTTCACCGGGGCCCATGATCGACGCCACGGCGGCGCTGCGGGCATCCGGCAAACCGGTGATCGTGCCGCTCGCGAGCGCGGATCGTCCGGTGGCGGACGCCGCCGCGGCATGAGCTACACGATCTTGAGGTATTCACGCGAGCCCGTCGGCAGTTCGAGGAGTTCCATCAGTTCGGCGATGGCCGCGCGCTGGCCGGGCCACATGACGTGACGCCACGCCTGGTACGTCGGCACCCAGCGGTACTGGGCGTGCTCGCCGTTGAGCGTGGGTTTCCAGTCGTGATCGACCTCGACGATGAAGCGCGGCGACAAGACGATGCAATCGATGGCGGCGATGTAGAAGGGATGGACCTGCTCCAGCGCCCACATGCCCATCAGCGCCGGCATGCCGGGCTTGAGGCCGACTTCCTCGCGCAACTCGCGCATGGCGGCGTCCACCGCGGTCTCGCCCTCTTCGATGTGGCCCATCACCGGGTGCCAGGTGTCCTTGAGGGGCTCGCGGCAGCGGAGGAGCTGGAGGACTTCGATCGAGGGCTCGTGCAGGGAGCCGGCGTGCCGGTAGATGTAGACGTCGATGACGTCGGTGCGCACGCGCGGACCGTGCCCCGGATCGACGCGGTAGCCGCGGTCGTCGCGTTTTTCGGCGTTGGGAGCGGGCTTGGTCATCGCGAGCCCAGCGTAGAAGGTGCGGGTGGCGAAAGCACGCCACGGGTGACCACTGGGCGCGATTCGTCGATTTCCGCTTGGCCGGCGACGTCCAGCAATACACGGGCCTTATCGAGCGTTTCGCGCCACTCCGCCTCGGGGTCGCTGTCGGCGACGATCCCCGCGCCAACGGCGTAGCTCAGGTGGTCCTCATGAACAAGCGCGGTCCGTATGGCGATGTTGAACGCCGCATGGCCGGAGTCGGAGATGAAGCCGATGGAGCCGCAGTAGGGGCCGCGGGGGCGGGCCTCGAGCTCGGCGATGAGCTGCATAGCGCGGATCTTGGGCGCCCCGGTGATTGAGCCGCCGGGGAAGGCGGCGTGGAGGATTTCGTGGAGCGAGACGCCGGATCGCAGCTCGCCGCTGATGGTGGCGGTGGCCTGCAGGAGGCCGGAGGATGCGAGCGTGGTTGCCGTGGATGCCGCAGAAACCGGCGCGTGCGTCTCGATCGAGCGGAGCTGGTCCACGACGATCGATCCCGGGGCACAGACACGCCCGAGGTCATTGCGGAGCAAGTCCACAATCATGTTGAGTTCCGCGCGTTCCTTGTCTGATTCGCGCAGTTCCGCGGCCGCGGTCGGCGCGGCGTCGGCGCGGGTTCCCTTCATCGGGCGCGTCACGATTCGCCCGTCGGGCTTGATCTGCAGGAACAGTTCGGGGCTGACGGAGCAGACGGCCCGCTCGCCGGGCAGTTCGAGGTACGCCCCGTACCACGGCTTGGCCCGCCGGGCCAACGCGAGGAACAGCTCCCGCGTGCAGCCGCTGAAGGGGGCGAGCAACTCGTGGGTGAGGTTGAGTTGGTAGATATCGCCGCGGGCGATGTGGTCGAGTACGCGGCGGACGGCGGAGCAGTACTGCTCGCGGGTGGTGCCGCTGACGGTGCGCCCGATAGTGAAGGTGTCGGGCCGCGACGCGGTGAGATCAGGAACCTCCGGTGATCCAACCGACCACCACCGACGCTCCCTGCGGTCGTAGACCAGGGCATCGTCGCACCGGAGCCAGGCGGCACGCGGCCAGTGCGGGTGGTGGCAGGCCGGGGCGTGGGGTTCGAGATCCCCGCCAAGGTCATAGCTCAGCAGCCCGATCCAGCCGCCAGTGAAGGGGATGTCGCTCGTGGGCGATGCCGCCGAGACAGATGCCGGCATGGGCCAGATCGCGTTGGGCACAGCGCCGAGCGAATGTGCCGCGGGCTCCAGTGCGTCGCTCGGGTGCGCAAGGATTGTCCAGCGCGAGCGCCGGTCGTCCGCGCCGGACCAGATGGCGCACGCCGGGCGGTCGGTGGGCATCGCCGCGAAGACCGCCTCGGGCTCGGCGGTCAAGTCGAGTTGTCGGATCGGGACCGGCAAGGGCGCAGCGTAGGGTCAAATTCAGCAGGTCCGGGATCGTGCCAAAACCCTCGAAAACTCGGGCTTTCAGACCTAGGATTCCATCCCGGCGACCGTCATGGCGCGGCCCGGGTGGATCGGGGAGCCGGGCTTACCTAGCATTCCCCAAACATTATTCGTGACCGCCCCCATCCGCCTCGCAAATCGAGATCAATCCATGGCGACGATGACTCTCAAGAAGCCCGTCTATGTCAACGGCAAGCCCAGCAGCAGCAAGGCGACGCCCTCGAAGCTGCAGGCCAACAAGATGGTCTATTACTTCGGTCAGTTGAAAGTCGATGGCAACGCCGGCCAGAAGCAACTGCTCGGCGGCAAGGGGGCCAACCTCGCCGACATGTGCAGCATCGGCCTGCCCGTGCCCGCCGGCTTCACGATCACGACGGACACCTGCGCCGCGTACTACAAGGCCGGCCAGCGCCTGCCGGTGGGCCTGATGAACGAGGTCCACAAGAGCATGAACATGCTCGAGAAGGAGTCGGGCAAGAAGTTCGGCGACCCGAACAATCCGCTGCTGGTCTCGGTCCGCTCCGGCGCGGCCGTCAGCATGCCGGGCATGATGGACACGATTCTGAACCTCGGCCTGACCGACCAGGCGGTCGAGGGCCTGGCGCAGATGACCGGCAACAAGCGCTTCGCGTACGACGCGTACCGCCGCCTGATCAACATGTTCGGCGACGTCGTGATGGGGGTGGACCACCACCTCTTCGAGGAGGCGTTCAAGCACATCAAGGCCAAGTACAAGGCCGCGCACGACACGGATGTTCCGACCGAGGGCATCGTGGAGCTGTGCGAGGCGTACAAGGAAGTCTTCCGCAAGCGCGTCGGCGAGATGTTCCCGCAGAACCCCTTCAAGCAGCTCGAGCTGGCGATCGAGGCCGTCTTCAAGAGCTGGAACGGCGACCGCGCCGTGAGCTACCGGCGCATCCAGGGCATCCAGGGCCTGCTCGGCACCGCCGTCAATGTGCAGGCGATGGTCTTCGGCAACATGGGCGAGGACTCGGGCACGGGCGTGGGTTTCACCCGCAACCCGGCGACCGGTGAGAACAAGTTCTACGGCGACTTCCTGATCAACGCCCAGGGCGAGGACGTCGTCGCGGGCATCCGCACGCCGAAGCTCATCGACGAGATGACCAAGTGGAACAAGAAGGTCTACGACCAGCTCATCAAGATCAAGCTGAAGCTCGAGAAGCACTACAAGGACATGCAGGACATCGAGTTCACGATCGAGCGCGGCACGCTCTACATGCTCCAGACGCGCACCGGCAAGCGCACCGGCGCTTCGGCCGTCAAGATCGCCTGCGACATGGTCAAGGAGCGGCTGATCGATGAGCAGGCCGCGGTCCTGCGGATCCCCGCGGGAGACCTCGTCCAGCTCATGCTCCCCAGCTTCGACGGAACCAAGAAGAAGCTCGCCACGGTCCTGACCCGCGGCATCCCGGCCTCGCCGGGCGCGGCCGTCGGCAAGATCGCCTTCTCGGCCCACGAGGCCGTGGAACGCAAGCGGGCCGGCGAGAAGGTGATCCTCGTCCGCGACGAGACAAGCCCCGAGGACGTCGAGGGCATGCACTCGGCCGAGGGCATCCTGACCAGCACGGGCGGCCGCTCGAGCCACGCCGCGGTCGTCGCGGTGGGCTGGGGCAAGTGCTGCGTCGTCGGCGCGGGGGATCTGCGGATCGACGCCAAGGCCAAGAAGCTGACCGTCAGCGGCAAGACGTTCGGCGCCGACGATGTGATCTCGATCGATGGCACGACCGGCGAAGTCATGGTCGGCGCGGTGGCGACGATCATTCCCGAGAAGCTCTCGGGCGACTTCGCCACGGTGATGCGCTGGGCGGACAAGTACCGCAAACTGGCCGTGCGGACCAACGCCGACACCCCCGCCGACGCTCGACGCGGGCGCGAGTTCGGGGCCCAGGGCATCGGCCTGACCCGCACCGAGCACATGTTCTTCGAGGGCGAGCGCATCCTGGCGATGCGCGAGATGATCCTCGCCGAGACCACCGAGGCCCGCGTCAAGGCCCTCAACAAGCTCCTGCCCTTCCAGCGTGACGACTTCGTCGGCATCTTCACGGCCATGAAGGGCCTGCCGGTGACGATCCGTCTCATTGATCCGCCGCTCCACGAGTTCGTCCCGCACGACGAGGCCGGCCAGGCCGCCCTCGCCAAGCGGATGGGCATCAGCGCCGAGAAGGTCCGCCAGCGCGTGGCTCAGCTCCACGAGGCCAACCCGATGCTCGGCCACCGTGGCTGCCGCCTGTGCGTGACCTACCCCGAGATCCTCGAGATGCAGGTCCGGGCGATCGTCGAGGCGACGCTCGACTGCGTGGCCAACGGCGTCAAGGCGATGCCCGAGATCATGCACCCGCTCGTCGGCACCAAGAAGGAGCTGGCATGGCTCAAGCAGCTCACCCTCGACACCATCGAGGCCGTGAAGAAGGAGAAGGGCTGGACCAAGCGCCTGGACATCACCATCGGCACGATGATCGAGGTGCCCCGTGCGGCCGTCACGGCCGACCAGATCGCCGAGGTCGCCGAGTTCATCAGCTTCGGCACCAACGACTTGACGCAGATGACCTTCGGCTACTCGCGCGACGACATCAACAACTTCCTCCCCGACTACCTCGCCAAGGAACTGCTCGAGGGTGACCCGTTCGTCTCGCTCGACCAGCAGGGCGTTGGCCAGCTCGTGCAAATGGGCATCGACAAGGCCCGCAAGACCGAGCCGAAGATCAAGGTCGGCATCTGCGGCGAGCACGGCGGCGATCCCAAGTCCGTCCACTTCTGTCACAAGATCGGGATGGACTACGTCTCGTGTTCCCCGTTCCGCGTCCCGATCGCGCGACTGGCCGCTGCCCAGGCCGCGATCATGCACGGCTGAGATTGGAATTTCCGTATTCGGCAATTCCTGCAGGCCCGGCCTTTCGCCGGGCCTGTTTTTGCCATGGAAATCCCTAGCGATGAGCGGAATCGCCCAAATTCACTTGCATCTATCGGACCGTTGAGTTAGCCTACAAAAGAGAGCGTCCTCCGTCTGAGGACGGCGCATGGGAAGAGCCGCAAACGCGGCAGAGGAGAGAGAAGCCATGGTCAATTGGACGAGGTCCGGCGGTGGAGGTTATCGCGCGATGGCCGCCGCGGCAGTGGTTTGCTGTGCCGGTTTGGCCGGGCGGGCCGAGGCGATCGTCATCCGCCACGACCGCTTCGAGCAGGCGCACATCGATCTGGCGAGCCAGCCGCAATTCCAATCGGTGGGAACGGTGAGTCTGGACAGCAGCCTGTACGCATCAGCGGTGCTGATCTCGCCGAACTTCGTGCTCACTGCTGCGCACGTGGCCTTTGACCGTTCGGGTCAACAGGCGACCGACCACCCGGAGCGATATACGTTCAGCTTCGGCGGGCAAGTTCGGACGGGGACGGCGTTCAATATCCACCCGCAGTACCTGCATGGATTCGCGTCGCTCGGGTACGATATCGCGGTGGTGCAGCTCTCGTCACCGATCAACAGCGTCATTCCGGCGGTGCTCTACAACGGCAACGCCGAACTGAACCAGCAGGTTACATCGGTGGGCTACGGCCTGTTCGGCACGGGTACGACGGGCATCACTCCGACGGATCTGTCGACGGCGGGGACGCGCCGCGCCGGAACCAACATCATCGACTTCCCGCTTGCCGATCCGGGTATCCCTAATTTCGGCAATTGGAGCAGCGACATCCTCTTGTATGACTTCGACGACCCGACGGACGGCATTCCGAACATGATGGGCTCGGAGATCCCGACGGACATGGAGGACAACATCGCCTACGGCGATTCCGGCGGCGGCTCGTTCATGATGACCCCCGACGGGTGGCGGCTGGTCGGTATCCACTCTTTCTTCTTTCGTACTCAGCCCACGCCGCTGAACCCGCTGGACGGCTACGGCTACGGTTCGGGGCTCTCCCGTGTGGGTGCATACCTGAACTTCATCTCGCAGTTCGAGCCGTCGCTGGTGCCGACGCCGGGCGCCGCGGGGCTGATGGGCCTCGGGATGCTGGCGGTCGCGCGTCGTCGGCGGTGATCATCAAAACGACATCGGGCCGGCCCAGAGGGCCGGCCCGTGCCGAACAATCAGTCCTTTAGGCGCGTCGGGCCCCGCGGCCGACGCGCTTCTTTTTGTCAAATCACTTGCCGGCCTTGAGTGCGTTCTCGACGGCGGTGGTGATGCTCGAGACGCTGGCGGGGCCCTCGATGCACTGAATGACCTTGCCCGTGCCGTCGAGGATGATGGTGCTGGGGAAGCCGCGGACGCCGTAGGCATCCGGA
Organism: Phycisphaerales bacterium; assembly: GCA_050730675.1. Lineage (GTDB taxonomy): Bacteria > Planctomycetota > Phycisphaerae > Phycisphaerales > UBA1924 > JBOHNM01. The sequence continues at coordinate 2,577 of JBOHNM010000106.1, read as the reverse complement.
GTAGCCTGGGCGGCGAGCAGGGCGGGGACGCCGGGTTTGGCGCCCTCGACCCAGGCACCGACGGCTTCCGGGCTGTCCTCGCGGCTGGCGATGCTGTACATCTTGACGCTCTTGCCGGCGAAGGCCTTGTTGACCTCTTCCATCACCGGGAGCATCTCGAGCGACTGCGGGAACCGCGTGCCCCAGAAAGTCAGGACCACGGCGTTGCCCTTGAGGGAGGCAAGCGAAACCTTGTCGGTCCCCTTGCCGATGACGGGCAGATCAAAGGCTGGGGCATCGGCACCGACGCGGAGGAGGCCGCCGGGGAGAACGGGGCCGAGGGCCTTGGTCGCGTCGGGCGTGCCCGGCGTCGGCTTGGGGGCGGGGGCCGCGACGGGAGCGAGGGCGTCGCGCTTGTCGCGGGTGTAGCCGCTGGGGGTTTCGATCTTCATCTTGGCCAGGTCGTGCTTCTCGGCCTTCATGGCCGAGATTTCCCAAACCGGGGCCATCTTGCCGTTGCCCATGATCTTGATCTGCTCGAAGCGGCGCGGGAGGTTGTCGTTGACGCCCACATAGATGAGGCGCTCGGCATCACCATCCTTCAGCGTAACGCGGATGACCTTGCAGGCCTCGCCCTTCACTTCGGCGGGGGCCTCCATCACCATCTTGCCGGCCTTGAGTTCGGCGGCGTAGGGCTCATCGTCGAACAGGATCGGCGGAACGAGGGTGATCTTGGTGCGGAAGTAGACGCCCGCGGCTTCGGTGCCCGGGCCGATGGGGTGCTCGAAGACGGTCTTTTTGGCCTCGTCAATCCAAGTGATCCACGCGCCGTCGAAGGAGAGGACCTCGGTGTTCTGCTCACCCTGGCCCGGGATGTCGGTCTTGCCCTTGGCGTAGTAGCCGAGGGTCGTGGCGGGCGTGGCGGTGCGGACCATTTTGAAGTCGGCCTCGCCGCCGTACTTGAGCATCGGCATGCCGTCCATCCAGCGCTTGACGTGGAAGGTGAAGCCCGGCGCGGCCTTGATGGCTTTGGCGGAATCCTCGAGCGTCTTCTTGGCTTGGGCATCGACCTGGGCCGAGGCGGCCCCGGCGATCAGGCAGATGGTGGCGGCACTGGTGAAGATGGAACGAGCGGTGAGCATGCGGAACTCCGTGAACGATCGAGGGTTCGGGGTCTGTCTGAGGCTGGGGTCGCCGAATGATATTCGGCCCAGCCCCCGCTCGGCGCGCACCTGCACCGCCGCGGGCTGTGGGTGGATTCGGGCGTCGGGGTTGTACCGATGCACGGGTTGCGGGTTGAGGCGCCAGAAGCCGAAATGGGAACAATGGGGGTGATGTCCCCTCCAGCCGACCAAATCTCATCCGAGCAGAGTTTGAGCGTACCGGTGCTGGCGGGGGTGGTTGCGCTGGCCATCGGGGTGGTCGTCTGGCTTTGGCGCCGGGGGGTGTTGAAGTCCGGAGGGCTGGAGGTTGGTGGGCTGCGGACGGTGGGGGAGCCGTGGCGCAGGTGGTCGTGGGTTGCCTTGGCGGCGATGGGGGTGGGGGTGTTCCTGCTCTCACAGTTCGGCGCGGCGACGGCGCTGGCGTTCTTTCCGATCGACGAGATCCAGGCGCGGTCGCTGCGGTCGCAGGGCTTGGCCAACACGTGCGGGCTGCTGGCGGGGATCGCCGGCGCCGGCGCGGCGCTGGTGATGCTGGGGCACGGGAACCGGGCGGAGGATGTGCGCATCTGGCCGCGGCACTACGCGGTGGGCGCGGTGTGCTTTCTGCTGGCGGCGCCGGTGCTGGTGGTGGTCGGCGCGGCGGCGATGATGGTGTACGTGCTGGTGACAGGTCACCGCGTGCCGGAGGTGGGGCACGAGTTGCTGAGGGTGATGATGGAGCGGCGCAGCGAGCCGTGGGCGATGGCGCTGTTGATCGGCGCGGTGGTGGGCGCGCCGATCGTTGAGGAGGTGGTCTTCCGCGTGCTGCTGCAGACGGCGATGCAGAAGGCGCTGGGCTCGGCGTGGAGCGGGATTCTCGTGACTTCGGTGGTCTTCACGGCGATCCACTGGGGAGCGGTGCCACCGGAGAGCTTTGCGGTGGCGGCGGCGAGCTTGTTCGCGCTCAGTGTGTGCATGGGGGTGGCGTACGAGCGGACGCGGATGGCGGGGGTGCCGATCGTGATGCACGCGATGTTCAATCTGGCGAATGTGGGGATGGCTTTGGCGCAGTGACGAGGCGGCCAGGCGATCAGGCGACCAGTGAAGGCCGCTGGGCGTAAACTCGCCGCACATGAGCACCAAGCCGCGCATTTTGACGGGGGATACGCCGACGAGCACCGGGCTGCACCTGGGGCACTACGTCGGGTCGCTGGAGAACCGCCTGCGTCTGCAGGATGAGTACGACTGCTATTTCCTGGTGGCGAACGTGCATGCGTTCACGACGCTGGCAGAGAAGCCGGAGCAGATCCGGGCCAACACGATCGGGATCATCAAGGACTGGCTGGCCGTCGGGCTCGACCCGGAGCGGTCCACGTTTGTGCTGCAGAGCGAGATCGCCGCCGCCGAGGAGGCGATCACCCAGAGCGGCGGGTCGGCCCCCGCCCCGAGGCTGCCG
>JBOHNM010000105.1:0-14419 GCA_050730675.1 Phycisphaerales bacterium | reverse complement strand
GGATTCGATGCCGAGGATGAGCCGGTCGGTGGGGGGGGGCACGGGGGGTATTGAAGGCCGCAACCGGCGAAAGGCAAATTGGGCGCACAGGAACTCGAGGACCTGTGCGACACAAAAATGTGCTAAATCGAGAATCGGAGCCGCCCGCTGCCTGCGCGGAAGGCTCGCTCGTGCGAAAAGGCCCGTTACGGGCAGCCGGCGAAGAACGAGTCGAGGAAGGCGATGATGTCGTCGGGCGTCAGCACACCGTCGGGCGGGCTCGAGCCGCCGAGGGCGACCAGGTCTGCGACGGCGAGGTTGTTGGTGAAGAAGGCGTTGAGGAAGACGATGATGTCGTCGGCGGTGAGGGCGCCGTCGGGACCGACGCTGCCGCCGAGGCCGGCGACATCGGCGCGGCAGGAGGGCGGGGCGGCGGTGGTGGTGACGTTGAGCAGGCCCGCGCCGGTGGCGCCGAGGTATCCGCCGAGGCGGATCTTGTACACCTGGTTCATCGTGACGGGGATGGTCAGCGAAGAGGGGACGCTGGAGCCGGGGGTGCCGCAACCGTCGTCATCGCAGGCGATGGCGGTGTCGGGGCCTGAGGGGCACGCGCCGAGGTAGGCGGAGATGCGCGAGTCAAACTGAGCGTTGGCGCAGTTGCTGAAGGTGGCCGTGCCCGTCACCGAGGCGGTGTAGGTGAACCAGACGTCGCCCGTCACCTGCGCGGAGCTGAACGAGTTGCAGAGGGTCTCGCTGGGGCCGTCGGTGGTGGCGAAGGTTGTGTCGTAGGCGACCGAGCCGTTGGCGGGAAGGATTGCGGCGCTGGCACAGTTGTCGTTGGCCGGGGGCGGGTTGGCGATCTGCGAGAGGGTCAACTGGAACGCGCCGGTGGCGGCGGCGGCGCCCGCGACGCGGATTCTGTAGATGGCGCCGCCGATGACGTTGACCTGGACGAGCGAGCGACCGGCTTGGGCGCACCCGGCGGTATTGTCGTTGCAGGCGATCTGGTTGGTGTTGGCGCCGATCGGGCAGGCGGAGTGGATGGAGACGACGGTGTCGAGGGGGGAGCCGCAGCTATCGACCTGCAGGATGCCGGTGAAGCCGGCGGTGTACTGGAACCAGACGTCGGGGGAGCCGTTGGTGCCGCAGGTGACGTTGGTGTCGCTGGTGGCGCCGACGTTTGTGCCCGTGATCGTGCCGAGGGAGGAGATGACCTTGGCGGCGGCGCAGGTGTTGTTGGTGGTGACGGCGCCGGAGGTGTAGGAGTAGGTGAGGGTGTAGGTGTTGCGGTAGCTGCTGGAGAGGTAGACGCGGACCCACACATCCATGGGTCCGGTGGTGGTGTTGGTGATCGTGCTGGGGAGAGACTTGGGGCTGGCGCTCCCCGTGGTGGCGGCCACGGCGGCGCCGCCGCAGGCGGTGAAGGCCTGGAGATCGATGTTGCCGTTGCCGGCGGTGAAGGTGGTGGAGACGTTGAGCCGCGCGCCGCCGGGGATGGTGAGCTTGTACCAGTCATCGAAGTCGGGCGTCTTGCGGAGGATGCGCGAGGTGGTGGTCTGCGAGCCGGTGGTGGGCGTCAAGACCGTGGGGGTGGCGCAGGAGTTGTTGCCGCCGGGCGAGTCGTCGGCGCCGGTGGCGAGCGCGCTCGAGACGGCGGCGTTGGAGTATGTGCCGACGAACGAGCCGTAGCTGTCGTGGAGGTTGGCGGCGCTGGCGCCGCAGACGGAGGGGCCGCAACTGAGCGTGCCGATGAGGACCTGGTTGCCGCCGGAGGTGATGAAGAGGCCGCCGCCGGAGGAGCCGCCCTCGGTGACGCCGAGCTTGCCGACACCGCTGGTGGGGGGCGTAGGGGGGAGGGCCCAGTTGGCGCGGATGGTCTGTGAGCCGACACCGAGGGTGCAGTCGGCGCCGGTCCAAGCGGCCTTGGTGCCGAAGCTGATGCGCTTGTAGTCGCCTTCGGGGTGGTGGATGGCGACGACGGCGGTGCCGTTGGCCACGGCGGCATTGGACCAGCCGGCCCAGAAGAGGTTGGCCGGGAGGGCGCCGGTGAGCATGAGCAGGGAGTAGTCGGAGTTGGTGGTGCCGCCGGCGGAGACGATGGTGGCGCCGGCGGTGCGGGGCGTCCATGCGGGCGGGTTCTGGAAATCGAGGACGGTGGGCGGCGAGCCGTTGCAGGTGGAGGTCTGGTAGAGCCAGCAGACGTAGAGGCTGGCGGCGGCGGAGTTTTCACCCGGGCCGATGCAGTGGTTGGCGGTGAGGAAGTAGGGGGTGAGGTCGTTGTTGACGGTGGCCAGGAGCTGGCCGGTGCAGAGGTTGACCGCGGCGCCGCTGACGAAGGTCATGCGGCCGACGGCCTTGGCGGTGTTGGCCCAGGTCGGGAAGCACGTCACATCGTTGTGGCACGTGCCGGCGGCGGCGGGCTGCACGACCTGCGGGTCGGTGTAGAAGTTGCGGTAGACGTGCTGGGCCGAATCGATGCGCAGCGGCAGCGGGCCCTGGTAGTCGGCGGGGAGGTGGACCTCGAGGCGGAGGGTCTGGCCGACGTGCTGGGGCGTCCAGACTTCGCCGTCGTCCATGGTGCCGCGACGGGTCCAGGGGCCCTCGATATCGGTGGGGAAGAGCGTGGAGTAGGAGACCATGCGGCCGCCGGGTGGAAGGTTGAGCCCGGAGATGTGGATGCCGACCTGGTAGGCGCTGGGGCTGGCGATCTCGATCGCCCAGAGGCGCGAGCCGTCGGGGAGGGTTGTCCATGCGCCATCGGCGGCGGGGTCGAAGGCGACGTCGCGAACGACGCCGATGCGCAGGCGCTTGCCGGGCTGCGGGGTGACGAAGTCTTCCTGGACGAGCGCGGCGTTGTTGATGAACGGGAGGATGAGCTGGGGGACACCGCCTTGGAACCCGGCGGCGAGTTCGGCCGAGAAGGGGACCGCGGTGGGGACCGGGTTCTCGAAGGCGGCTGGACCAGCGACGCCGGGCGTGGTGACGTCTTGGGCGCGGGCGAAACCTGCCAGCGCGCAGAGTGCGAAGGAAATGACGACGCCGAGGCGACGGAAGCGGGCGGTCTGGATCACGGTCGAGGCTCCTGCAAAGCCAAACGCGGCCGCGAGGGCGGCGCCGCGATGTGTAAGTATGACGGAGATGTTGTCATGTCACGGCGGCAAGTGACAGGAAACGAAACCGCTTGCATGGGTGGAGGGGGTGATTAGGTGTTTTGCCTGATGCGGGACGGGGGTGGTTATGGGCAGGGCGATCGATGAGCTGCCCCCGGCTGGGGTGGACGGGATCGAACGAAAACCGCCCCGGCGCGGGCCGGGGCGGGGGGCAAACAGGAGTGTCCGCCTGTGCGGAAGGGCGTATCAGTTGCCGCAGCCGGCGAAGAAGGAGCCGAGGAAGAGGATGATGTCGTCGACGGTGAGCTGGCCGTCGGGACCGACCGAGCCGCCGAGGCCGGCGACGTCGGCGACGCTCAGGTCGTTGCCGAAGAACGCGCCGAGGAAGACGATGATGTCGTCGGCGGTGAGCTGGCCATCGGGACCGATGGAGCCGCCGAGGCCGGCGACGTCGGCGGTGCAGGCGGTGCCGCCGCCGAGGTTGAAGTTGAAGGTGAAAGCGCCGACGGTGGCGGCGGTGGAGGTGACGCTCCAGCCGGAGCCGTTGAAGACGGTGTTGAAAGCGCCGTAGGCGAAGTAGTAGGTGCCGGCGTCGAGGTGGTCGCCGTTGCGGCCGTTGTAGGCGAGGCCGTTGCCCGGCGCGGGACGGGCGGGATCGTCGAGGCCGAAGGTGAGCTGGCTCCACAATCCTGTGCCGCTGTCGTCATCGTCGGCGATGCGGTTGCCGCCGGCGGTGTAGAGGCCGATCTCGGTGTCGGCGACGCCGGAGCCCTCGGAGTCGATATCCAGGAACGTGCCGGCGGTGCGGTCCACCGGGGAGGCGAGGGTGAACTTGAGCCACTTGACCTCGCCGCCGACGATGCCGACATCGTCGGTGTGGGTGGTGAGGCCGGAGGGGAGGGTGCCCAGCGCGGTGCTGGCGGGGGGGGCGACGACCGTGAAGGCGATGGTGCCGTTGGCGGTGCGGTTCTGCGCGTCGCGGATGACGAAGGGGAGGGTGATGTCGCCCGAGGGCTGTGTGTCGGAGACGGGGACGGTCCCGCTCCAGACGTTGTCGCCTGCAGTACCGTCGCCGTTGAGGCCGTCGTCGTGGAGGAGGATGGGGGCGGCGATGCCGATGATGTTTCCGTCAACGGTGACGGAGGAGATGGCGTTGTTGGGCGGGCCGCCGAGGGCGACCGCGACCGAGAGCACAACGTTGTTGCCGACGACGACGGGGCTGGGGGCGGCCGAGCCGATGCCGTAGGGATCGAGCGCGCCGATCGGGCCTGGGTCGCGGACAGTGGCGGCGAAGATGCCGATGCCCTGGCCGCCGGGGGCCTGGGGCTGGTTGAAGGTGATGCTGACGAGGCGCTTGCCGGTGAAGTCGCCGACGCCGTCGGTGATCATCTGCTGGACGGAGACGATGGCCTCGGTGACGTTGAGGGTCGGGGCGTTGAGGGTCGCCGTGTCCTGGTTGGTGGTGGCGCTGAAGACTCCCCACTGGCGCTGGAGGGCGACGCCGGGGTTGGGGAGGGGGACGTTCTCAGACTGGTCCTGGTACCAGTCGGCGGCGGCGAGGGTGATATCGGCGGAGGTGCCGTCGCTGAAGCCGAGGACGGTGTGGAAGGTGCCGCCGCCGTTGGTGATCTGGTAGAGGAACCCGAACTTGGTGCTCGCCCCGAGGAAGATGTTCAGGTTGGCGATGTTGGCGACGAAGGGGCCGCCCTGGTTGGGGTTGGGGAGCCACGCGGGCTGGGTGCCGACGTTGTCGCCGGCGACGGCGTTGAAGATGCGGTTGTTGCCGAGGCGGACGAGGTCAACGACGTCGGCCTGGTTGACGAAGGCGTAGGGGATGAATCCGTCGCCGACGGGGGTTCCGGCGTTGACCGAGCCGGCGACGCCGTCTGCGGTGAGGCCGCGGTCGGCGAGGGAGCGGTAGCCGTTGGGCGCGTCGGGGTTGTCCGACTCACCGCTGTGGACCAAGCCGTTCCAGTTGTAGGGGAGGGGGAGGGTGGTATCGGCGTGGGTTTCGGGGGCGGTGTCGATCGTCAGATTGAACTGGCCGGTGGCGCCGGCGTTGGCGGCGACGCGGATGAGGTAGGCCTGGCCGGTCTGGGCGTTCCAGCGTGTGCGGGAGCCGAGGCCGCAGGCGTTGTCGTTGCAGGCGATCGAAGCGCCGGCGCAGGAGGTGAAGACGGAGATGGTGGTGTCGAGGGAGCTGTCGCAGGTGCGGGCCTCGACGGTTCCGGCGGCGGCGTTGTGGGTGTAGCGGTACCACACGTCGGTAGTGTCGGCGGTGCCGCAGGCGGAGGTTGTGCCGCCGGTGGCGCGGATGTTGTTGGTGGCGGTCACGCCGGCGGGGATATTCTCGGGGGCTGCGCAGTTGTCGTTGGCCGGGGGGCCAAGGCCTGTGACGACGGTCATGGCGAAGATGGCGTAGCCGCGGTTGGGCTGGGAGGGATTCTGGAAGGTGACGCTGGCGATCTGCTTGCCGGTGAAGTTGCCCATGCCGGCGTTGATGAGGCTTTGGACGGTGACGACACCCTCGACGACGTTGAGGGCCTGGGTGGGCCAGGTCTGGATGACGGGCGTGTCGTTATTGCTTGCGCCCTGCCACGAGACGCCGAGGCGCGTCTGCGAGGAGACGCCGGCGGCGGCGGCGGGGGGATTGACGGGGCCGAACCAGTCGCTGGCGGCCAGGGTGACGGTCGCGGAAGAGGCGTCGGTGAACGTCAGGACAACCTGGAACGCGCCGCCGTTGTTGCTGACCTGGTAGAGGAAGCCGATCGAAGAATTCGAATCGAGCGTGAGGTTGAGGGCGGTGAGGTTCTTGGTCTGCGGCTGGGTGTGATCGTTGAGTCCGACAAGCCAGGATGGTTGCGGGCCTTGGTTGGCGATCGTGCCGGCGGTGTCCCAGGGACGCGCCGTGCCGGCTCCGGTGTTGCCGAGGTGGACGATGTCGAGTTCGCCGGCGTTGCGGACGATGTCGTAGGTGATGGCGGTGGCGCCGACGATGGGGTTGGTGCCGAGTGAGTTGGCGCCGCCGTCGATGCTGAGCGCGCGGTCGGAGATGGAGCGGAAGCCGTTGAGGTCGTTGGGATCCAAACCTTCGTTGGGGTGGAGCATGCCGTTCCAGTTGTAGTTGAGGACAACGTGGAAATCGGTGGCCAGCGCGTCGGTGGCGGCGGCGAAGCCGATGAGCGCGGCGAGGGAGCCGAGGGCGTCGAAACGGTGGGTGCGTCGCATGGTGATCTCCTGGTCCTTCCTGAATAAGCGCCCGCGAGGGCAACCGGCGCGCACAGAACGCGCGAGCCATATCACTAGATATATCACGGAGATGCGGAGCGCACAAGGGCATCAGATCAGTCGGGCAACAGTTTGGGGGTTCGGTGGGCGTTCTCTGATGAGGACGTGGCAAAGTGGGCAAATGTGGGGTTGGGACACCCAACCTAGGGGTGTTCGGCGGCCAACGAAAACGCCCCGGCGCGGGCTGGGGCGTGAGAAGGCGGGTTAGCTGCTGCGAGCGGCGGTGTTACGAGCCGCAGCCGGAGAAGAACGAGCCGAGGAAGAGGATGATGTCGTCGGCGGTGAGCTGGCCGTCGTGACCGGCGGCGCCGCCGAGGACCGCGACGTCGGCGACGGCGAGGTTGTTGTTGAAGAAGGCGTCGAGGAAGATGATGATGTCGTCAACGGTGAGCTGGCCATCGGGACCGATGGAGCCGCCGAGACCGGCGACGTCGGCCGTGCAGGTGACCGGGACTTCGACGACGCCCCACTGGAGGGAGGCATTGCCACCGGCGAGGTTGTTCCAGAGGCCGTCGGCGCGCATCTCGGTGTAGTGCTCGACGCCGAGGCCGTTGGGCTCGCCCGCGGCCCAGTTGGTGTAGGTGGCGTTTTCGCCGCTCATCCACGCGTAGTTGCCGTTGCTGGCGAGGTCGGTGTAGCCGAGCCAGCCGCGGCGATCAACGGCGCCGAAAAGCACGACGTTGTTGCGGACCCACTCGTTTTCAGCGGCGTCGTTGATGGTGGCCAGGTGACCGCCCAAGGAGACCGCGGCGGCTTCGGCATCGAGCGGCTCGAGGCCGGTCTCGAGGAGGTAGTAGCGGTGGTTGTTGGCGGGGTTGGTGATGGGCCCGGCGAGGATGGTGAAGGCGGGGGCGGCCTGGGCGCCACGGACGATGTGGACGGTGACGTTGCCGGCGGTAGCGCCGCCGGTGTAGGCGTTGAAGTTGGGGCCGAAGTAGACAGGATTCTGTGCGACGGCAACGTAGTAGGCACCGGCAGCGAGGATGGCGCCGTCGCGGCCGTTGTAGATGGCGCCATCGCCAACAGCGGGGCGGGTGCCGCGGCCGAAGGTGAGCTGGCTGTAGCTGGCCGAGCCGTCGTCGTTGTCGGCGGAGATGAGCTTGCCGGTGCCGTCATCGAAGTAGAGGCTGATGACGGTGTCGGTGGTTTCGGAGCTTTCGGTATCGATGTCGAGGAACTGGCTGGCGAGCCCGCTCACGGGCGACGCGAGGGTGAACTTGAACCACTTGACGCCGCCGGCGGTGAGCGCCTGGGTGCTGTTCACCGGCGAGGCGCCGAGCGTGCCGAGGTCGGTGAAGGAGGCCGGGGCGCTGCCGGTGGAGCCGCCGCGGATGACGTGGATGTTGAACGAACCCGAGTCGGTGGCGTTGGAGGTGACGGCCCAGCCGGCGCCGCCGAAGTTGACGTCCCAGGCGCCGAAGGCGATGTAGTAGATGCCGGCGTTGAGGTGTGCGCCGTCGCGGCCGTCGTAGGCGGCTCCGGTGCCCTGGGAGGGACGGGCGGTGGTGGAGCCGAAGGAGAGCTGGCTGAGGAACTCGCTGCCGTCGTCATCGTCGTCGGCGATGCGGAGTCCCGTCGCGGAGTAGAGGCCGATCTCGGAGTCACCGGAGCCGATGGTCGAGCCTTCGCAGTCGATGTCGAGGTAGGTGCCCGCGCCGGCGTCGATGGCGGACGCGAGGGTGAACTTGAACCACTTGACCTCGCCGGAGAAGAGTTCGCCGCCGGAGGTGGTCAGGCCGACGGGGAGCGTGCCCAGGTCGGTCGAGGTGGGAGGGACGGTGATGCCGAGGTTGATCGAGCCGGAGGCGGTGCGGCCCGCGGCGTCGAGTACGGTGAAGGGGAGCCCAACGCTGGTGGCGGGCTGCGAGGCCGAGATGGTGACGTTGGCGCTCCAGATGTTGTCGCCGGCCTGGGTGTCGCCGCTGGTGCCGCTGTCGTTCAGGGCGATCGGCGCGACGATGCCGAGGGCGTTGCCGTCAACGCTCACGGACGTGATGCCGTTGTTGGGCGGGCTTCCGGGCGTCACGGTGACGCGCAGAGTTGTGGAGAGCCCAGCGATGGCGGGGTTGGGAACGGCGTCGCCGACACCGAGCGGGTCGATGACTCCGACGGGGCCTGGATCACGGACGGTCATGGCGAAGATGCCGATGCCCTGGCCTGCCGGGGCCGCAGGTTGGGTGAAGGTGACGCTCACGAGGCGCTTGCCTGTGAAGTCGCCGATGCCGTCGGTGATCATCTGGGCGACGCTGGAGACGGACTCGACGACGCTGAGGGTCGGCGCGTTGAGGGTCGCCAGGTCGGTATCGGTGGTGGCGCTGAAGACGCCGTACTGGTGCTGGAGGAAGACGCCGGGGCTGGGAGCCGGGACGTTGGCGGCCTGGTCCTGGTACCAATCCGGGGCGGCGAGGGTGATATCGGCGCTGGTGGCGTCGGCGAAGTTCAGGACAGCGTGGAAAGTGCCGCCGCCGTTGGTGATCTGGAAGAGGAAGCCGAACTTCGTGTTGGCGCCGAGGAAGATGTTGAGACCGGCGACGTTGGTGGTCTGGGGGCCGCTCTGGTCGGCGCTGACGAGCCAGGTGGGCTGGGTGCCGGTGTTGTCGCCGGCGGCCGTATTGAAGCCGCGGTTGTTGGCGAGGCGGACAAGGTCAACGACGTTGGCCTGGTTGACGACGGAGTAGGGGATGAATGCGTCACCGACGGGAGCGCCGGCGTTGATGGTGCCGGCGACGCCGCTGGCGTCGAGGCCGCGGTCGGAGAGGGAGCGGTAGCCGAGCGGGGCGTCGGGGTTACCGGACTCGCCGTTGTGGACAAGGCCGTTCCAGTTGTGGTTGAGCGGGAGGGGGATATCCGTGTGGACGGCGGGGGCGGTATCAACGGTGAGGTTGAACTGTCCGGAGGCCACGGCGTTGGCGGCGACGCGGATGAGGTAGGCCTGGCCGTTCTGGGCGGTCCAGCGTGCGCGGGAGCCGAGGCCACAGGCGTTGTCGTTGCAGGTGACGGCGGCGCCGGCGCAGGAGGTGAAAACCGAGATCGTGGTGTCGAGGTTGCTGTCGCAGGTGCGGGCCTCGACGGTGCCGGTGGCGGCGGTGTGGGTGTAGCGGTACCAGACATCGGCGGTGTCGGCGGTGCCGCAGCCTGAGGCCGTGGCGCCTGTGGCGCGGATGTTGTTGGTGGCGGTGACGCCGGCGAGGATGTCCTGCGGGGTGGCGCAGTTGTCGTTGGCTGGGGGGCCGAGACCGGTGACCACTGTCATGGCGAAGATGGCGTAGCCGCGGTTGGGCTGGCTGGGGTTCTGGAACGTGACCGAAGCGAGTTGCTTACCGGCGTGGTTGCCAAGCCCGGCGTTGGCGAGGCTCTGGATGGTGACGACGCCTTCGACGACGTTGAGGGCCTGGGTCGGCCAAGTCTGGATAGTGGGGGTGTCGTTGTTGCTGGTGCCTTGCCACGAGACGCCGAGGCGCGTCTGCGAGGCAACACCGGCGGCGGCGCCTGGAGGATTGACGGGGCCGAACCAGTCACCGGCGGCGAGCGTGAACGCGACCGTGGAGCTGTCGGTGAACCCGAGCACGACCTGGAAGTTGCCGCCGTTGTTGCTGACGTGGTAGAGGAAGCCGATCGAAGACCCGGAGTCGAGCGTGAGGTTGAGCGGCGTGAGGTTCTTGGTCTGCGGCAGTGCGTGGGCGTTGAGGCTGGCAAGCCAGGACGGTTGCGGGCCTTGGTTGGCGATGGTGCCCGCGGTGTCCCAAGGGCGGGCGGTGCCGGAGCCGGTGTTGCCGAGGTGGACGATGTCGAGTTCGCCGGCGTTGCGGACGATGTCGTAGGTGATGGCGGTGGCGCCGACGATGGGGTTGGTGCCGAGTGAGTTGGCGCCGCCATCGATGCTGAGCGCGCGGTCGGAGATGGAGCGGAAGCCGTTGAGGTCGTTGGGGTCCAGGCCTTCATTGGGATGGGCCATGCCGTTCCAGTTGTAGTTGAGGACAACATGGAAGTCGGTGGCGTGGACCGCGCCGGCGGCACAGAGCAGGGCGAGGCCTGCGGCCGGGCGTGCGAGTCGATCCAAGATGCGGCGGGCGGTATCGAACCTCATACGAGCGCTCCTCGGAAAAAATGGAAACAACTGTTCGAGAGACCATGCGAGGGAACACATGCTGCGATGCGATTGGCGTGATCCGCTCAACGAGTGGTGAATACCTGAGCGGGACGAGAGGACAGCAAACGCGACGAAGGGGATGAAAGGTATAACACGTCGTTGGGGCTGCGCCAAGGGGAGCAGGGTTGGGAAGGAACAAATAGTGACGTGGGTGCCCCATTTGGAGGAGCGGCCTGTCAGGTTGGGCAACCCCTAGGTACACCTAAGGCGGACAGTTGGTGGTCGCGCCGGGATTGATCGCGGTCGGGCGCGAGGCTCTGCGGAAGGCCAACAAGGTTGGTGAGGCTGTCCAACGTACGCGGTGATGAGGAATGTCTCATCCGGCAGTCGTGCGCGAGAATGCAAGCGGCGAATGTGGCTTGGTGTGCGTTGCGCCATTGGAGCACATCGGCACGGTGTTGAACACGACGCTTGACGGCGCTGTGGTGGGCGTCTAGCCTTTTCCGCCATCAAGAGTCCTGACCCGGCTTCCAGGGTCAGGCGGCAACCGAGCGGCAGCGTCGAGAACCGACGACCGACCACCACGGTGCCGAAGCCAGCCCGGGCAGCCTCCATCAAGGCCAAGCCAGGGAACGATGCGGCCGATTGCGGCAAAGAACCCCGAGCGGGGCCCTCTTCAGCAGCAATTCGGCAAAGAGCGTCGCCGGTGTTCGGCGTCGCCCGCGGAGTTTTTCGGCGAAGTCTTGGTGTGCAGGAGGCCGTCATGGCTCTTGGCACGCCGGTAACGACGCAGACGAACAGACGACCAGACGAGCAGACGAGCAGTGCGGGAGAGGAGCAGCAGAAGAGAACTGCAGAGGCGATCAGGCGAGCAGGCGACCAGTGGGAGCCGGGCGAGGAATACGCGCCCGATTTCGCCACACTGGCGATTCATGCGGGGCTCGAGCCGGACCCGGCAACGGGGGCGATCCTCACGCCGATCTGTCAAAGCACGACGTATGTGCAGAGTGCGGTGGGCGTCCACAAAGGGCACACTTACTCGCGGGCGAGCAACCCGACGGTGAGCGCGCTGGAGCGCGTGCTGGGGGCGCTGGAAGATGCGCCGCCGGCGGTCTGCTTCGGCACGGGGATGGGGGCGATCACGGGCCTGCTGCTCGGCGCGCTGAAAACCGGGGACCACATCGTGCTGAGCGATGTGATCTACGGCGGGACGGTGCGGCTGGTGCAGCAGATCCTGGAGCCGCTGGGGATCTCCGCGTCGTTTGTGGACTGTACCGACGTGCGGAACGTGGCGGCGGCGATCACGCCGCGCACGAAGATCGTGCTGATCGAGACGCCGGGGAACCCGACGCTGAAGCTGGTGGATGTGGCGAAGGTGGCGCGGATCACGCGGACGGCGGGCGTGCTGCTGGCGGTGGACAACACGTTCCTGACGCCGGCGATTCTGCGGCCGCTGGAACTGGGGGCGGATGTCAGTGTCTACTCAACGACGAAGTACATCGAGGGGCACAACAGTACGGTTGGTGGATCGCTGGTGTGCCGAGACGAGAAGTTGCTCGAGCGGTTCCGGCTGATCCGCAAGACGGTGGGGTCGATCCAATCGCCGTTCGAGGCGTGGCTGACGCTGCGGGGGGTCAAGACGCTGGGGCTGCGCTTGCGGCGGCACTGCTCGTCGGCGCTCGCCGTGGCGCGATGGTTGGAGAAGCACCCGAAAGCGGCGAGCGTGGCGTACCCGGGGCTCGAGTCGTTTCCGCAGCACGAGCTGGCCTTGCGGCAGCACGGCGAAGGGGATGACGTTCACGGCGGGATCGTCTCGTTCGAGGTGGTCGGCGGCGTCGAGGCGGGGGTCCGCGTGATGAACGCGGTGAAGCTCTGCTCGCTCGCGGAGAACCTTGGCGCGGCTGAGACACTGATCACCCACCCGGTGAGCATGACGCACGGCGATGTGCCGCGGGAGCAGAGGCTGGCCGCGGGGATCACTGACGGGCTGGTGCGGTTGTCGGTGGGGCTGGAGGAGCCGCGGGACATCATTCGGGATCTGGAGCAGGCGCTGGCGAAGGCGTGAGAAGGCGGCTTATCGCGGAGGCGAGGAGATCGCGGAGGAAGCAAGAAGCAGGACGGATTCAGAAAGTGTTTCATCGAGTGTGATCAAACAGCATGCGTGTGCCATTGAGCCACGCTTCGAAGAACAAAGAGCATCGAAATGTCAAACAACACGATTCAACCGATCATCGTTCTGAAACTTGGGGGCTCGGTGCTGGCTAGCGAGGGTTCGCTGCCGCTGGCGGTGCATGAGGTCTACCGGTGGCTGCGCGAGGGGTACCGGGTGGTGGCGGTGGTGAGCGCGCTCAACGGCGTGACGGACCGCTTGCTGAGCCGTGCGAGGGCGTTTTGTCCACAGCCCGACGAGGGGGCGGTGGCGGCGCTGCTTGCGACGGGCGAGAGCACATCGGCGCCGCTGCTGAGCCTGGCGCTGGACCGTGCGGGGATTCCGGCGACAGTGCTGAATGTCCATCAGATCGGTCTGCGCGTGGAGGGGTCGGTGCTGGATGCGCAGCCCGTGACGCTCGATGCGTCAGCGGTGCGGTGGGCGCTGGACGAGCGGGCCGTGGCGGTGGTGCCGGGGTTCATCGGCGTGAACGAGCAGGGGGGGCTCTCACTGCTCGGGCGCGGCGGGAGCGACCTGACGGCGCTGTTCATCGGGCAGCAGCTTGGAGCCCGCGTGCGTCTGCTGAAGGATGTGCCGGGGCTGTTCGAGAGCGATCCGGCGAAGCCCGGGCCGGTGCCGCGGCTGTTCGAGGGGTTGTCGTGGGATGAGGCGCTGGCGCTGGATGGGCGGATCGTTCAGCACAAAGCCGTGCAATTTGCCAAGGATCACGCGCAGAGCTTCGAGGTCGCGAGCCTGAATGGCGGCCGCGAGACGGTGATCGGCAGTGCGGCGGCGACGTTCGCCGAGCGCGTTCCGGCGCGGCGGAGTGCCACTCGGATCGGGCTGCTGGGGCTGGGGACGGTGGGTCTGGGCGTGCTGCGCGGGGTGCAGCAGCTTGAGGATCGCCTAGCGGTCGATGCGATCGCGGTGCGGACGCTGCGGAAGCACGTCGATGCGGGTGTGGACCTGTCGCTGTTGACGACCGACCCGTGGCGCGTGGTTGAATCGCCGGTGGAGTTGGTGGTGGAGACGATCGGCGGCATCGAGCCGGCATTGCAGCTGATCAGCAGCGCGCTGCGGGCGGGGAAGGACGTGGTGACGGCGAACAAGGCCGTGATCGCGCGGCACGGGCCGGAACTGGCGGCGCTGGCGGAGCGGAGCGGCGCGCGGCTGCGGTTCAGCGCGGCCGTCGGCGGGGCGGTGCCGATCTTGGAGAATCTGCGGCGGCTTTCGCGGCTGGGGAGGATCCGGCGTGTCGAAGGCGTAGTGAACGGCACGTGCAATTTCATTCTCGACCGGCTTGCGGAGGGGCAGGAGTTCGAGGCGGCGCTGTCGCAGGCACAGGCGAGCGGGTTTGCCGAGGCGGACCCGGGCACGGACTTGGAAGGGATCGATGCCGCGGCCAAGCTGGTACTGATCGCACGCGAGGCGCTGGGTGAGGAGTTGTCGATCGAGCAGATCGATCGGCAGGGGATCGTGGGGATATCGGTTGACGACCTGCGCGAGGCGGCCCGCCACGGCGAGACGATTCGGTTGGTGGCGAGTGTGGAACGGACGGCGGTCGGCATTGTGGCGAGCGTCAAGCCGCGAAGGGTGACGCTGGACGATCCGCTGGCGCAGGCGCGGGCGGAGCACAACCGCGTGGTGGTGGAGTTTGAGGGGGGGGCACTCGGTCCGGTGGTGCTGCACGGCAAGGGGGCGGGGCGGTACCCGACAGCTGAAGCGGTGATCGGCGATGTGCTGGAATTGCTGCGTGAGCGTGCGGACGCGAACGGATCGACACCTGTCGTGGACGTGCAATTG
>JBOHNM010000104.1:0-14568 GCA_050730675.1 Phycisphaerales bacterium | reverse complement strand
GTTCCCTACTCGCAGGTTCGACCCCGCCTGCTCGGGATCCGCCGAGGGGATCCAGACCGGCAGGTCCGACCAGCTCTCGACTTTGTTGTCGTTCAGGAATTTCAGCGGCGCCCAAGTCAGCCGCGCGGGCGTGGGCGGTTTCGCCGCCGCAATGCACGCCTCGAGCAGCGCCCCAAGCTTCATGCCCGCCGGGCCGCTCGCGTTGTACGCCCCCGTCAGCTTCTTCTCGCAGGCGAGCACCAGGAACCGGCCGAGGTCGCGCACATCCACGAACTGCACCGGCTCATCCGGCCCTACCGGCGCCAGGATCTCGCCGCCGCGTTTGCACCGCAGCGGCCAATACGTGAACCGATCCGTCGGGTCCCGCGGCCCGCAGATCAGGCTTGGGCGCACGCTCACGCAATGCTCCGGCATCGCCTTTTCAACTTCAACCTCGCACCCGCGCTTCATCGGGCCGTAGGTCTTCTCGCTCACGTCGCCCTCATCCGGCCACTCGTTCCAAACCGGCGCGGTCTCGTCCTGCCCCGGCTTGGTCTCGTCGCTGTAGACGTTTGCCGTCGCCACCATCACGTAGTGCCCCACGCGGCCTTTCAGAATTTCCTGCATCTGGCGCATCTCTTTCGGCAGGTATGCGTAGGTGTCGATCACCACATCCCACTCGCGCTTGCCGCCCAGCGCCTCGATCTCACCCTTGCGTCGATCGCCGCGCAGCTTCTCGAGGCCCGGGAACATCTCCGGGTTGCTTTTGCCGCGGTTGAAGAGCGTGACCGTGTGCCCCCGCGCGACCGCCCACTCAACCGCGGCCGGACCCAAGAACATCGTCCCACCCAGGAACAGCACGCGCAGGGGCTTGTCCGCCCGCTTCACCGCTTGGTTGGTGATCAGCCCGTCGTCCTTTGTTTGCTTGGGTTGGTCACCAACAGCGCGAGCAAGCACCGACCGCGCAAGCCCCGCCCCCAGCGCCAGTGCAATCGACGACTGAATGAACCGACGACGGTGAAGTTCCATCGCGCACCCCGCCTGCACAACCCCCAACGCCTCATCAGATGCGCGATCCAGCGCTACCCGTCAGGCTGTTGATTGGCAGCAATTTACCGCGGAAACTCACTTCTCGTCTTTCTTCTCGGCCGGCTTTCGGTCCTTCCATGCCTTCAGCACCGCCGCTTCCTTCTCCGCCGGAATCCCCGCCCGCGGCTTTTCCGGGTCTCCCAGCTTTGGCGCCGGCTTCCCTTCCTTTTCTGCCGCCGCCGTCAGCTCCTTGCCTACGCGGGTGCGCCGTTCGACCTCCTTTGGCCACCAGACCAGCAGATCACGGCACGTCTCCGCCGTCGGCCGCGTCGTCAGCCCCGCCGCTACCGCCTTCGCGTTGCTCCAAAGGTGGAAGCCCTTGTATTCGCCTGCCGGGGGAATCCAGATCGGCAGGCTGCCCGCCTCGATCCCCTGCTCCTCAAGGAACTCTGCTTCCACCCACGTCAGCTTTGGCTCCGTACCCTTTGCCTTCGCCGCCGTCACGCACACGCCGAGCACCTCGCCCCAGGTCGTCGGCTTCACAGGCCCCACAACATTGATGACGCCCATCGTTCGCTTCTCGGAGCACCGCACGATGAACGCCGCCAGGTCGCGCACGTCCACGATCTGTACCGGGTCCGACGGCGTCCCGGGCGCGAGCATCTCGCCCCCCTTGCTCGCCCGCACCGGCCAGTATGTGAACCGGTCGCTCCCGTCGCCGGGCCCGACGATGTACCCCGGCCGGATGTTCGTCACCCGCCCCGGCATCGCGTCCTCCGCGGCCTTCTCGCACAGGGCCTTCAGCGGTCCGTAGTTTCCGCCGCTGACCTGTTCGTCGGTCTCGTTGGCCATCTTCCCGACCGCGCCGCTCTCGTCCTGGTTCGGGATGTCGTTGCGGGCAAACGCCGACACCGACGAGATAAAGATGTACTGCTTCACGCGCGGCGCCAGCAGTTTCGCGCTCGCGTCCACGATCCGCGGTACAAACCCTGACGTGTCCACGACGACATCCCACTCGCCCTTTTCGAGCTCGCTCAGCCCCTTCGGGCTCTTCTCATCCGCATCATCCGCGCGCTTCTCAGGGTCGCGGTTGCCGTACAAGTGCTCAACCCCCTCGACCGCGCCGATTCGCTTCTCCGTCTTGCCGCGGTTGAAGATCGTCACCGAATGCCCGCGGGCCTTGCACGCGTCCACCACCGCCGGACCGAGGAACGCCGTTCCGCCGAGGATCAAGATCTTCAGCGGCTTCTTTACGGCCTTGCCCACCGGCTGCGCCACCTTCGTCGCCGCACGCGCCCGCCCAGCAACGCCCACCACCGCCGCCGCGGCACCCGCCGCAACGCCCAACTTCACAAAGTCCCGACGAGTGATCGACATGCGTGACTCCATCTCCCCCCGATGAAGGTGGGGGGCCGGGGAAAGGATCCAACGCGCACCAAGAACTGGCAACGCTGCACACATGATGCGCACCTGCCGCGTCCCTGTCACGCGTCCACACGCTGGCAAGCAGCGCCGGCCACTCAAACCGCTTCGATCGCACGCCATTCTGCACTGCAAGCCCTCAGGACACGTTCCCGCCCCCATCGGTTGCACCTCCGGCATCCCACGCCCGGATCGAACCGGTGACGATGTTGTCGCGGTACACCACGCCGCTGGCTTGGTGCAGCCGGATGCCCGTCCCGCACCGCGTGACGCGGTTGTCAACCACCATCACCTCGGTCCCCCCGAATTGGTTGATCCCGTACGCCCCGTACCCGGAAGACGAGTTGATCACCTCCACCACCACGCAGTCCTCGATGACCCCGCACGCGTTGAGCATGAGAATTCCCGACGCGTCCCCCGTCGTCGCCGGCGATGTCGCGTACCCCGCCTGCCACACCGTGCACCGCCGCACAATCCCCAGCCCGCTGACCAGCGGCGAAAAAACATACACCCCCAGCGTCCCCGGGCGGTGGATCACCAGATCCTCCGCCGAAACCCACGAGTCCGTGGTTCCGTTGGTGCCGAGGAATACGCCGACCGAGAATCCCGAGACCTTCCCACCGCACACCGAGACCCCGGTCCGTCCACCCGCGCCGGTGGTGATGCCGTACCCCGCAAGCGTCTCGCTCCGCACCGTGAATCCGTTCAGGTCCAAGCTCACGCCGCTGGCATCGATCACGATGCCGTTCTTCCCCTCGACGGCACAGATATCTCCAGCTAGCGCATACGACCCCGGCCAGCTGATCGTCAGCGTCCCCGTCCGTCCCGTCAGCAGCCTCCGTCCGTCTGTCGATGCCCGCGCCGGCCGCCCGGCCGCGGGCTGCGCCGCGCCCGCCATCGAAGCCAGCGCCGCAACACCTCCAACGCCTGCCAGACCGGCCAAAATGGAACGACGATCAACATCACTCATGTGTCCACTCCACGACTCTCGGTGCTCCGCCGCCCGTCATACCACCTCCGCCCAATTCGGGTTTCCCCAATCACCCGATCGCACACGTTTCAAACAACCCGGCAAACGTCCAATTGTCCGCGGTCGCCTCGTACCTCATCTGTTCGCCTGGTCATCTCATCACTTCCCCTTATCCAACACCTAATCCCAATTGATTCGCTTCATGCCGATCACAAGCTACGGTTGATGCAGACGAACACCACCGCAGGAGCCTCCCATGACCCGCCCCGATCCCTTCAACGCCCGCCGCACCTTCACCGCCGCCGGCAAGACCTACACCTACTTCGCCCTCGCCGCCCTCGAGTCCGCCAAGCTCGGCAAGCCCATCGCCGCCCTGCCGTACTCCATCCGCGTCATCCTCGAGTCCATGCTCCGCTCGGTGGACGGCTTCGTCGTCACCAACGACGATGTCGCCGGCTTCGCCAACTACAACGCCAAGGCGCCGGTCAAGGAAGAGATCCCCTTCATGGTCGGGCGCGTCGTCCTCCAAGACTTCACCGGCGTCCCCTGCGTCGTCGACCTCGCCGCCATGCGCGCCGCCATGAAGGCCCTCGGCGGCGACCCCAACGCCATCAACCCCCTCGTCCCCTGTGACCTCGTCATCGACCACTCCGTCCAGGTCGACGCCTTCGGCTCCGCCACCGCGCTCACGATCAACTCTCAGAAGGAGTTCGAGCGCAACAACGAACGCTACGAGTTCCTCAAGTGGGGCCAGCAGTCCCTCAGCAACTTCCGCTGTGTCCCGCCGGCCACCGGCATCGTCCACCAGGTCAACCTCGAGTACCTCTCCCCCGGTGTCCTCACCAAGTCCGTGGATGGCGAGACCGTCGCCTACCCCGACTCCTGCGTCGGCACCGACTCCCACACCACCATGATCAACGGCCTCGGCGTCGTCGGCTGGGGTGTCGGCGGCATCGAGGCCGAGGCCGTCATGCTCGGCCAGCCCTACTACATGCTCCCGCCCGAGGTCATCGGCTTCAAGCTCGTCGGCAAGCTCCCCGAGGGCACCACCGCCACCGACCTGGTCCTCACCGTCACCCAGATCCTCCGCAAGAAGGGCGTCGTCGATAAGTTCGTCGAGTTCTTCGGCCCCGGCATCGCCGCCCTCAGCGTCCCCGACCGCGCCACCATCGCCAACATGGCCCCCGAGTACGGCGCGACGATGGGCTTCTTCCCCGTCGATTCCGTCACGATCGACTACCTCAAGTTCACCGGCCGCGCCGAGCAGGCCGCCGTCACCGAGGCCTACTGCAAGGCCAACCACCTCTGGTGGCAGGGGGGGGCCGGGACGCCCGATCCGGAGTTCACCGACTCGGTCGAACTCGACCTCGCCACCGTTCAGCCCTCGCTCGCCGGCCCCAAGCGCCCACAGGACCGTGTCGAACTCAAGAACATGAAGAGCGGCTGGTTCAAGGAACTCGCCGACGGCTTCGGTAAAAAAGTCCCCGCCGAGACCGTCCGTGTCGATCGCTTCGCCTCCGAGGGCGGCCAGGCCGCCTCCGGCCACGTGGCCGACCTCACCCCGCCCGAGATGGGCGGATCCAACGGCTTCGACGGCGTGGAAGTCGCCCGCAACGGCCAGCTCTTCCGCCTCCGCCACGGCGATGTCGTCATCGCCGCCATCACCAGCTGCACCAACACCAGCAACCCCGATGTGCTCATCGCCGCGGGCCTCGTCGCCCGCAAGGCCCATGCCCTCGGCCTCACCAGCAAGCCCTGGGTCAAGACCTCCCTCGCCCCCGGCTCCAAGGTCGTCACCGACTACCTCGACAAGGCCGGCCTGAGCAAGGACCTCGACGCCCTCGGCTTCCAGACCGTCGGCTACGGCTGCACCACCTGCATCGGCAACTCCGGCCCCCTCCCCGACGAGATCGAGGCCGCCATCAAGAAGGGCGACCTCGTCGCCGCCAGCGTCCTCTCCGGCAACCGCAACTTCGAGGGCCGCGTCCACCCGCAGGTCAAGGCCAACTACCTTGCCTCCCCACCTCTGTGTGTCGCCTACGCCATCGCCGGCTCCGTCGCCCTCGATATCACCACCGAGCCTCTCGGTGTCAGCAGCGCCGGCAAACCCGTCTACCTCAAGGACATCTGGCCCACCCAGGCCGAGGTCCAATCCGTCAAGGCCCAGTGCCTCTCCTCCGACCAGTTCAAGAAGCAGTACGCCAACGTCTTCACCGGCAACCCCACCTGGAACGCTGTCCCCGTCTCCAAGAGCGAACTCTACAAGTGGAACGACAAGTCCACCTACATCCAGCACCCGCCGTACTTCGAGGGCATGAGCGCCACGCCCAATGCCGGCGCCATGCCGCCGATCAAGAGCGCCCGCGTTCTTGTTTCTGTGGGAGATTCCGTCACCACCGACCACATCTCCCCCGCCGGCGACATTGCCGAAGCCTCACCCGCCGGTGAATACCTCAAGACCCTCGGCGTCCCCCGCAGCCAGTTCAACTCCTACGGCTCCCGCCGCGGCAACGACCGCGTCATGACCCGCGGCACCTTCGCCAACGTCCGCGTCAAGAACAAGCTCGCCTCGGAGCCTTCGGCCTCGGAGCCGCCGGCTTCAGCCGGCGGTTCTTCCAAGATCCGGGAAGGCTGGTGGACTCGCGACTTCACTCAGCCCGGCGCACCAATCACCCCGATCTTCAACGCATCCCTGAACTATCGCAAGGCCGGCACACAACTGATCGTCCTCGCCGGCAAGGACTACGGCATGGGCTCCAGCCGCGACTGGGCCGCCAAGGGCGCCATGCTCCTTGGTGTCAAGGCCGTCCTCGCCGAGTCCTTCGAGCGCATCCACCGCTCCAACCTCGTCGGCATGGGCGTCCTCCCCCTGACGTACAAGACCGGCGAAACCGCCGCCTCCCTCGGCCTCGACGGCACCGAGTCCTTCGACATCCCCCTCCCCGCCGAACTCACCCCCCGCGGCCCCATCACCGTCACCGCCACCCACCCCTCCGGCAAGAAGACCGCGTTCACCGTCACCTGCCGCCTCGACACCGCCGTCGAGATCAACTACTTCCGCAACGGCGGCATCCTCCACACCGTCCTCCGCAAGCTCCTCAACGAAAGCCGCAAGCCCGCGATGGTGTGAGCACAACAGATTGTTCGTTCGCCGGATGATCTGCTCGACGCACTATCACCATGAATGTTCGGGATTGATCGAAGCCTTTTTATTGAGAGTTGGCGGTGCAGCCATGAAGTCTCTACGAAAATCTCGTAGACTGGCGTGTCATTCTTCTCGAAGGAGCGCGCTATGGCACTTTGGTTGGTTCGTGCTGGTAGGCATGGTGAGCACGAAGAAAAATTCCTCGAAGACAATCGGGTGTATCTGACTTGGGGAGGGACGTTTGACAAGCTTGACCCAACGGCCGTGAAAAGCTATGACGATGTGAAGTCACTCGTAATCAAGCTCTGGCCTACTCGAACACAGCGCGCACAAGGGCACACAGCCGGACAATTCTGGGCGTTTCTTCTCGGAATGAAGCCGGGGGATTGGATTGTCACACCCCGGAAACAAAAAGCCGCTATTGCAGTTGGCGAAATCACTGGTCCGCCAGAGTTCTCTGCCACTGCCAAAGACCCGTATCACGTCGGCCGCCCCGTCAAATGGCTAAACACGGATGTTCCGAGATCTGCATTTGATCAAGACTTGTTGTACTCGATGGGCGCGTTCATGACGATCTGCGAAATCAAACGCAACGAGGCGGAGCGACGCGTTCGCGCAATGGCAAAGGCTGGGTGGAAGAACGCCGGACTTCCGCGCGCATTACCAGGCGAGCCTGGTCAGCATGCAACTGAGAACGTAGCAAGCGATGATGGAATCGATCTCGCACGGGCGGCCCGTGATGAAATCGCTGCTCAATTGTTGCGCCAATTCAAGGGTCACGGAATGCAGCGAGTTGTCGCGGCCGTCCTGGAAGCTCAAGGCTACACAACGCATGTTCCGCCCGAAGGAGGAGACAAGGGAATTGATATCCTTGCGGCTCCAGGTTCGCTTGGATTTGGTCGGCCTCGCATTTGTGTACAAGTCAAGAGCAGCGAAAGCCCCGTTGATCGACCTACGCTTGACCAACTCCTCGGCACAATGCAGAACGTCGGAGCCGAACAGGGTCTTTTAGTATCATGGGGCGGATTCAAATCGTCAGTAGACAAAGAGCTTGCCAACCAGTTCTTTCGCGTTCGTCTATGGGATTCGGATCAACTCATCGAAGCTCTGTTAGAGAATTACGAAAATCTTTCAGAAGAGTTTCGAGCCGAATTATCACTCAAGCGAATCTGGGTTGTTGCTCGACCGGATCAAGACGATGAATGAATCGTGCAGCATCCCTGTCCTTATCACACCGCCTTCGGATTCCGCTCCACAAAGAAGTGCTGATGCCAGTACGGATACACCGGCTGCGTGGCGCTCGCCGCGTCCAGCTTCGCCACCTGTTCCTTCGTTAGGTTCCACCCCACCGCGCCCAGGTTCTGCTTGAGCTGCTCTTCGTTCCGCGCCCCGATGATCACCGTCGCAACGCTCGGCCGTTGCAGCAGCCAGTTCAATGCAATCTGCGGCACCGTCTTCCCCGTCTCCTTCGCCACCACGTCCAGGGCATCGACCACCTTGTACAGGTACTCGTCTTCCACCTGCGGCCCCGCATCGATCGACTTCTGCGTGTTCAGCCGGCTCACCTCCGGCTTCGGCTGCCCGCGCCGGAGCTTGCCCGTCAGTCGGCCCCACCCCAGCGGGCTCCACACCACCGTGCCAACGCCTTGGTCCAGCGCCAGCGGCATCAATTCCCATTCGAACTCGCGCCCGATCAGCGAGTAGTACGCCTGGTGCGCCACGTGCCGCGCCCACCCGTACCGGTCCGACACCGCCAGCGACTTCATCAGGTGCCACCCCGAGAAGTTCGAGCACCCGATGTACCGGATCTTGCCGGCGCGGACCATGTCGTCGAGCGTCGAGAGCGTCTCGTCCTGTGGTGCCGTCGCGTCGAACCCGTGGAGCTGGTACAGGTCGATCCACTCGGTCCCCAGCCGCTTGAGGCTCCCTTCCACGGCGCGAATCAGGTGATGCCGCGACGAGCCGGCATCATTCACATCCGTGCCGGCTCGGAACGTCCCCTTGGTCGAGATCAGCACCGAATCCCGCCGCCCCTTGATCGCCTTGCCCAGGATGTCCTCCGAGTGCCCGCCCGAGTAGATGTCCGCCGTGTCGAACATGTTCAGCCCGGCCTCGAGGCAGATGTCCACCATCCGCGTCGCCTCCGGCACGCCCGTGTTCCCCCACGACTTGAACAGCTCGCTCCCGGAGCGGTCGCCGCCAAACGTCCCCGTGCCCAATGTCAGCACAGGCACCTTGAGTCCGGAGCGGCCGAGGGTACGAAATTCCATGTTGCTCATGGCCAAGCGTACCTCTCTTGCCGGTCTGTCCTACGCACTGCTCGGTAATCGCGCCATGAAATATTCGGAAGATGTTGCCGCCGGACGGTTCCGCGTCACACTTGGACCAGCCATGACCACCCGCACTGGCATCTCCGCGATTGTCGCGCTTGCAGCCTGCTCCGTGGCTGCACAAGCGGTCGTCGTCTACGACGGCTCCCTCGGCGGCGGCACGCAGCGGGTCTCCGATCAAGGATGGTTCAGTTATCAGCCCTCCAGCGGGGCGCCCAGCACCGCGGCGAATGGGCGCACCACCATCGACTCGTCAGCGAGCAACTCGCTCAAGGGCGGCTACTTCAGCCACCTCGGCCTCGGCTCGCTGGTCTTCCCGATCAACGGTTCGTGGCCGACACTGAACGCGACGAGCGGGTACACGATCCGCATCGATGCGCGGGTGGCAAGCGAGACGCACGCCACTCCCCACCGCGCCGGCTTCAACCTGATCTCGATCGCCAGCGACAGGACAGGCGTTGAGCTGGGGTTCTGGACCACCGAAGTGTGGTGTCAGGAGGGCGGCGCCGCTCCGAGCCTCTTCACACATGCCGAGGGCTCGTCATTCGACACCACGCGACTGGTCCGATATACGTTCGTCGCTCAGTCCGGCTCCTACACGCTCTACGCCGGCGGTCGTCAGATCCTGACCGGCGCGATGCGGAACTACACAGCCTTCGACTCATCGGCGGCGGGCTTGCCGTTCGATCCATACGAGACGCGCAACCTGCTCTTCGTCGGCGACGACACATCCAGCGCGGGAGCCCTCTCGCAGATCGCGCGGATCGAGGTGCTCACGACGCCCGTTCGCCCCTGCGGGTTCGCGGACATCGTCGGCCCCGGCGGCACGACCGGCTCCGATGGTCAGTTGACCGTCGATGACCTCGTCGCTTTCCTCGCGGCCTTCTTCGCCGGCGACACGCTGCTGGCCGACTGCAGTTCGACGGGCGGATCACCCGGTCCTGACGGCCAGATCACCGTCGACGACCTGATCGCGTACCTGACAGGTTTCTTCGCCGGATGCTCTTGAGCGTAGCATGTAAATGTGTTGGCGCACCGTCGAAGGCCATAAGTCCTGTACGACCTATTAGTCCTGTCTGTCCTATCGAGAATCGCCCGCTACGCCCAGTGCATCACAATCTTCCCGAACTGCTCGGAGCTCTGCAGCCGCGCATACGCCTCTCCCGCCTTTTCCGCCGGGAACACCCGGTCCACCACCGGCTTCAATTCGCCATCGCGGTACCGCGCCGCAACGGCCGCGAACTCCGCGTTGGAGCCCATCGTCGAGCCGATGATCCGCAGCTGATTCCAGAAAATTCTGGCCAAATCCGTCGTCGCGTCTGGTCCACTGGTGCACCCCGGTGTGACATAAGCACCAGCCCGAGCCAGGCTCTTGATGCACCACAGGTGCGTGGATTTGCCCGTCGAATCCACCGCCATGTCGAAGCCGCGCCCGCCGGTCGCCTTGCGAGCCTCGCGCGACCAATCCGCTCCCGCATCCAGTATCAGCGCGTCCGCCCCCAGGTCCTTGGCCCGGTCGAGCTTCCACTGGTGCCGGCTCGTCACCGCCACGCGGCACGAGAAGCTCTTGGCGATCGCCAGCGCAGCCGTCGCCACCCCGCCCCCGATCCCCGTCACCAGCACCCACTGCCCCGGCCGCAAACCCGCCTTGCCGACCATCATGCTCCACGCGGTGAGATGCACCAGCCCGAACGCCGCCGCCTCGTCCGCATCCTGCTCGTCGCGGATCGACTGCAGGTTCTCGACCGGCGCATTGAACAGCTCGCAGTGCACACCATTGTGATGCTCGCCGATCATCTCCAGTTCGGCCAGCATCGGCGCAGGCGGGTCCAGCGGCTTCGGTTTCTCTGGCTGCGGCACCGCCGCATTCAGGATCACCCGCTTGCCGATCCACGACGCATCCACGCCCGAGCCAACCGACTCAATCCGCCCGCATGCGTCCGACCCGCCCACACGCGGATACGTCAGGTTCAACCCCGGCAACCCCTTGCCGACCCAAAGATCCAGGTGGTTCATCGCGCTGGCGAGCGTCCGCACCCGCGCCTGGCCGGCCACAGGAGCAGGGGGCTCAGGCCAATCGGTGACAAATCGCACATTGGCGGCGACGTCCGGTCCCTGCTGGTGAATGACGGCGGCCTTCATGGCAGCACCTTCGGCTATGAGCGGTTTCGGATTACGAAAAACGCCACGGGTTGCGTGGCGCTTGGGGAATCAGTGAACACCTGCGTAACGCCGGATCAGTTCTGGCTCGCGAGCTTCATGCCCGCGACGTGCTTCAGGCCGCGGCGGCGATCGATCACGCGGCTCGACTTGCCGGCGCGATCGCGGAGGAAGTAGAGCTTGGCCCGACGGGCGTTGCCGCGACGGAGGACGTCGATCTGCGCGATCTTCGGCGAGTTGATCGGGAGGATGCGCTCGACGCCCATTTCCTCGACCAGCCGACGGACACAGATCATCTCGTTGACGCCCGCGCCGGAGCGGGAGATCAGCACGCCCGTGAACACCTGGATGCGCTCCTTGGCGCCCTCGATGATGCGGCAGTGCACGCTGATCGTGTCGCCGATGTCCATCCGAGGAATGTCCTTCTTGATGGCGTCGGTGTTCAGGCTCTCGATGGTCTGCTGGATGTTCATGTGGCGATCCGTTCAGTTCCCGAAAATGGCTGTTGCCGGGGTCGTGATGTTAGACGTGGCCGGGCCCCGCTTCCACCTATTCAGACCCGAGGAGATCGGGCCGCCGGGCCTTGGTCCGATCCAGCCGTTGCTGCAGCCGCCAGCGGGCGATTTCGGCATGGTTGCCGCTCAGCAGTACATCCGGCACCGCCATACCCATCCACTCGCGCGGCCGCGTGTAGTGGGGGCAGTCAAGCAGCCGCCGTGGGTCGGCCGGTCCGACGGGCATGAACGAGTCCTCCGGCGCCGATTGCTCATCCCCCAGCGCCCCCGGCAGCAGCCGGATGACCGCATCCATCAGCACCATCGCCCCAAGCTCTCCGCCCGACAGCACATAATCCCCGACCGAGACCTCCAGCGGCTCCAGCTTCTGCACCACCCGCTCATCGATCCCCTCGTAGTGCCCCGCGATCAGCAGCAGCCGCGGCAGACGCGCCAGTTCCTCCACAAGCGGCTGACGCAGCGGCACGCCCTGCGGTGACAGCAGAATCCGCCGCGCAGGCCGCGGGTCCCGTGCCTCTACCGCCATCACCGCGTCGTGCAGCGGCTGACAGAGCATCACCATCCCCGGCCCGCCGCCAAAGGGACGATCATCCGTCTTGTCGTGCTTGTTCTCCGCGAAATCGCGGATGTTCGCGGCATGCCACTCGACGAGCCCCGCGGCCCGCGCCCGTGCAGGAATCGAGTGGTTCAGTGCGCAGTTGGCATCCGTCCCGAACATCTCGGGAAACGTGGTCAGGATGTCAATGCGGAGCGCCATGTGAAAAGCAATACGCGAAAAGCTGGCATCCAAGCACACCAGAACCAAGCACGGTCCGTCCAAAAAGAGAGCAGGCCCGTCGGTTAGTCGGGCCTGCCAAGAACACTCAGTTGTGGAGGTCTGATCAGCCTTCCTTCTTCGCCTCGCCGTCCTTCTTAGGGGCGGCGGCGGCAGCGGCAATCGCCGCGGCCTTCTCGGCGGCGGCTTTCTTGGCCGCCACGCGGTCGGCGATCTCAGCCTTGCGCTTCGCGCCGTCGATGACGCTGTGCTTCACGAGCAGGTCAGTCACCGTCTCGGAGGGCTGAGCGCCCTTCCCGATCCAGAACTTGATCCGCTCGGCCTTGAGCACCACCTGCTTGGTGGTGTCCTTGGTCATGGGGTCGTACCAGCCGAGATTCTCGATGACCGCGCCGTCGCGCTTGACGCGCGAATCGACCGCGGAAATGCGGTAGAACGGGTGGTGCGGACGGCCGAAACGTGCCATGCGGATGCGAACCAAGGGCGAACCTCCAGAATCGTTGGGAGGGGACAATAGGCGTCAGCCTACCTGAAAGAAAGTGGGCAAATGGGCCGCCTCAGCCCAGACCTCAATTCCCGTACGGCCACGGAAGCCCGAACATCGTCCCCCAAAGCTGCCCTCCAGGCTGCGGAACAATCGGCGGCGCCTCACCCTTCGGTTCAATCGGCGGCCAAAGCACCCAATCCTTCGTCGGCTTCTGCCCGTCCGGTGCGTTCCAGAAGGGATTGTTCGCCGCCGCATCAGGCTGCCAGGGCGTGCCCACCACGCCGCCGTCATCCACCCTGTCGGCGCCGACGCTGTAGATCAGCGGCCGCCCGCCCGTCAGCTCGCCCCCGTCGGCCTTGTACCTCATCGGGACGCCCGCCCAACGGTCCACCGGCACCGCCGGCAGCATCAGTGGCGTCAACTCCTCCAGACTCGCCGGCACACGCCCATGCTTGCGTTTGAACAACTCCACCGCAATTGCTGCCGTCGCGGCGTCGCGTCGCATCAGGTCGGTGTCGAGCCCGGAGAACACCCGTCCATACGCCGGCAGCACCATCGCCAGGACCGGGTGACGCAGCCGCCCCACCGGTGTGCCCACCTGCGAGTCCACCCACTCGTTCACCGCCTTCATGTCGCGCAGCCACAGCGGCCGGCTCGCCTCCGCATCGATCCGCCCCATGATCTCGTTGAACAGCTCGCGCGTCCGCTTCCGCGACGCCGCAAACCCCGACGCCGCCGGCGCCACCAGCTTGCTCCCCGACCCCGCGGGCACAAGCCCGAAGTCGTTGGTCATGCCGTACACCGTCCCCAGCAGCCGCCCGTCCCCGTCGCCGTCATCGCTGTAGAACCGCTGCAGCATGTCCTCGAAGCTCGATCGCTCCAGGCTCACATCAAACTGCTCCGCCGGCCCGTTCCTCGACACCCGGTACGCCGCCAGCACGTGCGCCAGCCGCGTGAGCTGCGCATCGCTGAACAGCTCCGGCTGATCCCTCAGCAATTCCCCCACCAGTTGCGTCTGCATCGCCATGATCGCCAGCCCGACCAGCTGCGCAATCAGCGTGCCGTCCTCCTGCGAGTGCCGCGCGACTCCCAGCATGGCCTCCAGATCCGCCAGCACCCGCGTTCCGTCGCCGCGCGAAGCCGCGACGCGGGCGTCCATCGCCAGCATCCGCGACATCTGCCGGTAGGCGCCCAATTGCGGCAGCAGGATCCCGACGCCCATCGGGTTCAGTTCCTCGTCCATCGACGTCAAGCCCCCCGGGTCGCCCGGAACGCCCCCTTCGGGCATCGACCCCGAGATGACAAACGCCGAGCGCGGCATCGCCGCCGCCCGCCGGATCTTGGCCACCTCATCAGCATGGTCGTCCGCGAACGCCGCCGCCGCCGCCCATGCCGGGTCCATCGGCCGGATGCTTGGCCACTTGTCCATCTCCTGCGACGCCTTGTAGATCGGCTCGCGCACCGCCAGGAACACCTCGCGGTACAGCGGCCACGCACGCTGCTCCATCGGCACCGCCTCAGTCCCCGCGTTCAATTCCTTCAGCATGTTCCGCGTAATCGTCGGCTTCATGCCATAGAACCGTGCCGCCATCAGCACATACCACAGCACCAGCACGGCCAGCAGAACGCCCAGCGCCTGCCATGCCCGGACCCAGGCCTTCCACCACAGGGGCCGCTTGCGGCGCATCGCCCGTGTGATCAGCCTGGCCGATGAGCGTGACTCGCCGAAGCCGCCCAGCAGCTCCGCGGGCAGCGC
>JBOHNM010000103.1:0-14611 GCA_050730675.1 Phycisphaerales bacterium | reverse complement strand
CACGATGATGGAAAACGATGATGGCAAGACAGATATTTCAACGATCCGGATTACCTGTTCACACGACCGGTACGGGTGGCGTTCAAGACGCCGCTGGATGGGATGAAGCTCGCGGGTGTGCTCGAAGTGTCAGGCCTCTGCACGTGGGACGGGCTCGGTGAGCGGGAGCGTGAACGGCAGGCGGCGGCGAATGCGATCCCCGCGCCGGTCACGACGCTCTTGGTAAACGGCAAGGAGCACTCGTCGCAACGTTCGGCGGCCCCGCGGTTCTGGATCGATCCGTCGTGGTTCATCAAGGGCGCCAACACGATCCAGATGGTGGCGAAGAACGAGGCGGGGGTGATGGCCAAGTCACCGGTCCAGACGCTGACATGGGGCGGCGATGCTGGCTCGGGCGATGTAAAGTTTCATCGCTTCACAGTGCGCGACACGGTGTGGGACGGCTCGGCACGCGAGAAGATGCAGCCGCAGAACGACGTCGACGAGAAGCGGCGGCTGATGGTGGCGGGTGGGGCGGAGTACGCGATTGAGTTGCCCGAGGACTTGTCCGGAACGTTCCGCGTGTACAGCGAATCGCGAGGCGGAGGCGGGAAGAACGGCGCCAAGCTGATCGCGAAGGTGAAGGGAAGTGAACCAGGCGCCGAGGCCGCGCCGGTGGCGATCCCCAACTATTGGGATACCACGGTGATCGGCACCGTGATGCTGACAGGCGGAACCAAGCAACTGTTGATCGGCGCGGAGAATGCCAAGGGATCGCCGGGAGTCGAGTTGCAGGCAGTGATCTTGGAGCATGTTTCGGGCGAGAGCGGCACCAGCCGACCGGCGCGGGTGGAGATCGAATACCCGCCGAGCGGAGCGCGGCCCAGCGATGTGTACATGTCTGATGCGGTGGTCTTCTCGCCCGTGGCGGGCGACGGTATGCTGCGGTCAGCCGAGTTGTTGATCGACGGCAAATCCACCGGACTCCAACTGGACCTGACGCGCCAGGCAGGGCCGTTTGTGCTGCCGCTGCTCGCTCGCGGGATCGCGCCGGGTGCGCACACGGTGGCGGTGCAGGCGAACGGTGTCGGTGGCAAGTGGGTGAGCGCCGATCGCACGATCAATGTGCTGGCGACCGCACCGAGTGAGCCTGGGAAGTACGACCGCGCGGTGCGGCTGCTGGACCGCATGGCCTTCGGGGCCGAGCCGCGTGAGCTGGCGGCGGTCCTGACGATGGGCGAGGAGGCATGGCTGCGCGAGCGGCTGTGGAAGAGCGACGACGCGGGCGACCGGGCCGGGTTTGAATCGTCGTGCGTGCGGTTCACCAACAACCGCGACTACAACGATGTGCAGCGCCGGGCCTTCGGCCACGCGAGCTACTCCGAGAACCCGGTGCGGGCTCGCTTCGTCTTCTGGCTCAACAACCACTTCACCACGTGGATCCGCAAAGTCGAGCCGGACCTGAAGTGGGCCGAGTACGCGATGTTCGCGCGGCTGGGACCGAGCACCTTCCCCGAGTTGCTCTACGCCTCGGCGACGAGCCCGGCGATGCTGCGGTACCTGGACCAGGAGCGGTCGGTCACCGGCAAGCTCAACGAGAACTACGCGCGCGAGATCATGGAGCTGCACACGCTCGGCGTGCATGCCGGGTACAAGCAGGAGGACGTGACGAGCCTCGCCAAGGTGCTCAATGGATGGACGACCTATGCCGCGGCGGAGGGACGTGGGTTTGGTGCGGTGCGTGACCTGGAATTCCGCTACGACCCGAAGCTCAACAGCGGCAAGGGCGCTCGCGTGTTCGGCATGGATTTCGACGACTCATCGCCTGGCGAGCGGTTCGACCGTGTGCAGCAGGCGATCGAGATGCTGGCGGCGCACCCCGCGACGGCGGACTTCATCGCACGCTCTCTGCTCGAGCACTATGTCTGCTGCCCGCCGCCGGAGGAGATGGTGGTCGAGTGCGCCAAGGTCTTCAAGGAGACGGACGGAGACATGCGTGAGGTGCTGCTGGCGGCGGCGAAGCACCCGACGTTCTGGAGTGCACCTGATCGCGTCGCCCAGCCGATCGATTACGCCGTCAAGATGTCGCGGATGAGCGGGTCGCCGAATGTGAACTCGGGCAACGACTATTTGCGCCGCTCGCGCCAGGGACTCTTCGATTGCGCAACTCCGAACGGCTACAGCGACAAGGACGCGGACTACGTGGATTCCAACGCCATGCTGCAGCGGCTGCGGCTGGCGCGCGAGAGCATGTACAACATCGCGACCGTCGTGCCCAACAACTGGCGCTACGCAGGCGACAAGGACGCGAACCTGCCGGAGGACTGGAACCAGCGCGTGGTGGATGTGATTGCTGTCAGACTGACCGGCCGGACGCTGGGCGAGGCGAGCAACGGCGCGGCGATGAAGATCATCTCCGAGACCGAGGGCAACCGCGACACGCGTGTGCGTGAGGCGGCGGTGTTCATCGCGCAGAGCCCGGAGGCGAGTTTGCGGTAATGTGGCTCACTGCCGAGCGCACACAGAGCAAGGCCATCGAGATCGGACATCGGTTTGTGATTGAAGTTGGCTAGTCGTGGGTGTTGAAGGGTTTTGCAACGAAAGGGACCGACATGTTCCTCACCCGTCGATTCTTCCTGAAGTCCACCGGCGCCCTGGCGATGTATATGGGCGTCTCGCACTTTGACCTGCTCGGACTCGGCGGCGGGCAGCGCGTGCTCGCTCGCCCGGTGACCAAGGGCAAGACGCTGGTGGTGCTCTTCCTGCGCGGCGGGGCCGACGGGCTCAACCTCGTCATTCCGTACGGCGATGAGAACTACACCAAGATCCGTTCGTCGATCGCGGTGCCCGGGCCGGCGGCGAGCGTGGACCAGTACCAGAAGGTGATCGATATCGACGGCTTCTTCGGCCTGCACCCGCGGCTGGGGGCGCTGGCGCCGCTGTTCTCGTCCGGCGCGATGTGCGCAGCGCACGCGGTGGGGTACGACAAGAACACGCGCTCGCACTTCGAGGAGCAGGACACCTGGGAGACGGGCATCGTCGGCAACACGCTCAACTCCGACGGGTGGCTGAACCGCCACCTGATGACCAGCGAAGGGTGGGGCCCGATCCGCGCCGTGGCCGTCGGCGATGCGCTGCCGCGGATCCTGCACGGCAAGGGGGGCGCGTTCGCCGTGCGCGGGTTGGAGGACCTGGTAGTCCCCTCGGCCAAGAGCAATGGCGCCAGCGCCGACCAAGTGGCGGCGGCACTTGAGTGTGCGTACTGCACGCCGCGCCCGCAGAAGGCGGCGAGCGGCGACAAGTCGTCGGCGATGGACCTGCTGGCGCAGAACGCCAAGGTAACGCTGGACGGTGTTGCACAACTGCGTGTTATTGCGAGGCAGAAGTACGAGCCTGTGCAGCCGTATCCCCGGACGGGGCTGGGTAACCGCTTGATGCAGGTGGCGCGCCTGATCAAAGCCGACATCGGGCTCGAAGTCGCCGAGGTCGATTTGGGCGGATGGGACACGCACCAGAATCAGGGCGCGGCCAACGGCGCTTTGGGCAACCTCGCGTCGGAACTCGGCGACGCTCTGGCGGCTTTCAACACCGACATGGCCGAGCGGATGAACGACACGCTGGTGATCACGATCACCGACTTCGGCCGCACGGCGCACGAGAACGGCACCAACGGCACCGACCACGGCTGGGCGAACTGCATGTTCGTCATGGGCGGCGGTGTGAGCGCGGCGGCCGCGCTGCGCGACGACAAGCAGAAGAAGGTCGTGACCAAGTGGCCGGGCCTGGCCGAGGATCAACTCCACCAGAAGCGCGACCTGCTGCACACAACCGACTTCCGTGATGTGCTCGCCGAGGTGGTGCGGGTTCACCTAGGCAATCCCAATCTGGAAAAGGTGCTGCCGAACCATCAGTTCAAGCCGGTGGGGTTGGTGGCGTAGAACCCCCGGGGTGCTGTTGAAGCATGGTCGGCGTGGTAGACTGCGGCCATGCCAAATACGTGCATCCGTCAGTTGTTCCGCGTTGCTGTGCTGCTCGGCGCGAGTGCCCTGTGCGCCTGCCAGGCGCCGCCGGTCCAACTCAGCTCGACCGTTGCGATGCAGGCCTCATCGCGCGGCCGCATCCTGAGCGACAGCGAGGCTGCTCGTCTCAGGGACCTGCTTCCGGGTCCGTACCCCCAACGGCCTGGCGCATCCCCGGCGCAGACGGCCGAGCTTAACAGGCAACTTGCCGAAGCGGAGGTGCAGTTCATCCGCGCCGTGCAGGACGATGCAACCGCACAAGCGCTTGCTCGCGCCAATCGCGTGGATGCCAGCGACCCGCTCTGGGAGTTTGCTGTGGTGCTCGGCCCCCACTTCAACGCGACCGAGTGCCCGCGCCTCCGCGACGCGGTGGCCGCGGCGGAGTCCGAGGCGAATGCCATCACCAACGCTGCCAAGAAGAAGTTTCCGCGTCCACGCCCGCCGGGCTCGGGCATAACCACCGACGACGCCTACCCCAGCGGCCACGCCGTTCGGGCCTTCTTCCGTGCCCGCCTGCTCGCGGAGATCGCACCGGCCAAGAAGGACGAACTCCTTCGTGCGGCACGCATCATGG
This sequence comes from Phycisphaerales bacterium, assembly GCA_050730675.1. Taxonomy (GTDB): domain Bacteria; phylum Planctomycetota; class Phycisphaerae; order Phycisphaerales; family UBA1924; genus JBOHNM01. The sequence goes on along the minus strand of JBOHNM010000103.1, from coordinate 10,039 downwards.
TGCTCAACCGCGTAATCGCCGGCAAACACCACCCTTCGGATTGTGTCGGGAGCATCTTGCTCGGGTCGGCGATCGCCGACGCGATGCTCACAGCGGCGAACGACGAGTCAACAGCTTTCCATGCCGAATTGGAAGCCGCGAAGAAGGAATGGAGAGTGCTCATCACGCCGACGAAGGACACAAAGTAGAGAATGGATCAGGTGTAGAGCTTGGCAAGATCCCGCCAGTACGTCGGGTACGTCTTGCGGACGCACGCGGGGTCGCGGATGTACACGTTGGGCCGGCGCAGGCCGATGAGCGCGAGCGACATCGCCATGCGGTGGTCGTCGTAGGTGTCGAACTCGACGCGCGGAGCGCTCGGTGAGCAATCGATACCGCCGGGGGGTGGGGTGATGCGGATGGCTTCATCGTCGCCATCGATGAAGGGCTCGACCTTGACGCCGACCTTGGCGAGTTCGGTGACGAGAGCGGCGATGCGGTCGGTTTCTTTGACGCGGAGGGTCTTGAGGCCGCCAATCCAACTCCGTCTCTCGCGTTCCTCTTCATTGGGCTCAACGAATGCTGCGAGAACCGCGGCGGACATTGCCGTGTCCGGCATGTCGCGCAAGTCCGCCTGGATCCCGATCCGAGGCGGCCCGAGCACCGATGACCACTGTTCCGCTTCAATCGAGCCGCCGACCAACTCCATCTGTTTGCCGAATTGTGAATCACCCTGTAGAGACAGCGAGGGCAACGGCAACCCTTCGATGCAAACACTGCTCCAGCACAGTCCTGCGCCAACCAGAAAATAGGTGGCCGCGGTGGCATCAGACTCCACCTCATACTGAAAAGCCGCCCTGCCACCACCTCGGATATCGACGCGTCTCGGGCCGCGCTCCGATCCATCTTGCAAGAGGACGTCCACACCATCCCACGTCAGTCGTGGCATGAGCCCATAGGACATTTGAACGTAAGGAAGGCTGGTGAGTTCCGCGCCGAGGCGCATCCGCAGACCGCTCGACAGAAATGGGCCGATCAATATCAGCGCTGAGACGAACTGGCTCGACACAGTCTTTCCAAATGCGACTTCATTTGCAACGCGTCCCGTTGCGGAACGAACGGAAATTGGAGGAAAGCCGTCGCGACCTCGGTACTCAATTGCAACGCCGATCGCTCGCAATACATCAACCAACTCTCCAATCGGCCTCTCCCGCATCCGCGCGTTGCCGTCGATGATGATCCCTTCGCTCTCCGGCGGAGCCAGGATCGCCGCGGCCGTAAGAAAGCGTGTCGCCGTGCCGGCGTTGTTGAGATTCAGCGTGACGGTATGGCCCGCGGGGATCTTCCAGCGACCGGCCACGCCGGTGATCTTGAGCGTCTCGGCGTCGGGCTGTTCCACCTTCGCGCCGAGTTGCTGGATCGCCCGAAGCATGACCTGCGCATCGTCCGCATCCACCAATGCGTGCTTGAGCGTGCTGGTTCCTTCCGCGAGCGCGGCCAGCAGCAGCGCCCGGTTGGTCAGGCTCTTGCTCCCCGGTGGCCGGATCGTCACATCGAACGGCTTGGTGAGCGGTGGCACATGGATCAACGGCGGAAGTTGATCGATCGGCGTATCGGCGATCTCCACGACTGTCGGAACGCGCCCGCTCAAGTGTGCCTTTCCACTGATCGCTTGCTCGCCTCTCGACCGTGCCTCAGTCCACGTCCTTGCGGAAGACCGCCACAACGTCCTCGACCGGGATCACGAACAGGCGGTTGTCGCGCTCGAATTCGACGGGGATCGCGTGCTTGGGATTGAAGAGCACGCGATCGTACTTCTTGATCGGGTAGTTCTCGTCCTTCTCCACCTGGGCCGAGACGGCCACCACGCGGCCGGTGATCGTCGGGATCTCGAGCTTGTCGGGGAGGATCACCCCCGCCTTGGTCTGGCGGCGGTCCTCGTCCTTGCGCACCAGCACGCGCGGGCCGATCGGCTCGACGATCTCCAGCTTGGGGGCGGCCTTTTTCGACGACTCGTCGCTCATGCGCAAAGCGTAGCAATCGGCAATGAGCAACGAGCAAGGCGTGGGAGGCAGGGGGCAAGAGGTGACGAGCACCGAGAAGCGAGCACCGAGTGGCGAATTCGCAGTGATTCGGTGTTGCAAGGAGCAAGACGAGAGACTCGCTGTTCACTTCACCAGCGCCAGCGCGAACCCGTCGTACCCCTTGACGCCCACGGTCTGGATGGCCGTCACGGTGACGCGCGGTTCCGCCCGCGCCGCCTCGAAGAATGCTCGCACGCCGTGCACGCGCCCATCGGTGCTCTCCACGTCGATCACATCGCCGTCGCGCACGACGTTGTCGGCGATGATGACGCTCCCCGGACGCGACAGCCGCACCGCCCAGCCAAAGTACTCGGCCATGTGTTCCTTGTCGGCATCGATGAACGTGAGGTCGAACGGCCCACGCGGCTCGGCCTGGATGCGTGGGAGGATCTCCAAAGCGGCCCCGACGCGCACCTCCACCACCTCCGCGAGACCGGCTCGAAAGATGTTGGCGCGGGCCACTTCCGCATGCTTCGGATTGCTCTCGAGCGTCACCACCTCGCCGCCGGGCGCCAGACCGCGCGCAAGCCAGATGGTGCTGTACCCGCCGAGCGTGCCCAATTCGAGGATGCGCTTGGCGCCGCACATCTTTGCCAGCAACATCAGGAGCTTCCCCTGGCAGGGGGAGACGGCAATCTCCGGCAGTTCCGCCGCGGCGCTCGCCGCGATCGCCTCGCTCAGCGCAGGCTCGGTCCGGATCAGGTGGTCCTCGATGTACGCGTCGACGTTCGTCCAAAGCTCTTCGTGAGTTTCCTTCGCCATGTCGCCTCGCCTTCTGAGCATTCCCCCTCCCCCTCCGTCGTTCGATGCGAGCATTGCACGCGCGGCGTTTGAAATCAACCGCCGGGGCGCACCGGCTGCCCTCTCGGCGCCACTCTGCTTTCGCTGCCGCTAACCTCCCGCATGCAAGACCCCATCAGCTACCTCAAGCACCAGATCGCCGACGTGCCGGACTTCCCGAAGCCCGGGATCATCTTCAAGGACTTTACCCCCCTGCTGCGCGACCCCAAGACCTTGGCGCTGGCGGTCGAGCTGATGGCCAACCCCTTCCGCGGCGAGAAGGTGGACTTGGTCATCGGCGCCGAGTCGCGCGGGTTCATCTTCGGCATTGCGATCGCGCAGCTGATCGGCGCGGGGTTCGTCCCCGTGCGCAAGCCGGGAAAACTGCCGCGCAAGAAAATCACCAAGGAGTACACGCTGGAGTACGGGACCGACCGCGTGGAGATGCACACCGACGCGATTGAGCCCGGGCAGCGGGTGATTCTGGTTGACGACCTGCTGGCCACCGGGGGCACCATGCTCGCGTGCGCGGAGATGGTCGCGTCGCTGCGCCCACAGATCGTCGGCGTCTCGGTGCTGATCGAGCTGACGTTCCTGAACGGGCGCGAGCGGCTGACGCCGTACGGTCAAGTGCATTCGGTACTGACGTATTGATCCAACGCGTGCCGGCCACAACCACCGTGCAATGACGGACGCTGTCGGCGACATGTGTTGATGAGCCGCCGCGTCCACCGAGGATGCCGGCACAATTTGCGGATCGACCGACACCTTGTGCTATTTCTGGTTTCGAGCGACGCGAGGCGGTGGGCACGCGGCCTGATCGTTGACTGGATTGTTTTTCTGGCATGGATCCGCCGAAGCCTGGGCCTGGCGAGTCTCTCCATCGCCAACAAGCGTCGCTGACGGACACCCATGCCGGAGGGCAGGCGGTCAACGCCGCGGCCCTCCTTTTTGTTCCCTCGCTTGCAGTCTGTGCCACGCTTCAGGCCTTGGGCAGTTCGAACCCCTTGCGTCGCTCATAGTCTCGCCAAGTGTTCGCCTGCGCATCGCCGGGGAACTCCCAGGCGACCGGGTCCCACTTCAACTCGCGCCGGTTCCAATAGGCGAGGTTGCACAACTGCGCGCACGCGATCGAACGCGCCCCCACTTCCACATCACAGATGGGGCGTTGGCGGGTCTTGATGCACTCGATCCAGTTGGCCTGCTGGCCGGTGTGCCGTGGCAGTTTCGCATCGCCCTCTTTGAGCCCGTTCTTGAGGATGCCGTCGGGTATGCTCATGAGCCGGTCGCGCGACACGCTGATCACCCCGCCGGTGCCGGTGAACGTGATCCCCTCCACACCGCCGTGGATAACCTCGATGCCGCTGGGATACGTCAGCTTGGCCCCGTACTCGTCGTTCTCCCCCGGTGGCGGCGTCACCTTCACGGGCCCGCCGGTGTCCATGCCGAGACCCCACTGCGCGATATCGAAATGGTGCGCGCCCCAATCGGTCATCATGCCGCCGCTGTACTCGCGGTACAGCCGCCAGTTGGGGTAGTTGTTGTGAACGCCGCGCGGGGAGAGGATGGCGTTGTACGGCCGCACGGGCGCGGGACCGAGCCAGCGGTCCCACTCGAGCCCAGCCTCCATCGATTCCTCCGGGAGGTCGCACCACTTGCTGCTGACGCCGACGCCAACGTGGACCGTGAGCACCTTGCCGATCTTGCCGTCGCGCACCAGCTCGCATGCGGTGACGAACTTGTGGCCATACTCGGTCCGCTGCTGGCTGCCGGTCTGAAAGACGATATTGTGCTTGCGCACCGCGTCGATCATCGCCTTGCCCTCGCCGAGGGTCAGCGACATCGGCTTTTCGCAATAGATGTCTTTCTTTGCCGTCGCGGCGTCGAGGACCATGATCCCGTGCCAGTGGTCGGGCGTGCCGATGACCACCGCGTCAATGCCGGGCATAGCGAGCAGCTCGCGGTAGTCCACGAATGCTCGACAATCCGTGTTGCCGTAGGACTTGTCGACGGCGCCTTTCGAATAGTCGCGCCGGGCGGTGTCCACATCGCAGACGGCCAGCACCTTGACGGCCGGGTTCTTGAGGAGCGGGCCGAGATGGTCGCGCCCCATCTTGCCCATGCCGATGACGCCGATGCCGATCTGATCGTTTGGCCGAGGGCGGCCGGGTCTCGCCCACGAGCGGGACGAGAAAATCAGCGGCCCCGCGGCGGCTGTCGCCAAAGCGGACTGGACGAATAGGCGGCGGGGAATGAGGGGCATGCCGCAGCTTACCGATTTGCGGGAGCACACGAAAGCCCGATCGGCCCGACCCACTCGAATCAGGGCGAGCGAAAACCGCCCAGATTCACCCCGGTACGAGACATTTCAACAATTTGTCGATTGCATGAGAAACGAGTTGCGATTTCACCCATTTGGATGTAACCTGCTGGCTGGAGAGATTTGGCTGCCCGATCTGTTGCTTGGCATGTTGCCAGGTTGTAGCGGGCGGCAAAGAGGAAGAGGAAAGGGAGAATTCCATGAATAGGGCTCGATTTGCATTGGTGGCTATTGCTGCGCTCGCGGGCGCGGGGATCGCCCAGGCGGACATCGTTATGTCGTTCGAGGAAATCCCCGGCGACGTGCAGCCCATCAACAACTTCTACACGGGGGTCACCTTCGGCTCGAGTTCGACCGGTTCGCCGATGGTCACGCGCCGCACGTCGATCGGTAACTACAACACTTCCAACTTTGACGACGGCACATCCAATGGCAGTGGCAACTTCTGGATTTTCGGCGATGTCGGCGCCACGTCCGCCCTGGACGGCTCCGGAAACGATGGACGCATCTCCTTCGACAACCAGAACGCGACCTTCGTTACGCTCCGGTACAGCTGCAGCAGCACCTTCACAATGGAAGCGTACACGGCTTTGGGCGTGCTGATTGATACAGACTCCGGCCCCGCTAACCTCCGTGTCGTCAACAACAACGAGGCCGGCCCGGGCCTTCTCCGCGTCGATTGGAACGGCGTCAACCACATCGCCTACGTCATTGTTCACGACACGGGCAACTTCTGGGTGATCGACAATGTCGTGACCGACGCGACGGGCATCACGCCTGCCCCGGGCGCCGCGGCGCTGCTGGGCTTGGGCGGCCTGATCGTCGGCCGCCGTCGCCGCTGAATGCTCGATCCTGAAATGAGTTTTCAATCGCCCCGGGGTTCCGCCCCGGGGTTTTCCATTGCGCGGCTGATGGTGCGTCGGACGATACACTGGGGGCACATGGTCGCGTCCGGCTCGCCGAGCCGGCGTTGCCGATCGACCCTTGCAAAGGCCCACGATGAATCGACCCTTCCGCGTCCGCTCGATCACACCCGCCATTCTGGTCCTGCTCGCCGGCCTCGCCGCGGCTTCCGGCTGTTCCGGCGGGGCAAAGGCGTCGAGCGAGCCCCCGTCCACGGCCAAGGCCGAGGAACTACGCGAAGACCTGCGTGCCCTGATCACCAGTGCCAAGGACAAGGTCTTCCCGGCCTTGGTCAACATCCGCGTGATCACCGCCAACTACTACGGCGGCAAGGAGACCAAGGGCGGAGCAACCGGCTCGGGCACGATCATCTCCAAGGAAGGGCACATCCTCACCAACCAGCACGTGGTGAACGACGGCGTCAAGTTCCGCGTCACGCTGGCGGACAAGCAGGAGATCAGCGCCACGCTTGTCGGCGAGGACCCGATGACCGACCTGGCCATCCTGAAGCTCGACACCAGCCAACTCAAGGACGGGAGCAAGGACTTTGCGGTGGCAACCCTCGGCGACTCCGACAAGCTGCAGGTCGGCGACACGGTCATGTCGATGGGCTCGCCCTTCGCGCTGTCCCGCTCGGTCACGCTGGGCATCGTCAGCAACACCGAACGCGTTTTTGCGGGACGGACGGGTGAACTCGACGAGATGGAGGGCGACGGCGGACCGCAGGGAACTTTCACACGCTGGATCCAGCACGATGCGCTCATCAACCCCGGCAACTCCGGCGGGCCGCTGGTGAACCTGTTCGGCCAGGTCGTCGGCGTCAACACCCGCGGCGGTTCAGGCCTCGGATTCGCTACCCCCAGCAACCATGCCCGTGATGTCGCGGACAAGATCATCAAGTTCGGCGAAGTTCCTCGCAGCTTCCTCGGGCTGTCGCTGCGAACGATCGACAAGACCGGCTATTCGCAGGGCGTGCTGGTCAACAGTGTTGTGGACAACCCCCCCGGCCCGGCGGCCAAGGCCGGGATGAAGGCCGGCGACCTGATCACGCAGATCAACGGCAAACCCGTAACGGCGAAGTTCGCGGAGGAAATCCCGGCGCTCCAGCGGCTGCTCGCGGACACGCCCATCGGCGCCACCATCGCTTTCGACGTGCTGCGCAACGGGCAAGCCCAGCAGATCAACGTCGTCACCGACAAAATGCTCAAGGGCGAGGGGGACCAGACCTCCGTCCGCGCCTGGGGCCTCTCCATCGAGCAGATCACCGAGGCGCAAGCCCGCGAGATGCGCCGCCCCAACACCGATGGTGTACTGGTCATCGGCGCACGCTCGGGCGGTCCGGTGGCAACAGCCGAACCTTCACTCGGCTTCGGCGACGTCATCCTCTCGGTCGGCGGTAAGAAGGTCGACAACCTCAAGGGATTCTTGGCGATCTACAAGGCCGTCATGGCCTCCGATCCCATCCCTGAGTACCTGCTGATCGAATTTGATCGCCATGGCCGCAACGAAGTCACGGTCATCAAGCCTCGACCCGAGAAGCCCGAGGACCCGCCGCGCGAGGTGCCCAAGGCCTGGGTCGGAGTCGCCACGCAACCGGTGCTGCGAGAACTTTCCAAGCAGCTCGGCCTCGACGGCCTGACCGGCTTCCGCATCACGCGCGTCTACCCACACACCCTGGCCGCAGCGTCCGACGGGCTCAAGGTCGGCGACGTGATCACGGCCGTTAATGGCGACAAGCTCGCCCCTCGCACCCTCCAGGACAGCAAGGCTTTCGAACGCAAGATCAAGCAGCTTCAAATCGACGACTCCATCACCCTCACGGTCTTGCGCGACACCAAGCCCGTTGATGTCAAGGTGAAACTCGAACGCACCCGCATCGATGCCTCCGAAGCCCGCAAGGACACCAACAAGGATTTCGAACTGTCGGTTCGCGAGCTGACCTTCTTTGACCTCGATGAGAACCAGTGGCCCGAGGACATGAAGGGCGTGATCGTGGACAGCTCCGAGCCCACCGGGTGGGCCGGACAGGCGGGGGTCTCCAGCGGCGACCTCATCCAGGCCATCAACGACGAGCCGATCACGAGTCTGGCTTCCTACCGCGCGGCCATGGAGAAAATCGCCAAGGCTCAGCCGGAACGCGTCGTCTTCGTGACGCTCCGCGGCACGCGCACGAGCTTCAAGTTCGCTGAGCCGGAGTGGAAACCCGTCGTCGCCAAAGAAGCCACCCCTGCCGGAGCCCAATGACGCGACGGGCCTGCTTTTCTTGCCTCACGCGACCGGAAAAACCCCGGTCGCATCAATGCGTCTGTTACTCACGGACATGGCCGCGCTCGACGGGGTGAGGTATGCTGTAGCTGCTGTCGGCGATGCCGCACTCGTGGCGGACGGAGCCGGCGCCGGGAGGTTCCCCATGATCCGCCTGCACGTGCTACCGATCGTCGCCACTTTACTCTCCGCCGCGGCGCCGCATACCTTGGCCCAGACACAGCCGAACGTAACGCTGGCGATGGTCTCAAACAATTGGTCGAGCCGGGTCTGCGTTGTGTGCGCATGCCCAACAGTCGTTAACCGAGTTTCCGGCCACGCGACGCTTGTGTATTCGCACAGCGACCAATGGGACGCGTACTACACCATCACCGGCATCGGCTGGCTCACCGATAGCGGGCAAACGGTCACCGGCACAGGCACCTACCGCATCGGCGGTGATTTCGCGCTCACCCATCACATGACTCTGGACGTACTTGTCAACGGCATTCCGATGCACTTTGAGAGCAGCGACGAATTGGTGGAGACGCCGTTCCCCGACATCCGCATCATTGTTGATGAGCCGCACGATCCCAATCCCTGCTACTTCAATCGCTTCTATCTCAACTTCGATGGCCGATGCAGCCTCGCGGACATCGCTACGGTGGGCGGCGAAGCCGCGAACGATGGCCAACTCACCGTTGACGATCTGGTGCTTTACCTTGACCAGTTCTTCAACACACCGCCGTTCAGCGGCGCCAAGCCGGCCGACATCTGCGGCCTCGGCGGGGCTTTGGCTCCGGACGGAGAAGTGACCGCCGACGACCTGATCGCCTTCTTGTCAGCGTTCTTTGCGGGCGGCTGCTGAGACCACGCAAGCTTGCAACAACCGCATATTTGAGCACGCCGGGCAGGCCTGCCCTTGGCGTTTTGCTACCAAGCCGGTGTGGATTGCTCGTGCCCGTCCACCCCCCTACCCTCGCCCTCTCGTCCTCCCATCCTTCAAGGAGCCGTTCATGTCCGTCCGTTTCCTCAGCACCGCCGTGCTCGCAGCCACGATCGCCCTCTCCGCCGGCTTTGTGGCCGTTCGTCCCGCGGCGGCCGCCGATGTCTCGTACGACCAACTCGCGACCGATCGCGGCCCGGCGATCGTCGGCCTGAAGTTCCTCCTCAAAGTGAACGCCCCGGCCGAGATGGGCGGGCCGCGCGAGATCCAGCGCGAGGTCACCGGCCTCATGATCGAGAAGAACGGGCTCGTCCTCTGCGCCAACAGCGCCGTCGGTGGTAACCAGGCCGACCTGCCCCCGGGTGTGACCGTTACGCCGGCGGAAATGAAGGTGCTCATCGGCGAAGATTCCGAAGGCGCCGCCGCCAAAGTCATCGCCCGCGATAGCGAACTGGACTTGGCGTGGATCCGCATCGACAAGCCCTCCGACAAGGGCTACACCTCCGTGGACCTGAAGCAGCACCCCGCCGCCAAGCTCGGCGACCGCCTGCTCTTCATCGACCGCATGGGCAACTACTACGACCGCGCCATCTTCGTCGGCGAGGTCAAGGTCAGCGCCATGCTGAAGAAGCCCCGCAACCTCATCCAGCCGGGCGGCCTGATCTTTTCGCTCTGCACGCCGGTCTTCGCCGCCGACGGCCAGTTCGCCGGCGTGACCGTCCGCCAGGGCCTCGGCCGCGATGAAATGGGCGGTGCCGTTTCTCAGGCCGACCAGCTCTATTC
>JBOHNM010000102.1:0-14930 GCA_050730675.1 Phycisphaerales bacterium | reverse complement strand
GGGATGATGAGCCCGATGGCCGCCATGGTGAATGCAAACATGGCGGTGGAGATGAGCATGGAGCCGATGCCGATCCAGCCGGACTGGGTCATGGTGCCGCTGCTGGTGCCGGTGGAGGAGGAGAGGCCGCCGCGGCCGCCGATGGAGGAACTGGTGCTTGAACTGGAACGCATGCCCATCCCCGCGCGGGGCGCGACTGCTCGCTTGCCGATGACCTGAACGGCCTCGGCCTGAAAAGCGGCGAGGTCGGTGGGCGCGACATCGGGCATCAGGTCGGCGACGGCTTTCTGGATGGCGGCATCGGAAGGAGTTGAGCCAACGGGCAGAGCAGGAGCGGTGCTCGATGTGATCTTGCCGTCGTTGTTGTCGATCACGATCACGTGCTTTTCCAAGCCCGAAGCGATGTCAACGGTGGCAACGTCGGACGTGGGCCGTGCACGGCCGGTGATCGTGGTGGTGACGGTGGTCACATCGATGCTGAGGTTGCCGCCGCGGGGCGAGGACCAATTGCCGTTCTGAGAAACCGTGGAGGTGTTGATCGTGACGCTGAGCCACTGGCCGAGCGCGAAGGTGGCGATGACCATGAAGACGGAGACGGCCAAGACCCAGCCGAGCCCCGCAGAGAGGAGGATGGCGGGGTTGCCGGTGCGTGTGGCGGCGCCGAGAATGCCGACTTTGGCGTAGTCGCCGCCGCACTCGGGGCAGCGGGTGAAGCCGTCGGGGCCGATGGAGGCGGCGTATCCGCAGCTGCCGCAGATGGGGCCGTGGGTGAGGCGCTGCTTCTGGCGGCGGTGGCGGAGGATGTAGATGAGCGTGCCGACGGCCCAGAGGAGGACGATGGCGGAGACGGCGAAGATGAGGATGAAGCCGAAGGAGGGGGAACGCATGGGTGGTCCTCATTTCTGAGGTGCTGGAGGATCGGTGCGGAGCAGAGCCTCGAGCTTCATTCGGAGGGCAGGCAGGTCAGTTACGGCGGTGTCAAAGAGGCGGAGAGGATCCACCGCGAGGTAGACATGCACCATAAAATTGCGGAAGTGGCGGATGTCTCCCCACTCGATCTGCGGGTTGGTGGCGATCACATCAGAAGGAATGTTGGTCACGGCCTGCCCAAGCCGGACAAAGGCGTAGCAGACCGCGAATACGGCCTTCTCGTCTGCGGGGAATTGATCACGGGTCAAAGGGCCGATGAACGCGGCGATCCGATCGATATCCTCGATCATCACGGCAACGCGGTCGTGCCAGGCCTCAGGCGACACGGCGGAGATCCTTCTGGATCTCGGCGAGGAACGCCGGGCGGAGTCTGGGGTGGTTTTCCACGATGTCCACCTTCCGGCCGAGCGTTCGCTCGAGGTGGCTTGTCATCGCGGAAAGCGTAAACAGCGTGACACGGGCATCTGGGAGAAAGTCGACGAGCAAATCGAGATCGCTGGCGACCGAGTCCTCAGAACGGGCGGTTGAGCCGAAGAGGGCAAGGGCGTCGACGCCAAATCTGGCGCGCAACTCGGGCATCAGGGATCGCAGGGTCGCAATGGTGTCGTCGAGGCGGGACATTGTGGAATGTTAGCCTACCGCCGCACAGACCTTTTTCGCCGCGTCGGCGAGGTCGGTGGCGGGCTGCATGGTGGGGATGCGGGTGCGGGCATCGGCGAGGAGCTTGCGGCCGGCATCAACGTTGGTGCCCTCGAGGCGGACAACCAGGGGGACTTTGAAGCCGACCGAGCCGTCGTGGTTTTTATGCTTGGTGGCGGCGTTGACGATGCCCTGGGCGATGACGTCGCACTTCATGATGCCGCCGAAGATGTTGACCATGACGCCCTTGACGGCGGGGTCGGAGAGGATGATGGAGAAGGCCTCGGTGACGGCCTCCTCGGTGGCGGAGCCGCCGACGTCGAGGAAGTTGGCGGGCTCGCCGCCCTCGAGCTTGATGACGTCCATGGTGGCCATGGCGAGGCCGGCCCCATTGACGAGGCAGCCGATGTTGCCGTCGAGGGCGACATAGGAGAGGCCGAAGCGGCGGGCCTTGATCTCGGCGGGGTTTTCTTCGGCGGGGTCGAACATGGCCTCGAGGTCTTTGTGACGGAAGGTGCCGTTGTCGTCGAAGTTGAACTTGGCGTCGATGGCGACGACCTGCCCGGCGGTGGTGATGACCAGCGGGTTGATCTCGGCGAGGGTGCAGTCCTTGGCGATGTAGAGCTTCGCCAGCTTGATCATGGTGTCGGCAGCCTGGCTCGCCTGCTTGCCGGTGAAGCCGAGGCGGAAGGCGACATCGCGGGCCTGGAAGCCCTGGAGGCCCAGGAGTGTGTGCAGCGGGAGCTTGGTGATGGCGTCGGGGCGGTCGTGGGCGATCTGCTCGATCTCGACGCCGCCCTCGCGCGAGGCGATGAGGACGTTGCGGCGGGTCTTGCGGTCGGTGGTGATGGCAAGATAAAACTCGTCCTTGCCGCCGCCCTTGCGATCAGCGATATCGACGCCGGCGGCGATGAGGAGGCGCTTGACCTCGAGGCCCTCCGGGGGCGTCTGGGGGGACTTCATGCGGTTGCTGAGCATGAAGCGGGCGGCGTCCTCGGCTTCCTGGGCGGAATGGACGAGCTTGACGAAGCCGGCCTTGCCGCGGCCGCCGGCGTGCACCTGGGCCTTGACGACGCAGAGGGACGCTCCGGCGGCCTTGGAGATGGCCTGGTAGGCGGGTGCCGCGGCGGCGATGGAATCGATCATCTGGCCCGGGGGGACGGGGATGCCGAAATCGGCGAGGAGCTGGCGGCCCTGGTACTCGTGGATCTTCATGGGGCGGAGGATAGGGGAAGTGAGGGAGGGCGACCAGACAAACAGGTGATCAGGCGGGGAGTGAAGACGGGCAGACTGGAGGCAGCGGAAATGGCCAAAGGGCCAAAGGGCCAGATTGCCAAATGGCCAAAGTGAGGGACGAGCGGCTAACAGCTTGGAGGGTGCCGGCGTCTATTGGGTGGCCGCTGATGGGTTGGGCGGCCGACCAAGGAGTTGAACATGCGCGGCAGAATGATCGTGGCGTGTGCGGGGCTGGCGGCGGCGACGGTGGTGATAGCGATGGGCATGGGCGCCGACAAGCGCGCCGTGCGTGTGGGCGAAGCGGCGGGCGCGGTTTCGCCCGGGCTGGTGGCCCATGAATGGGGCACGTTCACGACGTTCAGCGGAGCGGACGGGATGCCGCGGAAGTTCTGGTCGGAGTTCGCGGAGTCGTCGCGGGACTTGCCGCGGTTTGTGTGGACGTGGCATCAGACGGGGCCAACGGAATTCACGGCCGAGCCGTTGGGCGGGAGCTCGGACGAGGTGAAGAGCAGCCGCTCGCTGCTGGCGCTGGTGCGGATGGAGACACCGGTGATCTACTTCAACTCGACGCGGCCGGCGTCGGTGGATGTGGATGTGCGGCTGGAGAGCGGGCGGATGACGGAGTTTTATCCGCCGCCGAGCGATGTGAAGGCGACGAAGGAGCAGATGGGCACGCTCTCGTGGCGGGGCGTGCGCGTGGTCCCGGGCGCGGACGAGGGAGCGTTCCCCAAGGGGGACGGGTCGCACTACGTGCTGGCCCGCGCGACGGGAGCTGCGCCGGTGGAGATGACGGCGGGCGGGAAGGCGCACCGCGAGAAGTTCCTGTTCTACCGCGGCGTCGGGGACTTTGAGCCTGGCGTGACGGTAAAAGCGCTGGGCGCGGGGAAATTCACCATCGAGAACACGACGGGTGAGACGGTCGCCGCGGCGTTCATGCTGGAGGTTGCCGGCGGCCAGACGCGGTTTATGCCGCTGGAGAGGTTGGGAGCGAAGACGGATGTGGACCTGGCGAAGGCCAAGACGGGCGAGTCGGCGCTGGCGGAGGCGACAAAGGCGGCGCTCATCGGACAGGGGCTGACCCAGTCCGAAGCGACGGCGATGGTGGAGACCTGGCGGACGTCGTGGTTCGGCGAGCCGGGGACGCGGCTGATGTCGATCACGCCGCCGGGGCGGGTGGAGCGGGTGCTGCCGCTGAAGATCACGCCGACGCCGGAAGAGGTGAAACGGGTGTTCGTGGCGCGGGCGGAGGTGATGACGCCGGAGGATGAAGCGCGGTTGACGGGTCTGCTGAAGCGGTTTGGAACGGCGATGAGGACCGAGCGCGGAGCGGAGCGGGAATCTGCTGAGATCAACCGGTGGCTGGGGCGGTTCAAGGTGCCAGCGGTGAAGCGCGTGGCCGCGATGAGTGACGATGCGGATGTACGGGAAGCGGCAAAGCGGATCGGCGGGGAGTAGGCTGGAGTGATCTTGAGCGAAGGCGTGCCATTTCCAGAGGCAACCCCCGTTGCGGCCGCGAGCGAGCACGATGAGCGTGCGCTCGTGGCCGCGGCGCGCGCGGGGGATCGCAAGGCGTGGGAGGTGGTGTGGAGGCGGTACGGGCCGGTGATTCACGGCGTGCTGCTGGCGCGGGCTGGGGCGGATGCCGCGGATGACCTGACGCAGGAGGTGTTTGTCAAGGCGATGCGCGAGATCGGATCGCTGCGGGACGAGGATCATTTGGTGCATTGGCTGGTGACGATCGCGCGGAATGCGGCGGCGAGCCGCGGACGGAGCGGGTGGCGGGCGGGGTTGAGGCTGGTGAGGTTGGCGCGCGAGACGCGGGCAGGAAACGGGAACGGCGCGGCGGGCGAGGTGGGCGAGGAGGCGCGGCGGGTGCTGGGGGCGATTGGGGGGTTGCCGGAGGCGTACCAGGAGACGCTGGTGCTACGGCTGGTGGAGGGGTTGACTGGGCCGCAGATCGCGGCAAGCCTGGGGATGACGCACGGGTCTGTGCGAGTGAACCTATGTAAGGGAATGGAGATGCTGCGGACGCAACTGGGTGTTGAGAAGGATGGCCAGAGCAAGGCATGAGCGTGAACGAGCGGGACAACCCGATGCATGAGCCGCAGGGGCCGGGCGAGTCGCCGATGGATGCTTGCGAGCGGTATCTGTGGGATGGCACGGGGACGTCGGATGTGGAGACGGCGCGGCTGGAGGGAACGCTGCGGCCGCTGCGACACGGAGGCGAATTGCCGGCATCGATCGGCGCGGATGTGGCGGGGAAGTCGCATCGGATGAAGTTCGTTCTGGCCGCGGCGACGGCGGTGCTGCTGCTGGCGGTCGCGGGCTTGGGGCTTTGGTTGACGAGGCCGCGCGGGCCGGAGCAGATCGGGCCGTGGACGGTCGCGGAGAAGAGCGGGACGGTGATGGTGGGTGAGCAACAGGCGTCGAAGGATCGGCACCTCGGCACGTCTTGCGAGGTGAAGGTCGAGTCGGGCGCGAGCGTGGTGCTGTGCACGGCCGATGGCGGGCGGGTGGTGCTCAGGCCGGGCGTAACGGCACGGGTATCGATGGATGTTGGCACGGTCGCGGTCCCGTGGGTCGGGGTGTCGCGCGGCATGGTGACGGTGGAGTGTGGATCGACGCCGATCGGCGTGGACGTCTTTGGCTACGGTACGGTCTTTGAAAAGGGCTCCGTCGGTCAGGTGATGTTGGCCGGGAGCAGCGCGGAGGTGACGGTGAAGAGCGGGTCGGTGGCGTTCGAGCCGACCACCGAAATGCCGACGCGCCTGATTGAGGGAATGGTCTGCCGGGTGGACCAGGCGGGGCCGCGGGTGCCGCTGCGGGCTGATGCCCCGCGGGAATTCAGCAAGAGCGTGCGCGATGTGCAGATGGTGGCGGCGAAGGATCCGAAGGCTGCGCCGAAGGCGGCAGACGAGGTGGCGGCGAGCGCGCGGCGGGAAGACCTGGCGACGCTGTGGAATCTGGCGTGGCGGTTGGAGCCTGAGTCTCGGCGGCCGATCATCGAGCGGATCGCGATGGAAACGGGTTTGATGAAGCAGAAGTTCGCGCTCGGCGCAGCGGTGAAAGGGGATCCGGGGGCGATGGATCAATTGTGGGAAGCGGTGCGGGGCGCAGCCGCGGAGAAGGCGCCTGAAAAGCCGCCTGAGAAGACGCCAATGAAGAAGTGACGTAAGGCGGGACAATGGCTGCGCGCGCGTGTGGAATCGGGGCCTTACAGCAAGCGGTCCGTACCATGCGGACATGTGCATCGCGATGCGAAGCTGGATTCCGACGGGCACGTTGGCGGGGCTTGGCGTTGGCCTGCTCGTCGCATGCCACTCACCGGCCGGACATGAGGACACTGCGGATGTGCCCGCTGCGCCGCCGGCGCTCGAGCGCAGGGTGATGGTGCAGGACGGAGCCGCTTTGGGTGTCGGCAGGCGGGTGGAGTTGCCGGCCATGGTGACACTCGCCGGCAAGCGGCTGACGGCTGCGGAGGTGCTCAAAGGCGGGAAGGTGCTGGTGGTGAGCATGACCAGCATCGGGTGCCCGCTGTCGGGGATGTACGCGCCGCGGCTGGTGGAACTGGAGGAGGTGTACGCCGATCGCGGGGTGGTGTTCGTTTACGTCAATGTTGTGGATGCCGAAACGCCCGAGGAGATGCGGTCGCAGGTGGACAAGTTCGGGTTCAGAGGGCCGTATCTGCCGGACCGGGACCGAGCGGTCTCGAGCGTGCTGGGCGCTCGCACCACAACGGAGGTCTTTGTGCTCGATGCGGCCCAGACGCTGACGTACCGCGGGGCGGTGGACGACCAGTATGGCGTGGCGCGGGTGCTGGAGGTGCCGTCGCGGCACTTCCTGAAGGACGCGATCGATGCGACGCTGGCGGGGACGCCGCCGCGGGTGGAAGCGACGTACGCGCCGGGGTGCCTGGTGGATCGGCCGGATGCCGGAAAGGCCGCGGCGGGATTGCACTCCGGCGTGACCTTTTCCGGACGGATCGCCCGGATTCTCGAGGCGAGCTGCGTGGAGTGCCATCGGCCGACCGGGGCGGCCCCGTTCTCGCTGGTGGGGATGGACTCTGTGAAGGGGCGGGCGGCGATGATTGAGGCGGTGGTGCGGGATGGATTGATGCCGCCGTCGCACGGCGTGATTGTCGGCAAGGGGAGTGCGCCGCTGGCGCACGCGCCGGAGCTTTCGGCGGCCGACCGCGAAGATCTGGTCGCGTGGCTGCGGGCGGGGATGCCGCCGGGCGAGAAGACCGAAGCGCCGGCGGGGCGGACGCGGAACGAGGGCTGGGAGATCGGCCAGCCGGACATGAAGCTGATGCTGCCGCGGTTTGATGTGCCGGCGAGCGGGCCGGTGCGGCATACGCGGCTGTATGTGCAGACGGAGAACAGCACGGATGTATGGCTTACGGCGATGGAGCTGCGGACGATGCGGCCGGAGCCGGTGCAGTCGGCGCTGGTGTGGCTGATGAAGCCGGGGGAGGGGGCTGCAGGAACGCTGCCGGGCGATGAGGCGATGCCGCGGGGGCTGGAACTGCTGGGTGTGTATTCGCCGGGGCGCGGACTGGTGCGGTACGGCGAGGGGGCCGCGCGGCGGCTGCCGGCGCGGGCGCTGCTGCTGGTGGATGTCTACGCCAAGCCGATGGGCATCGAGATGAAGGGGATGCTGGCGATCGGGATGAAGTTCATCGGGGCGAGGCGCGACACGACCGGCGCGCCGGACATGAACGCGAAGGTGCCGCGGGTTGAGCCGCGGCCGGAGCGGCAGGTGCGGTCGATCACGATCGCAGAGCAGGAGATCGACATCTCGCCGGGCGAGGCTCGGTCGGTCCACACGGCGAGTGTCAAGCTGGATGCGCCGGCGCAGGTGCTGGCGGTGACACCGTACATGCGGCTGCGCGGGAGGTCGATGACGGTCGATGCGGAGTTGCCGGACGGGAAGCGGCTGCGGCTGCTGGATGCTGAGAGGTATGACGGGCGGTGGGCGATCCGGTACGAACTGGCCGAGCCGATGGAATTGCCCGCGGGAACGCGGATTGTGGTGCGGGGGGTACACGACAATTCGGCGGCGAACGCTTCGAACCCGGACCCGACGGCGCGGGTGCGCGGCGGCGCCCGTGTGTGGGACGAGGCGATGATGGCGGTGGTGGAGGTGGACGAACTGCTCCCGACCGGGAAACGCGAGTAGCGAACACCGGTTCGCTAGACTCCGACATGTCGTCCTCTCCGATTTCCCCCACTCCTTCGAATTCACCCACGCCACCGGCCGTTCGTATTTCACGCGCCGGCGCCGGCGACGTGCCGCTTGTGGCGGCGCTCTTCGATCAGTACCGGCAGTTCTACGGAAGGCCGTCGGATGCACCCGGGGCGGAGCGTTTCGTCGGTGAACGCGTGCTGCGCGATGAGAGCGTGGTCTTCGCGGCGCTGTCGGGGTTCGGTCCGCGGTGCAGAGCACACGGGTTTGTGCAGCTGTACCCGACGTACAGCAGCGTGTGGATGCAGCGGGTGTGGATCCTCAACGACCTGTTCGTCGAGGAAGCGTCACGACGGTTTGGCATCGCCCGCTCACTGCTGAAGCACGCGGCCCACTTTGCGAAGCAGGATGGGGCGAAGCGGCTGGTGCTCTCGACGGCGGCGGACAACACGCCGGCGAAGGCTCTGTACACGAGCTTGGGATGGAAGAAGGACGAGAGATTCGAGCATTTTCAGCTTGAATTGGCGTAGTCTCTCGCGGGGTGGCGTGCATTGGGCGTGTTACAATTGCCCGTGGACGATGCTCTTGAACAGCCCGACTTGTCGCTCGCTGTCGCGCGATTGCGCGATGGGGGCTTGGTCGCGTTCCCGACCGAGACCGTCTACGGACTGGGTGCGGACGCGTTGAATGCTGATGCGGTGCGGGGCGTCTTCGCGGCCAAGGGACGTCCGAGCCACAACCCGCTGATCGTGCATGTCACCGGGCAGGAGATGGCGCGGCGGGTGGTCGCTCCGGGGGCGTGGAGCGCGCGGGCGGAGAAACTGGCGCGGGCGTTCTGGCCGGGCCCGCTGACGCTGGTGCTGCCGCGGGCGGCGGTCGTGCCGGATGAGGTGACGGGGGGCGGACCGACGGTGGCGGTGCGCTGCCCGGACCATCCGCTGGCGCTCTCGCTGCTGTTCGAGTTCGGCGGGCCGCTGGTAGGGCCGAGCGCCAACGCGAGCGGGCGGGTTTCTCCCACTGACGCGGCCCACGTGCGTGAAGCCTTTGCTGCCGACCAGGTGCATGTGCTTGACGGCGGCGCGTGCCAGACGGGGATCGAGAGCACGGTGGTCGATGTCACAAGCGAGCGGGTACGGATCCTGCGGCCGGGCGTGGTTGGAGCGCACGCGATCGCGCACGTGCTGGGAGAGGCGGTTGAGGAGCACGGGAGTGTGATCGAGGCGGCGGACAAAGACGGCGCAGCCCTGGCAAGCCCGGGGATGCTGGCCTCCCACTACGCGCCACGCACGCGCGCCGTGCTGGTCGAAGGACCGGAACTCGAGGGGCTGCTCGAGGACTATGAGGACGAGGCGGTCGTGGTGATCACCCACGCGCTGCGAGAGATTGAGCCGCCGCACGAGCTGATTGAGATGCCGCCCGATGCCGGCGAATACGCGGCGCGGCTCTATCGAGCGCTGCGCGAGGCCGACACCAGGGACGTGGGGCTGATCATCGTGGAACGCCCTCCCGTCAGCAATACCGATGCACCCGGGAACGCGGCGATCTGGGCGGCGGTGCTGGACCGGTTGAAACGAGCAACGAGCATCTGAGCACGCGGAGTCTCCGGACTTCAACGGCGCGACGGCATGTGGAGGTTGCCCGGCGCCAGCAGCGTGGCGTCGCCGAGGGCGGTGATGGCCGCGTGGGGCTCCTTCGCCTCGGCTTTCGCGAGCGGGCTGTCGGGAGCGGGAGGCCCGACGGTGTGCCGGGCCGTGTTCGCCGCAATCCGCCGACGGACAACACGTGCGAGTGCGGCCCGTTGCGGGTCGGAACCCGCGGCCGCGGCGTCGAGGTGCGGGATCGCGGCCACGTCGAATCCGACGAGTCCGACCACAGCTCCCTTGGCATCCTCGTCGATGGCGTTGCGGTCGAGGTGTTCGATGAGGATGGGGGCGGCGCGTTCGGCCAGTTCATAGCGGTGCCCCGCGCCGAGAATGACGGCGGCAAGGAAACGCTGCTGCCAATCGGGAGAATTCATCGCATCGACAAGGAGGGGCTCGGCTTCGGCGGCGTTCGCCGTGAGATAGCCCACGGCGGCCTGCGCGTTGTAGATGCGGGTGTAGCTGTACCGCAGGCCGACGCCGCTGGGGAGCGTGTCGTCGCGGAGAGCCTCGACGAGCACGCGGAGGAGATCGGGCGAGGGAGGATCGCCGCGGCGGACGAGGATGTTGGCGACGATCTGACGCTGTTGCCAGTCGGTCGAACCGAGCGTTTCGTACAGGGCGCGGTTGCTGTAGCCCCAGAGCGGGCCCTCGAGAGCCGTAACGGCCGCTTCTGCGTTGGCGGAGATGTCGTCGTCGCGCAGCTCATCAATGACCAGTGGGACGACTTCCTGGAGGGCCGAAGCCGAGAGCGTCGGCGGGCAGGCATTGATGCGGTTCAGGAGTTCGAAGCGCAGTGCAGAGGGGGTGGAACTGCCGAGCCACTGGCGGGTGCGGATGAGCGCCGTGTCGGAGAGTTGCCTGGTCCAGTCGCCGCAGCGCACCCAGAACACAATGTGCGCGACCGCTGACAGGATGATGATCGCGATACTCAAACGCGCCAGCGGCCAGCGGCGGCGTGGGCGGCGAGCGATCGCCGCGGCGGGCGTGCAGGCGGCGCATTCGGGGCAGCGCACAAGGTCGTGTTCGCCCACGGGCAGGCGCGTGAGGTCATAGCCGCAGTCGCGGAACCACGCGTTGGTCGAGAGGAGTCGCCAGCCGCGCGGACGGTGGCCACGGCAGCGCGGGCCGCGCGGGGCGCGGAGTCGAAGGAGGGCGGCAGCGACGATGAGGATCGCGCCGATGGCAATGGGCCACCAGGAGAGGGAGGCGAGGAGGATCAGTTTCATGTGGGCGCTCGGAGAGCGGGTGCGAGCGGCGTGTATCGACGGACGCCGTACGGCGGGAGCAAAGAAGTTGCTGATCTTTCGTCGTTAGTCGTTGGCAACATGCGCTGCGGTCACGAAACGCACTCGCACGCCGATCGGGGCTCCAAGCTGGGTCTCACCATCGCGCTTACCCTCGGGCCTATGGCCAACGAATTGCTCAAGCGTCTGGGACTCGATTCGCACCCCCGCGTGAAGACCGGGGGGGACGCCGCCCCGGGACCGGGGTTCATCACCGTGAACAACCCGACGACCGGGCAGCCGATCGCGCACGTCTCGCTCGACACCGCCGACGACTACGAGCGGGTGATGAACGAGGCGGTATCGGCGTTCAAGACCTGGCGCGGCGTGCCGGCCCCGGTGCGCGGGCAGGTGGTGCGGGCGATCGGCGACGAGTTCCGCAAGCACAAGGCCGACTTGGGCGAGCTGGTGAGCCTGGAGGTCGGAAAGATCCGTGCCGAGGGCGAGGGTGAGATCCAGGAGATCGTGGACATCGCGGACTTCGCGGTCGGGCTCTCGCGGCAGCTCCCCGGCGGCATCTTCCCCAGCGAGCGGGCCAAGCACAAGCTGCTGGAGCAGTGGCTGCCCCTGGGGCCAATCGGCGTGATCTCGGCGTTCAACTTTCCGGCGGCGGTGTGGGCGTGGAATGCCTGCCTTGCCGCAGTGTGCGGCGATATCACCGTCTGGAAGCCGAGCCTGATGGCGCCGCTGACCGCGCTGGCGTGCAACGACCTGGCCGAGCGCGTGGCGACGAAGATGGGGTACGCCAACATCTTCAAGCTGGTCATCGGGACCGACGACGTCGTCGGCCAGCGGATGGTGGCAGATAAGCGCCTGCCACTGATCTCCGCAACCGGTTCATGCCGGATGGGTCGTGCGGTGGGGACAGTCGTCGCCCAGCGACTGGGGCGCTGCCTGCTGGAACTCGGCGGCAACAACGCGGTGATCCTGGCGGAAGATGCGGACCTAAAGCTGGCGATCCCCGCGATTGTCTTCGGGGCGGTGGGAACGGCCGGACAGCGCTGCACGAGTACGCGCCGGGTGATCGTCCACGAGAAGATCGCCGACGAGGTCTGCCGCCGGCTGGTGGACGGGTACAAGCAGGTGATGGGCAAGATCGGCGACCCGCTGAAAGCGGGGACGCTGGTGGGACCGCTGATCAACGGGCGGTCGGTCGAAGGTTTCAGCCACGCGGTGGGCGAGGCCAAGAAACAGGGCGGGCAGGTGCTCATCGGCGGTGAGACGGCCAAAGTGCCGGGACTCGACGGTCACTTTGTGCAGCCGACGATCGTGCGTGCGTCGGCCGGCAACGCGCTGCCGATCGCCAAGGAAGAGACGTTTGCGCCGATCCTCTACGTTTTCACATTCAAGACGATCGACGAGGCGCTGGCGATGCAGAACGGCGTGGAACAGGGGCTCTCGTCGGCGATCTTCACCAACAACGTGCTGTCGAGCGAGGCTTTCCTGGCAGCCGACGGCTCGGGCAGCGATTGCGGCATCGCCAACGTCAACGCGGGCACGAGCGGCGCCGAAATCGGCGGCGCGTTCGGCGGGGAAAAAGAAACAGGTGGCGGCCGCGAGAGCGGCAGCGACTCGTGGAAGGTGTACATGCGCCGGCAGACGAGCGTCATCAACTACAGCGGGAAGCTGGAGTTGGCACAGGGGATCAGGTTCGAGTAAGGACCAATCGTCACCGCGGAGTGCGCGGAGGCCGCGGAGTTGGGGACGTGAGCAAACGAAACAAACGCACCAGTGGTGGCGGTGAAGGTCGTAGAGCGGTCGCACCGCCGCGAGCCCTCGATGTCTGGGTCGGACTGGCTGACGTCAAACCCGTCCGACGAAACGCGGTTGTGCCGCTGAATCGAGAGGCGTTTGTGATGCTCTGCGGGTGGGCTACGACGGCAAGGACGTTCCGTTCTGTATGCATGCATTCGATGGATCGTCGAGGTCTCGTGCTTGTGCGTCTATACGACGCCCGACGCGGCGATACAGTCGGACGTTCAACCGCAGACAAGGGCGCCCGCAAACTTGTTCGTCACGTGCGTGCATCGCGCGACACCGCGGGCGTCTGGTCCTGGGAGTTCCACTTGTTCCCGCCGAAGAGCCGAACATGACCGATGCACTCGCCGCACAAGCCGTTGCCGGGGTCACCTCCGGCATGATCGTCGGGCTCGGCACCGGGCGTGCCGCGGCGCGGGGGGTGCGGGCGCTGGCGGAGCGCGTCAAGAGCGAGAAGCTGGCAATCACGTGCGTGGCGACCAGCCTCGCGACCACCGAGCTTGCCGAAACGCTGGGGCTGGAAGTGCTGGACTTCATGGACGTCTCCAAGGTGGACTACCTCTTCGACGGCGCCGACGAGGTGGACCCCAAGCTCCGCATGCTCAAGGGCGGCGGCGGGGCGATGACGCGCGAGCGGATCGTCGCCGCGGCCACGGTGGCGAGCGGCGGCGTGCGGATCAACATGATCGACGAGGCGAAACTGGTGCCGTGGCTGGGCTCGCGGATGCCCCTGCCAGTGGAGGTGATCCCCATGGCGCTGAGGTCGGTGCGGCGACAGCTTGAGGACATGGGCCTCGACGGCGTCGTGCGTCAGGCAAGGGACGGCGCGGGGGACTATCGCACCGACAACGGGAACCTGATCCTGGATTTGAAGTTGACGGCGGAATTGACGGCTGGCGGCGAGGCGGATGTGCTCGCTCGCGACCTGAACGAAATGGCCGGAATCGTGGATCACGGGCTGTTCGTGACCGAGTCGCAGACTGTGCTGGTGGAAGGGAAGGGCGGCGTGCGGCGGCTTGGGCGCGAGTGATACGAGGAGGCGGCGATGAAGCGTGGAACGATGGGCGTGCTGGCGACGGCGGTTGGTTTGGCGGCTCTCGCTGGTGGATGCGCCACCGAGGACATGCCGCCGGCGCTCGATAAACTGACCGGGACCGTGACCTATCGCCAGCGGATCGCGCTGCCGGACGATGCGGTGGTGCAGGTGCGGCTGCTGGACGTATCCCGTGCCGATGCGCCGAGCCTGGTGCTGTCGGAGGCGAATATCGAGACCAAGGGCTGGCAGGTGCCGGTCCCGTTCGTGGTGCACTACGACCCCGCGATGATCGACCCTCGCTTGAGTTACGCGGTCGATGCGAAGATCCTGGTCAACGGGCAGATCCGTTGGTTGAATACCGCTCGCGTGCGCGTGCTGACGTTCGGCGCGCCGAAGGACGCGGTGGAAATCGTTGTGACGCCAGCGAAGTAACACGACATCCGTTGGCAAGCGGATGGAGGGAGAGTCGAACTCCGTGCCCAATGATGAGCACAACCGCTTAGCAGGCGGCCATCGGTCCACACCGATTTCACCATCCAGACAAGCGGAAGGCGGAGGACTCGAACCCCTGAGCGCGTAGCACTCCCACCCGTTTTCGAGACGGGGCCGGCGCCACCCGCCGGTTCACCTTCCGAGTTGTCCGGCGGATCCGCGAGGGGCCGAAACGGCTGCAAAAACACAACCGGCCGACCCTCGGAGGATCGGCCGGTTGATCAGATCATGCGGTAGACGACGCTACGCAGCACAAGCCGACCGCCGACGATCCACCGGATCGCTGGAGGTAGAGCTCGAACTGCTTGAGAAGAACTGGATCATGGCACAGGAGTATCGGCTCCGAGCACGGATTTGGCAAGTAATTCCTGCAGAATTTCTTCGACTCGCCTCACTGCCCCTGCGCCAGCGAATACCCCTTCACCCCATCAAATAACCGCAGCAGCTCGTACTCGGCAACGAGGTGCTTGGCCGCCACCGCGTTCAGGAGGAACAAACACGCGGTCTGCTCGAGCGCGACCGAGGGCTTGCGTGACTCGAAGCGGACGCGGTAGTAGTCCACGCACTCGGTGTAGACCGAGCCGGTGGGCCACACCTGCGTGCCGCGGTTGGAGATCATCGTCAGCTTGAAGGGCGTTCCCTCGCAGAGCTTCTGCATCTGCTCGGCAAGCTCGGCGATCGGCATCGTCGTGTCGAGGTAGAGGTCGCAACCGACCACCTGTGTCGGAA
>JBOHNM010000101.1:0-15257 GCA_050730675.1 Phycisphaerales bacterium | reverse complement strand
GACCCACGGCGGCGAGCACACTTCGTTGAGTGAGAGCACGGACACGTCCTGCCCGGCCACGTAGTTGCGCACCGCGCCGACGTATACGAACGCCGGCACCGTTGTCGGCATACCGCCCGACGGCCCAGACATGTTGCCGCTGCTCACCTGCTGCAGGTACAAGGTCATCGCCCGCGTTTGGCCAACGTTTCCGAAGTCCGTTGGCGCTTGCAGGGCGTTCACGATTGAGACATCGCGCATCGAGGTCGCCGCGATCTGCGCTTGCTCGGCGCCGTCACGAAACATGACATTGACCGGCTTGTCCTTGGCCGCCGCTCGAATCGCCTCGACATAATCCTTCAACGTCCCGCCCGGAAAATTGAACGACACCGTGGACTTCATCCATTCGTTGTACGCGGTCGGTGCATCCTGCGCCGACATCCAGGGGTTCACACCGCCGCCCGCCATCATCGCAGGTGTCGGCTGGGGCTGCGGCTGGTTTGGAGCCGGCTGGGCCTTTTGCGCCGCCGCGCCAGCGGTCAGGGCGAACATCAGGGCAACCGAGGGGAGCAGGGCAAGCGTCTTCATGCGGGCCTCCTGGAGAAGTTGTACCCCAAAGACGCCGCCGGGGTGCCCCATTGGCGCGAAGAACTCAATTTCGCTCCTTGGCCGCGTCAGGAACGCCGAAAACGAACGGAATACGCTTGCCCGTACCCGTTCTCTCCACGCGCGTTCCCGTCTGACTTCGATTTCCTCGCTCTCGTTGACCCTGTCCCCTGCGAGAACCCATGAATTTCCAAGCCCTCCAACCCGTCATCAACGACATTGAGGCGCGGATCTTAACGATCCGCGACTCGCTTTAACTTCGACCACAAGGTCAAGCAGCGGGCCGACCTCAAGGCCCAGATGGAATCTCCCGACTTCTGGACCAACCCCGCCTCGGCCAACAAGGTCGTGATGCAGGTCAAGCAGCTCAACGCCCAGATCGAGTCGCTCGAGGGGGCGATCAAGCAGCTAGGTGACGCCAAGGTCGCCCACGACATGGCCAAGGAGGCCGGCACCCCCGGCCAGCCCGACAAGGAATTTCTCGCCGAAGCCGACGCGATCCTCTTCGACCTCTCCGGCAAGATGGATTCCATCGAGCAGCGTTCGCTCCTCTCGGGCCGCCACGACTTCCGCAACGCCTTCCTCACCATCAGCGCCGGCGATGGCGGCACCGAGGCCAACGACTGGGCCGAGATGCTCTTCCGCATGTACCTCAACTACCTCGAGAAGGCCGGCTTCCAGATCGAGGAGGTTGAGCGCGGTTTCGGTTCCGAAGTCGGTCTCGACTCGGTCACGCTCCACGTCAAAGGTCCGTACGCCTTCGGCTACCTCAAGTGCGAGCGCGGCACCCACCGCCTGGCCCGCGTTTCACCCTTCAACGCTCAGGGCAAGCGCCAGACGTCGTTCGCCACCGTCGAAGTCACGCCCGAGTTCGACGATGTGAAGGTCGAGATCCCCGACCGCGACCTTGATGTGACGCCGTTCGTCCGCGCCTCCGGCCCCGGCGGCCAGAACGTCAACAAGGTCGCCACCGCCATCCGCATGATCCACAAGCCGACCGGCATCACCGTCGTCGCCAACACCTTCCGCGACCAGCCGCAGAACCGCGCTCAGTGCCTCCGCATCATCCAGGCCAAGCTCGAGCAGATGGCCGAGGAGAAACGCGAAAAAGAAATCAACGCGGCCAAGGGCGGCAGCATGGAGACCGGCTGGGGCGCCCAGATCCGCTCCTATGTCATCTACGACTCGCGCGTGAAGGACCATCGCACCGACTACGAGGACCGTGACGTGGACAAGGTCCTCGCCGGCAACATCCAGCCGTTCATCGACGCTGAACTCCAGCGCCGCCGCCGCGAACAGGCCGAGCGGGCGGCGAAGGCGGCCGCCAGTTGAGCGCTCGTCAAAAATGACAAGACCCGCTACACAGCGGGCCTTATCAAGCATGGCTTCAAATTCGTTGCGGCTCGACGGTCACTGGCATCCGGCGAAGAACGCCGAGAGGAAGGCCACCAGGTCATCCACGGTGATCTGCCCGTCGGGGCCTTCGCCGCCGCCGAGGCTGACCAGATCCGCGACCGCTAGGTTCCCGCCGAAGAACTGAGCAAGGAACGAGACGATGTCGTCCACGGTCAACATCCCGTCGCACCCGGCCTCGCCACCCAGGTGGGCGACATCGGCGTAGTTCGGGCACGCGATCGTCAATGTCGCGGTGTTGCTCGGCGTATCGCCGCACGCGTTATTGATCATGCAGCGGAACGTGCGGTTGTTTGCGCTGGTGAAACGGCCGGTTGGCGCAACATTGAGCGTCGCCGTGAACGGCCCGGTGGTGTTGGTCGAGGTGGTGAAGAGGAATCCATCGGGAGTGCCCCCGTCAAAGACCGGCAGCCACTGACCGGGATTGGCCGGATCGTTGATCTCCCACTGGAAGTTGTACGCGTTGGCGCCCCAGACGGTGGTGGTGAACGAAGTGGAACCGTTCACGCACACGCTCGCGTTGGCCGGCTGCGCATTGAAATTGACCCATCCCGGGAACGACACCGTCGCTGGGTCGCTGGTGACGCTGCCGCAGCCGTTGGTCACGACCACACGGTAGCGCCCCGACCGCCCGTTGCCGCAGTTCAACTCTCCGATGCGGAGCTGATTCTTGTGGACACCTTCAAAGTCCCAGTCCACCGTGCGGTCGAAGTTCATGCACGACTCGGTCAGGTCGGTCCATGTGCCGGGGTTCTGCGGGTCTTCGCGCTGCCATTGGAACGTCATCGGCCACGTACCCGATGCGGCAACGTTCAGCGACACGCCGAAGGGTGTGTACTGAGTGGACGAAGTGTCCTTCGGACCCAGGCCGATGCGCACCGGCTCGCAGGCGATCCCGGCGCCGTTCAAGTACAGGATGCCTGAATAGAAGCCGGTGTGACTGAACGAAGGCTCGGTGCAGGTGTTGCGGTTGTCAAACAGCGTCACCAGCAGCGTGTTCCCGTCGGCGCTCAGGCCGCGGACGCCCAAGATCGCCAGCCCTTCCTGCAGGATGGGGCTGGACGGGCTGATCGACTGGAGGTAGTCCGCCAGGTCCAGCGGCACGCCGCCGTTGAGCGTGGGCCGCCAGATGAACGGGCGCGACTCGGCGCCGGGGCCTACGCCGCCGTAGAGGCCTGTGCCCACAATCGTGTTGCCGTCGTCGCTGATCGCGTTGACGTACAAGGCCGAGAGCGGATTGATCACGACGATCGGGTCGAAACGATCGACGGGACGGCCCAGATTCTGCGGCGTCCAACTGTCATTGGGCTGACGCACCCAGCGCACCAGGCGGGTCCCGCTCTGGCCGAAATTGGTCTGCAGGAACTCATTGCCAGGGGTGCCGGCGATCACCGTGCCGGGCCCGTTGACGGGGTATGTGGCCGACTGATCGGTCATCGCGTCGAGGATCACCTCGACACCATTCACCCAGGCGCAGATGCGACGGCCGTTGGTGTTGCCGTTGGCGACCGGACCCTCGGACCATCCGGTGATGACGCTGCCGTCAAAGTTCACGTGGTCTGCGCGGGTGTTGTTGGCGCTGGTCTGCAGCTTCTCGAAGAGCCCCGTCTGCGAGTCGTAGCGGAAGCCCCAGTAGTTGCCGCACACACCGAAGCCGGGCGTGCCGCTCGTGGTCGTCAACTGCGCGTAGTACGCGCCGCCGATCGTGTAGCGGCCATTGCCCGAGATATCGTGCGTCGAGTTGATCGTGTAGTCGCAACGTGTGCCGCCGTAGTAGCGACCGGTCGCCGCGTCGAGGGTTCGCGTGAATGAGCCGCCGCCGACCCACCCCGTCGCCGCCGTCCACCGGTGCGTGATATCCGGCTGTCCGCAGGGGTTCGGAGGCGGGAGCGGGTCGCCCAGTGTGCATGGGATCGTGTGATTGACGTCGGCGTACCCGTTAAAGCAGTACCCGCCGAAGCAGTTCAGGTTTCCCCAGTTGGTCGAGTTGGGGGCACCCATCCCCAGGGCCGACGCATCGTCCGAGCAGTGAGGCTCTGATTGACCGGGGTACACACCGTCAATCCGCGTGTAGCCGACGCCGCGCTCCCAGACGTACGGCACGTACTTCTGGATGCTGTTGTCGTACACCAGGCCGACACACTTGTTGCCGTTGGACGTCATGTCGCTCGACAGCGACGTGAGCACGAGCACGGGGTCGGCGAAGGCGGATGCGGCGAGCCCGGCAGCGACAGCCATCGCTCCAGCGCAGAGAACAGTGCGGATCATGAGCGTTTTCCTTTGATGCAATCCCAAGAGAGCTGACAGAACTTCTGAAACGTCCCAGGCACGTGTCCGCGCCCGGGACAAAGGCTTCAGGAATCGTGTGAATCAGGCGCGACGACGGCGGCCGGCGATCAGCCCGCCGAGCCCGACGATGGCCGCGGCGCCGGGGGTCGGCAGCGCGACGCCCTGCACCAGGATCGCCGCGTCATACGACGCGGGAGCATTCAGGTTGACCCACGTATTGGCGGGGGGCGAACCGGGGCCGGTGAACGGGCTGCGGAACGGCGAGCCGGCGCCGATCTGGTTCGCAGCAGGAAGGCCGCTCTCGGGACCGAAGAACCCGCTCGGTGCGACCGGCGTGAGGCCGATCCAGTACGAGCCCGCGGCGAGGTTGATGTTCAGGCCCGAGGCCGTCACGCGGTAGTAGGCCTGATCGAAATTTGACGGATCATTCAGAATCTCGACCGTCATGTTGACCAACCCCGGAACGAGGCCGCCGCTCGCAGGGTTGTCCGAGTTCGACGGCAATGCACCGCTCTGGGTGAAGATGTTCAGCCGGCCGGTCGTCGTCTCCGGCCAGTTGAAGTCGAAGCACGAGAAGTACATCGACACGCTGTTGACGGTCCAGCCCGCGCCGGTGACGTTGACATCAGCGACCGTGTAGTACGTATTGGGGTTGCCCGCCAGGACGTTCGGGAATCCGGTGGGCACGGCCCAACCAAGCTGGGACTGATCCCAAAGCACATCTGCGTTGCTGATCGCGGCGCATCCAGCCACAAGTGCCGCAGCCAAAACCTGATACTTCATGCTCTCGCTCCTGTTGAGGTGTCTCCGGACCCAGCGCGGTTCAATCCGCGCCAAGTTGTCCGTAGGCGTAACCATACAGCACGAATACGTACTCTGTGACTATTTGCGTGACAAACTTTGAGAATTTCAGGTATTTCATTGGTACGCGACGACCAACGCCGCATGCTTGGGTCGTGATGCCGATATGATTCCGCCCACTTGCAGGGATGATTCCACCGTTGATTAATCTAACAAATACCAATCAATTGGTTGAGGAGAGCCGGACCGCACTGCAGTCCGTGCGCCGATCGTTGATTGAGCTCTATGACTCCATTGGGGCCGATCCCCAGACACCGCAGATCGTGGCCCGTAGCTTCAAGATCAACCGGAACCTGACCTGGAAGCTCTCCCGAGTGATGGAAGCGCCAGACCCGTTTGCCGCCCTGAATCACCTGCCGGGCCAGCGATCGTTTGAGCTGGCAATGGGAGCGTTCCAGAAGGCGGGAGCGCCCGCGGACGTGGTGGGCAGCGTCCGCACGGCGATGAACTCGCTGCTTGAGGTTGCGCGCGTGCACGCGGGTGACCGCGCGCACCTGGAGTTGACCCTCGAGAGCATGGGTCTCTTCGAGCGTGAGGCGTCGGCAGAGAGCGGGCGGGAACTGGCGTTTCGGGGCAACAGCAGCGTGTGGGGTGTCCAGGCGCGGACCCGGACGGCCACGGTGTTCTTGGCCCCTGGCAAGGAGCCGGGGACGCTCGATTACGTGAATGTGTCGGGAATGGTCGGGATCCGGCGGTTGCGTTCAACCGTGGAGTGGCGTCTGTGCCATGTCCAGTCACGCAGCGATAGCGGCGAACCGCTGACGCACAAATACCCGCGTGAAGAGATTGAGCCAAAGAAGCCGGGCGATTTATCCTTGGTTGTGCGCGAATTCTGCTCGCCGAACATGCCCGAACTGCTGGTCCTGGATGATCGCGGCGGGCGAGAACTCTGCCTTCCGGGCGGCGAAGTAGGCAATCGCGCGGCCTTCGACTTCTACTTCGGGTACATCTACCGCGGGCTTCCCGGCCGCGCCACCCCCGAGAACAAGGTTGGATCAACGGCTGCGACGATCACCATGCCAGTGGAATCACTGTTCTTTGATCTGATCATCCACAAAGGTGTCACTATTCCATCGACACCGGAGGTCCAACTCTACGGGTTCCCGCATGGCAGTCCCGAGAATATCGCGATACTGTCCGATCGGAACCGTCTGCCGATCAACGACAAGCTCGTCGAGTTGGCCGGCTCGCCCCCCGCGGTCGCGACGCCAGCCGCGCCGCGCCTCAACCGGCTGGTTGATCGTGTGTACGCCCGCATGGGCTGGAACCCGGACGAATTCCGCGGCCTGCGTCTGCACATGAAATTCCCGCCCATGGCGGGCCTGGTGGTGATCCGCTGGCCGCTCGTGTGAGGTGGCGCGACTAGGCGTTGCGCACGGAGGCTTTCTGCCACATCGACAAGAGCGTCTCGCCGAGACGGCGGCCGTATCCCGGGCCATCGCACAAGATTGAGTTGAGGAAGAGGGCACGTCGCGCTGGTCGTTCGAGGTGGTTAGCTTCGCGTTCCTGCAAGAGCTGTACGGCCAGCGCAACGAATTGGTCTTCGTTGGCGGCGATGAGTTCCGGGAAGCCCGCCGCCCGGAGGAGAGACGCGCCGACACGCGAGGCACTCGTGCCGAGCGTGCCGGCTTCGCCCGCAAGAGCGAGTACCGGGACGCCCATCAGCAGCGCCTCGCAGGTGGTGGTGGTGCCGTTGTAGGGCCAGGTGTCCAGCGCGACATCGATGTCGTTGTACTGGTCAAGGTGATCGGCGGAGTCAAGGGTCCACCCTTGCATGTTTATCCGGGCTGGATCGATGCCCGCGGCGATAAACCGACGGACCAGATCGGTCCGGACGATGTCGCGTTCGAGCCCGCGAGATTTCAGGCGGAGAACGGCCTTTGGCACGGTATTGAGGATGCGTGCCCAGGCAGCGATCGTCGGGTCGGCAAGCTTGAAGATCTGGTTGAATGACCCCAGAGTTGGCGGGGCATCGGCGGGCCTGATGCGCAGCGGGGGGGGAGAAACCGGAGGGGAGTAGCACGTGAAGCAGTCGGGGAGGCGGACAATTCGCTCAACGACGCCATCCTCCACCGCGGTTGGCGGTTCGGTTTCGGCGTCGGCGAGGCGGAAATCGATGCAGGAAAGGCCCGTTGAGGCGGGGTAACCGATGTACGAGCCTTGGATCGGCGCCGGGCGGCGGGTGAGTGCTGCGAGGGAGTGACCCTCGGTGAGCCCGTTGAGTTGGATGAGCATGTCCGGGCGCAGGCCCGCCAGGAGCGAGGCCAATTCGCCGGGTTGGCACTGCGGCCAGTGCCGCCAGTCGTCGGCGAGCGTTCGGAGATGGGCGGAAACTTCATCCTCAACCGGACGGGTGCTGACACAGGTGATGTGGAAGCGTGAGCGGTCGAGCCAGCGGAGGATCGGCTCGACGAAGAAGGCGACGGAGTGGCGCACAAGATCGTGCGAGAGGAGCAGCAGACGAACAGGGCGGTGCGGCTCGAAGTTCTCGATCCTGGGTCGGAGTGGAACGGGAGCGGCGGACTCAAGAATGCGGCCCCACGCCTGGTGGGCGGCCAGGATCTGCGGGCCGGTGCATCCGGGGAGATAGAGCGTGAGCGAGGCGACGCGCTGGCCGATACCCGCGTGCCGCGGGAAGCACTCCAGGCCTCGTCGGGCCGAGGAGATGGCGCCGGGCATGTCGGCCAGTGCCGCCTGAGCGTCAGCGCGAGTGAGGATCAAGTCCGGATCGGTCGCCGCTCCTTCGGTGAGCGCCACGACCTCTTCGAATCGACCGAGCGAAAGGAGCCCCATCGCGAGCTGAACGCGTGTGCGTGTGCGGGATGGATCGATGCCCAGCGCCGCCCGCAAGTGCGTGACCGCTTCTTCGAGAAAATCGCGGCGGAATGCCCCCGCATCCAGTAAGAGTTTGCCGAGGTTATGGAGGAGATCGGCATCGCGAGGTGCGGCCGTAACCGCACGGCGTGCGTGCGTGATCGCGCCAGCCAGATCGCCCGTCCGGGCGAGCGCCACGCACATGAGTTGGTTGGCGCCCGCATCCATCGGCCGCCGCGCCAGCACGCGACGCAGTAGTTTCACGGCACCGTCGATCTCGCCGGTGTTGAGCAGATCGGCCGCGGTCTGCAGCGGGTTGATGTTGGGTGCGTTTGGCGCGGGCGTGGTCACGCCCGGTTTATCGGCAAGCGACCCCCGATTCGGGCAACCGTCTGTGTCGGGTACGCTTGCCAATGGACCGCCCAAGCCAAGCCCGAGACGGGAGCCCACGCGGCGTTCCATCCCGTGGCGGGCGGGTTCGAGCGGCGGTTCGCATGAACTGGGTCAATCTGCTCTTTCTGCACTGGCGGGTGGACGCAACAGCGGTCCGGAGGCTGGTGCCGCGGGAATTGGAGATTGACACCTTCGACGGTTCTGCGTGGGTCGGGCTCGTGCCGTTCCGGATGGAGGCATCGCGGTTTACCGGAGTGCCGCGGCTACCGGGTTTGCGGGATTTCTTTGAGTGCAACGTGCGGACGTACGTGAGGTACCGCGGTCGAAGCGGAGTGTGGTTCCTCAGCCTTGATGCCGAGCGTCTGCTGCCGGTGCTCGGGGGGCGATGGCTGTGGAGTTTGAACTACATTCATAGCCGCTTCAGCGTCCGTCGATGCGAGAGCGGAACGTCTGTCGATTATCGAGTGCATCGCCGGCGTGGTCCGTGGCCCGCAGCGAAGACTCATGTCGTGTGGCGTCCCGGCGACATCCTGCCCTCCGCCGAGCGTGGCTCAATTCAGCACTTCCTCACCGAGCGGTATTGGCTTTTCACACGCCGGCGTGGGCGCGTACTCGGAGGCGAAGTGCTGCACCGCCCATGGCCGCTGCGTGCGGCGGCGTTGGAGCATCTTGACGATGGGCTCGTGGCGGCAGCGGGGTTGCGCGTGACCGGACCACCCCTTGCGTGGGCGAGCGACTTGCTGGAGGTGGAAGGGGTGGCCCTGCGTGAGTTACCAGTGGGATAGTCAGGTCCCGGCATTGTTCGCAATGCCCGGGTCTTGCTCGCTAGAATGCCCTCGGATGCACCGAACCATTCATCTGCCTGTGCTGGCCGGAACCTCGACCGACCCGCTCCGCGCAATCGGTGTCGGTGCTGAGTATCAGCCGTCCGAGTATGAAAAGAAAGAAAAGTGCGGCGTCTTCGGTGTCTGGGGCGTCGAGTCACCGGCTACGACCTGCTACTACGGCATGTTCGCGCAGCAGCACCGTGGGCAGGAGGCGGCAGGAATTGCGGTGAGCAACGGCGCGGTGCTGACCGCGCACACAGGCCAGGGATTGGTGGCGGATGTGTTCGAGGTGGAAACGCTCGCGAAGCTGGACGCGCAGGGTAAGCGCGGGGCGATCGGCCACAACCGCTATTCGACGGCGGGCGGCAGCTTGGCCTGCAATGCACAACCCTTGCTGGAGAGTTACATCGGCGGGCAGGTGGCGCTGGCGCACAACGGAAACCTGGTGAATGCCACGGTGCTGCGCCGTGAGTTTGAAGAGGCGGGGCACCTGTTCCACACCACCAGCGATACGGAGGTCGTGGTCCACTTACTCGCCAGCCCGCACCAGCAACGCGCGGTGGACCCGATCGCCGAGACGCTGCGGCACTTGCAAGGAGCGTTCTCGCTTCTGTTCCTGTTCCCGGATCGAATCGAAGCGGCCCGCGACCCATGGGGGTGGCGGCCGCTGGTGCTGGGAACGATGCCCGATGGGCGCCCCGTCGTGGCGTCCGAGACGGTTGCGCTGGATGTGGTGGGGGCGACGTTCGACCGAGAGATCGAGCCGGGCGAGATCGTGACGCTTTCGGACCGGGGAGTCGAGTCGCGCCGCTTCGTGCCCGTGGCCGATCCGCCGGCGCACTGTGTGTTCGAGCACGTGTATTTCGCCAGCCCGTCGAGCAATGTCTTCGGACAGAGTGTGCTGATCGCGCGCGAGGAATTGGGCGCGGCCTTGGCGGTCGAGGCGCCGGTGAAGGCCGATTATGTCGTCCCGATGCCGGACTCGGGGCGATCGGCCGCGATCGGCTACGCACGTGCGAGCGGAATCCAACTGCGCGAGGGGATCGTCCCCAACCGGTACGTGGGGCGGACGTTCATCAAGCCGACGCAGGCGCAGCGGACCAGCGCCGTCCGGTTGAAACTCAATGTCGTGCCAGAGATCGTGCGCGGCAAGTCGATCGTCATCGTTGACGACTCGATCGTGCGCGGCACGACGACCAAGGTGAAGATCGACCAGGTTCGGCAGGCGGGGGCGAAGGAGATCCATCTGCGGATCAGTTGCCCGCCGATCCGCCACCCGTGCTACTTCGGCGTGGACTTCGCCACGCGGGACCAGCTCATCGCCAACGGGCGCACGGTCGAAGAGATCCGTAAGTTCCTTGGCGTGGACACGCTGGCGTACCTCTCGCTGGAAGGACTCCTGGCGTGCATGAAGCGGCCGGCGGCGCACTATTGCACGGCGTGCTACAGCGGGGACTATCGGCTGGACATCGACCATCCGAGCACCGACGAGGTGCTGCTGCCGCAGATGAAGGTGTTCGGGTCGTAGGCGTCACGCACGCATGGCGGGTCAGTTGGCGGCGCAGTAGGTCCGCCACATCTGGCGCCAGGCGGCTTCGAGAGCGCGGGCGAGTGAAGGCCCATTGCACAGATCTGATGCGGCCATCTGTTGGCGGAGCGATGTGCGCAGGTGGCGACGGCGCGGTTCATCCGCGGCCAGGCGTGCGGCGGCATCGATGTAGCTGTCGATGTCCGGTGCGACCAGCTCCTGCAGGCCGACGGCCGTCAGGAGGCTCTCGCCGACACGTGAGACGTGGTTGTCGCCGCGAAGGTTGACGACGGGGACGCCCATCCAGAGCGTTTCGCAGGTGGTCGTGGTGCCGTTGTAGGGCCACGGGTCCAGCGCGATATCGATGTCTGCATACGAAGCGAGATGGGCCTTGAAGTCCTTGAGGTAGGGGCGGATCTCGACGCGGGCGAGGTCGGCGCCAGTGTCGGCAAGGGCGGCGCGGATGCGCCCGGAGACTTCCGGTGCCGAGGCGGAGAGGGTCTTGATCACCAGGCGGGAATCGGGGATGCGGACAAGCAGGCGGCCCCAGGCGGCGAGGGCGTGGGGCGAGAGTTTCTGGGTGTTGTTGAGCGAGGCGAAGGTGATGGGGCGGCCGCCGTTGATTGAGGGCTCGGGCGCCCCCGGCGGCGAGTAGCAGAGGAAGCAGCGCGGGAGGCGGTAGAGTTGCTCCGTGCAGTGCGAGTCGGCAACGGGGCCGGGCGGGTCGGTGATTGCATCGACGATGCGGTAGTCGATGTTGCGGCAGCCGGTCGTGGCGGGATATCCCAGGTATGTGGCTTGAACCGGGGCGCAGCGGCGGACCATCGCCGACAATCGCGTATGAGAGGAGTGCCCGGCGAGATCGATGAGGATGTCGATCCGCTCGGAACGGACGAGCGTGTTGATCTGGGCGTCGGCGATGGTGTCAACGGTGTGGAAGTCCGCGCAGTACGCGGCGAGCTTGGCGCTCATCGCGTCGCGGCTGCGGCATTGGTAGCCGTAGATGGTGAACCGTGAGCGGTCGATGTGGGGCAGGAACGATTCGAGGAAGTAGGCGACCGAGTGCTTGCGCAGGTCGGGGGAGAGCAGGCCGATGCGAAGGGCGCGGTCGGGCTCCCGGGTGTTGGTGAACGGTGTGTCGTCGTTGGGGATGAGGTCGGAGAGTTGGCGGCCCATCGCGAATTGGCGGCCGGCGGTGGCCGCCGCATTGGAACTCGCGAGGTAGCAGAGATTGAACGCGACGGCCTGCTTCAACACGCCGGCCCGGGGGTGCATGCGGATGCCGTGCTCGGCGACTTCGATGGCCTGCTCCGTCAATCCGGCAGCGCCGAGAGCGCCGAGCAGGTTGTTGTACGTCCAAGGGTCATCGGGCGCGAGTTCGACCGCACGGCGACCATGAACGATGGCCTCGGTCGGCTTGCCGTCGTCGCAGAGGGCCGCACAGAGGGCCCGGTGAAGACGCGCCTCGTCGGGCCAGTGCTGCACGGCCCGTTTGAACGCTTCGATGGCGTCGGAGTTCCGACCCTGCTGGGAGAGCACATCGCCGAGTGTGCCCCAGAGCATGCCGTTGGAAGGGTCGATCGACAGGGCCCGTCGCAGGAAGAACTCGGCCTGCTCGGGCACGCCCTTGTCGCCGAGCACCGTGCCGAGCAGGGCGAGCGTGTTGACGTCGCCCGGCGATGTGCGCAGCAGTGAACGCAGCAGGGTCTCCGCCTGCTCAAGGCGGTTGGCCTGGTACTCCGCGAGCGCTTGTTGAAAGCGGGGGGAAGACACGGTGATGGGTCAGCCAGGGATCAGGTTGGCGGCGCACCAGCGCCGCCAGACGGTGCGGAGGGCGGATTCGAGCGAGCGAGCCATCGCGGCGCCGTCGCACAATGGCGAAGAGGCCAGACGCGGTCGGAGGGCGGCTCGCAGTTCGCGGCGGCGGGGGTCATCGCCCGCAAGGGTCGCAGCGATGCGTACGTAGTCGTCCTCGTCCTTCGCGACGAACTCGTCG
Source organism: Phycisphaerales bacterium (assembly GCA_050730675.1). GTDB lineage: Bacteria > Planctomycetota > Phycisphaerae > Phycisphaerales > UBA1924 > JBOHNM01. Next base: position 2,551 of record JBOHNM010000101.1, on the reverse strand, counting down.
AGCCCAACTGCGCGCATCAGACTCTCTCCGACGCGGGAGACGTGCGAGTTGCCCTTGATCGTGACGACCGGCACGCCCATCCAGAGTGTTTCGCACGTGGTCGTGGTGCCGTTGTACGGCCACGTGTCCAGGGCAATATCAAAGTTGCCGAACCGCTCGAAGTGTCGGCGCGGGTCGTCGACGTACGCGTCGATTTCCACGCGGGCCGGGTCAGCCCCCGCCGCAGCCACCCGTTGGCGCAGGCGAGCGGCGACAACGGGGTCCTTGCAGCCGAAGTTCTTCACGTACAGGCGCGAGCCGGGGACGGCGTTGAGGACCCGCGCCCACACTCCCAGCGCATGGTCCGTGATCTTCTGCAGGTTGTTCTGGCTGACGAACGTGAGCGGCCGATTGAGCGTGGCGACGGGCTCGGGCGCATGCTCGGGCGGTTTGAAGCAGATGAAGCAGCGGTCCAGGCGGATCAACTCCTCGGTACAGAGCGCGTCGACCTCCGCCTCCGGCGGGTCCGTGATGGCATCCACGATGCGGTAGTCGATGTTGCGGCAGCCCGTCGTCGCCGGGTAGCCGATCCATGAGCACTGGACCGGAGCGCACCGACGCACCATCACGGGTAGACGCGATGCGGTGGTGTGACCGGCGAGGTCGATGAGAACGTCGATCTGGTCGTCGCGGATCTGGCGAGCGAGTGCAATGTCCGTGAGGCGGTTGACGTGCCGGAACTTCGTGCAGTCATTGGCGACCTTCTTGCTGTACTCGTCGGTGATCGAATACTGGTACGCGTAGATCGAGTACCGCGCGCGGTTGATGTGCGGCAAGAACGAGGTCACGAAGTACGCGACCGAGTGGCGGCGCAGATCGGGCGAGAAGAACCCGATCCGCAGCGGCCGTTCCGGATCGCGGCTTTGCTTGAAGACTGGCTGCTCGGGCGGCACCGCCGCGCAGAGCCGGGCTGCGTATGCCATCTGCTCCCTGGCGCGGGCCTGTAGGTCCGGAGCCGGCTGGTAGTTCGCGTTGGCGATGCGCCCTTGCAGCAACTGCGGCGCGCTCGGGTGCATGGCCAGGCCCCGGTCGTAGATGTCGATGGTCTCCGCGCTCAATCCGGATGCGCCGTAAGCCGCGGCCCAATTCGAAAAGTGCCAGGGGTCCGACGGATCCAGTTCGCAACCGCGCCGGCCGGCTTCGATCGCCTCGGTGAAGCGCCCGGCTTCCTGGTACGCCGTTGCCAGGCACGCCCAGAGCCGGCCGCTTTCCGGTTCGAGCTCCACGGCCTGCTCATACGTCGCGAGCGCCGCTTCGCGCTGCCCCTTCGCGGCCAGCAAGTCCCCATAGTTGCCGCGGAGAAGGCCGGATTGCGGGTGCAGCGCCAGCGCCCGGTTGAAGAAGAACTCGGACTGATCGAGCTGGCCCTTCTCGAGGAGAATGCCGGCGAGCAGCGCGAGCGATTCGATGTCCGAAGGATTGGAGCGCATGGCCGCGCGCAGGGTGGCCTCCGCCTTGTCGTAGCGTTGGGCGTTGAAATCGGCGAGTGCCTGCTGGAATCGCGGCGAAGACAATCGGCCTCCAAATCACGGGACGATGGAACGGCGGACCCCGCGAGGGTAACCATTGCAGCGATGACAAACCGGCCTGTTCTGACATTGGCGCACTCGGCGGACGCGGACGATGTATTCATGTGGTGGCCGATCACCGGCAAGGTGGACCCGACGGACCCTTCCCGCGTGCTCGCCGCTCCGGCGATCGACACCGGCCGCTTCGCCTACCGCTCGCTGCCCGAAGACATTCAGGCGCTCAACACCCGCGCCATGCTTTCGGGCGATCTGGAGATCACCGCGATTTCCATGGCCACCTACGCACACGTCGCCTCGCGCTATGCCCTCACCGCCTGCGGCTCCTCGTTCGGCGAGGGCTACGGGCCCAAGCTCGTCGCTCACTCCAGCAGGCCGGAAGTGACGCTCGACTGGCTGCGCTCGTGCGGGGGGAGCGGCGGCGCTCGCATCGCCGTGCCGGGATTGAATACCTCCGCTTACCTCGTGCTATGCATCCTGCTCGGCCGCGGGGATTTCGAGCCCGTTCCCATGCGGTTCGATGCGATCGTCGCGGCCACGGCGGCGGGACGCGTCGATGCCGGCGTGCTCATCCACGAAGCGCAGATCACCTTTGCCGCCGCCGGTCTGCGGCTGCTGCAGGACCTTGGCGCGTGGTGGGGGGAGCAGACGAACCTGCCGATGCCGCTCGGAGGCAACGCGGTGGCCCGCGATCTTGATCGCCGCTTTGGTCCCGGCGCAGTCGCGGATGTGGTCGCAACGCTCAACCGTTCGCTGCGTCACGCTCTGGCCAACCGAGAGGAATCGCTCGCCTATGCCGAGACGTTTTCGCCGCTGAAGACGCGCCCGGAACTCGAGAAGTACCTCGGGATGTATGTCAGTGATCTCACCGTTGACGCCGGCGATCGAGGTCAGCGAGCGATCAAGGAACTGCTCGGCAGGGCCGCCCGGATCGGGGTTTGTCCGCAGGTGAGCGACCTCGATCTGCTGTGATGAAGCCGGGGAAT
>JBOHNM010000100.1:0-15631 GCA_050730675.1 Phycisphaerales bacterium | reverse complement strand
GGCGAGGCCGATGGCCGCGGCGGCGCGGGCGAGGCCGAGCGCGCCGGCGGTGGAAACGAGGGGGCTGGTGTGGGTCGCGCCGTCGAGGCCGCGGAGGGTGCCGGTGAGCCACCAGGCGACGGGGCCGAGGAGGAGGAGGGCGGCGAAGAAGATGGAGTAGCGGATGACGGATCGGAGCATGTGCGGAGGGTACGCACGGGGGAAACCCCGATTTGGGCGTGAAAAACACCCGGCAAGGATCTTCTCTGAAAGAATTGACGCAATCTTGGCAATACAAAGGTCCCCCCCGCGGCCGCGTGTGTTGCGTTGCGGTTTCGGGGGAGCATGGTCTGTGAAAACAGGCTCGCGGGGAAACTGGAGCAAGGCAAGATGATGATGAGCAAGATGATGTTCGGGGTGTCGTGCGCGATGGCGGCGGGCGTGGCGGGGCTGACGGCCCCGGCGGCGCTGGCGCAGCAGTACACGGCGACGGTGATTCCCACGCTGGGCGGCGCGTCGAACGCGGCGTACGGCGTGAACGAGGCGGGGTGGGTGGTCGGGCAGTCGGACACGTTCGACGGGCCGTTCCACGCGTTTGTGTACATCAATGGCGTGGTGACGGACCTGGGAACGCTCGAGGGCGGGAGCCACTCGACGGCGTTCGGCGTCAACAACAACGGCGTGATCGTGGGGCGTGCGGACAACGCCGCGGGCACGGACCGGCCGGTGCGCTGGACGCAGGACGGGCAGGGCCAGTGGCACATCGAGGACCTGGGGACGCTGCGGGAGAACGGGTTCGGTTTCGGCTGGGCGCTGCGCGTGAACGATGCTGGGCAGGTGGTGGGCTACGCCACGTCGGCGAGCACCAACGCGTACCACGCGTTCCGGTTGACGGGGACGACGAAGCTCGACCTGGGCACGCTGGGCTTCGGCGGGAACTTTGCGTACAGCCAGGGGCTGGCGATCAATGCCGCGGGCAAGACGTCGGGGTTTGCATACATGACCCTCGGCGGGCCGGAGCACGGGTTTTTGCACGACGGGGTGGATCAGCACGATGTGACGCCGCCGGGGCAGTTCGGCTTGGCGGACTGGTACGGGATCAACGACACCGACCAGCTCGCGGGGTATGTGAGCAGCACGGAGACGGGCGGGGCGTTCCGCTCGGCGCGTGCGGTGCGCGGCGGGCGCGACAACGTGATCGAGCTGATCCCGACGATCGACGGTACGACCGACGGGTACGGGTACGACATCAACAACGCGGGCGATGTGGTCGGCACGAGCTTTTTGCCGCAGACGGGGCAGTCGATCTTCAAGGCGTTCGCGTTTGTCGGCGGGCAGGTGGTTGACCTGACGGCGGCGTCGAGCGGGCTCAACGGGATGGCGCTGATGGAGGCGCGGGACATCTCGAACAACGGGATGATCGCGGTGATCGGCGAGGCGGACCCGCTGTTCGGCACGACGGCGGCGGTGTTGCTGCGGCCTGGAACGCCGTGCCTGGCGGACGTTGCGGGCCTCGGCGGCACGGCCGGGAGCGACGGGCAACTGACGCCGGACGATCTGATCTACTACCTCGGGGCGTTCTTCGGGAACGACTTGTCGGTGGCGGATATCGCCGGGCTGGGGGGCGCGGCCGGCGCGGACGGGCAGCTCACGGCGGATGACCTCATTGCGTTCCTGGGGTCGTTCTTTGGCGGGTGCCAGTAAGGCCAGTTGTTGGTTGTTCGTTCTTCGTTGTTAGCTACGGCGGGCGGCGCGAAGGCGTCGCCCGCCTTGTTTTTGTGGGTAAGGAAAGCGATCGAACTCGAAGGGCTCAAAGGGCTCGAAGAGAGACGTGCAAGCCGGCGAAGCGAGTGGCGCCGAGGAGATTTCGGACTGTTTTCTTCGAGATCCTTGAGCCGTTTGAGTTGGAGCACGAATGGAACTGGCCCCGACGAGAGAACCCGAATAAACTCCCAACGACATGCGACATCCGGTGCGGGAGATCTTGGGTGCGGGGGGGCCGATCGCCAAGCGGTTGGGGCATGGCTTTGAGCCGCGCGAGGAGCAGGTGCGGATGGCCGAGGCGGTGGCGCGGGCGATGGCGGGCGGGTCGCGGCTGGTGGCGGAGGCGGGGACTGGGGTGGGGAAGAGCTTTGCGTATCTGATCCCGGCGATCATGCGGGCGGCGACGACGGACGAGCGGGTGGTGATCTCGACGCAGACGATCGCGCTGCAGGAGCAGTTGATCCGGCGGGACATCCCGCTGCTGCTGGAGACGATGGAGGAGTGGGGGCTGTCGAAGGAGGGGCGGCGGGAAGTGAAGCCGGTGCTGGTGAAGGGGCGGGGCAATTATGTGTCGCTGCGGCGGCTGAAGATGACGTCGGCGCGGCAGCAGCAACTGCTCAGCGACGGGGCGCAGCGGCGGTCGCTGCACGTGATCGAGGACTGGGCGCACCAGACACGCGACGGGACGCTGGCGAGCCTGCCGACGCTGGAGCGGCCGGAGGTGTGGGACCGGGTGCGGAGCGACAGCGACAACTGCATGGGGCGCAAGTGTGAGAACTTCGAGTTCTGCTTCTACCAGAAGGCGCGGCGGGAGATGGAGACGGCCAACTTGCTTGTGTGCAATCATGCGTTGTTCTTCAGCGACCTGTCGCTGCGGCGGGTGAACGCGGGGTTTTTGCCGGCGTACAAGCACGTGGTCCTGGACGAGGCGCACATGGCCGAGGAGGTGGCGTGCGACCACTTCGGGCTGGGGCTGGGGGAGGGGCGGGTCGAGCACTTCTTGAACGTGCTGTACAACGCGCACCAGGCGCGGGGATACCTGGCGAACCTGGCGATGCACGCGCCGGAGCCGGAGATGGTGAGCCGCGCGTGCCAGGGAGTGACCGAGGCGCAGACGGTGAGCCGGGCGTTCTTCGACGCGGTGCTGGAGCTGCAGCGGAGCGGGGGGACGCGGAACGGGCGGGTGATGGAGAAGAACCTGATTGATGTGCCGCTGGGCGCGACGATGCGGATGCTGGCGGTGAAGCTGCGGGCGCTGAAGGAATCGGTGAAGAACGAGGCGGACAAGTTCGAGCTGAACGGGTACGCGGTACGGGCAGAGGCGATCGCGTTCGATTCCGATGCGCTGGTGGGGCAGGCGATCGCCGACTGCGTGTACTGGATCGAGGGGGCGGGAGAGGATGGGGACGCGGTGATGGACCCGCGTCGGCGGCGGCGGATGAAACTGGCGTGCTCGCCGATCGAGGTAGGGCCGATCCTGAAGGAACACCTGTTCGAGAAGGAGATCAGCGTGGTGCTGACGAGCGCGACGCTGGCGATCGGAGCGGAAGGGGCGGCGATGGGCGGGGCCGCGCGGGGACGGGCTGAGGTGGTGAGCACCCCCACCCCCACTGTTGCACCTGCGGTGGTGGATGATGAGATGGAGGGGCCGCGGGTGGTGCGGGATGAGGAAGATGGATGGCATGAAAACGTGTCGGATGAAAATGGCGTGGAGGTCGTGAGCGGAGAGGCGGAAAAGGAAGAAAAGGCAGAAGACACCGCCCGGAGGGGCGATGCCGCGGCGAGCGCTGCGTTCGGACACTTCATGTCGCGTCTGGGGATTGAGGATGCGGCGACGCTGCTATTGGGGAGCCCGTTCGACTACGCGGGGCAGGCGCGGGTGATTGTGGATTTGGGCGTGCCGAACCCGAAGGAATCGGTGGGCGGGGCGGGGCAGCGCGGGGGATACCACAAGGGTTTGGCGGTGCGGGTGCTGCACCACATCGAGGCGACCAAGGGCGGGGCGTTTGTGCTCTTTACGAGCTTTGCGGCGCTGAGGGCGGTGGCGGAGGAACTTGGACCGCGGCTGGCGGCGATGGGATTACCGATGCTGGTGCAGGGGCGTGACGGGCCGCCGGGGGCGATCCTCGAGAAGTTCCGCCAGGACGAAGGGAGCGTGCTGCTGGGCGCGGCGAGCTTCTGGCAGGGCGTGGATGTGAAGGGGCAGGGGCTCAGGAACGTGATTATCACGCGACTGCCGTTTGATCCACCGGACCGGCCGCTGGTAGAGGCGCGGTCGGAGCGGATCCGCAACCGCGGGGGCGATCCGTTCCGGGATGATGCGCTGCCGCGGGCGATTTTGCGGTTCAAGCAGGGGTTCGGGCGGCTGATCCGGAGCAAGACGGACACGGGGCGCGTGGTGGTGCTGGACCCGCGGGTGGTGCAGACGGGGTATGGGCGGAAGTTTCTGGCGGCGCTGCCGCGTGAGGTGAAGGTGGAGCGGGTGGGACGCTCGCGATCAACTATCGAGAGCGCGCCTGAGTGAAATAGCCGGCGCGGGGGACGATTGAGTTTCGGGCGCGGCTGCGGCCGCGGCCAACATCTGGTTGCTGATGAGGCGGAGGGCGGTGCGCCATTCGTGGAGATCGCGGTCGGTTGCACGCGGGCCAAGAAGCGCTCGCATCGAGTCGACGATGAGATCGATCACGAGGTGGTAGTGTTCGGGGCGGGCGCCGTACTCGGCGTGGCGGCGACCGAGGGCGGCGAGTATGGCGTGGTTCTCGGCGGGGCGCTCAAGGTTGGCGACGACGGCGTCGAGGGCGGACATGAGTTTGTGGGCCTGGGCGGCGGGATCGGCGGAGAAGAGCGGGCGCAGGTGCGGGGCCGCGGCGAATAGGCGGGCGTAGAAGATTTCGGCGAGGCGGGGTCCATCGGCGCGGACGCGGTCGTAGGTGGATCGCAGGCGCGAGGCGAGGGCTGCATCGACAGGAAGGCCGGGCAGTGGGTCGTTGTGCCGCAGAACAGCGACGGGGTGTTTTCGGACAGGCATCGAGTGTCTCCAGCGTGAGTGTGTACTGAGGACGCGGAAGGTCCGCGGAAGGTCCGCCAGTTCCCTGGACCGGTCGGTGGAAATTGCCCGTTCCAGAATTTCACCGCAGAGGCGCAGAGAGCGCAGAGGAAGGCTCTCAGATCTATCACGGCCGCTGAGGGGCAACCGGGGTGAGGCCGGCAGTGGCCTTGGCGGCCCATTGGGCGGCGTCGGCATCGTGGCCGGCGGTGGGGTCGGCGGCGTGAGCAGCGCGGCAGCATTCGGCGAGGCGGCCGGCGGCGGCGCGGGTTTTGGTGTGGGTGGGGCCGAGGGCGCGGGTGAGGAGGGTGTGGGCTTCGAGAAGGGCTTGGCGGGCGGCGGGCAGATCACCGGCGGCGAGGAGAAGGGCTCCGTGGGCGCTGAGGTGCGTGCCGAGTGCCAAGGCATCGCGGGCGAGGGGCTTGCGGGCGAGTTCGAGGAGGTCGGTGCTGGTGCGGAGCGCTTCGGCGGGCCGGCCTGTGTCGGCGAGGATGGAGCGGAGGATGCCGAGGGACTCGATGGCGTCGGGGTGGGTGGCGCCGAGGAGCCGGCGCTGGGTTTCGAGCACTTCGCGGATCAGGAGCTCGGCCTCGGCGGGCCGGGCGGCGGAGCGGAGGATCGAGGCGAGAGCGCTTCGGGCGGCGAGGGTATCGACGTGTTCGGGGCCGAGGGTGACGATGCGCCCTGTGACACACTCCTGTTGGAGGGGGAGAGCCTGCTCGATTTCGCCGGACTCGTGCAGGAGCGTGGCGAGCTGGGCGATCGAGACGAGTGTGACGGCGTGGGTATCGCCGAGGCGACGACGGTCTGCGGCGAGGGAGGTTTCGATGAGGGCACGGGCCTCGGCGAAGCGGCCCTGGTCCTGGAGGAGAACGCCGAGGTTGCTGAGGGAGCTGCGGTACTCGGGGCTGTCTTCGCCGTAGACGCGGCGGCGGCGGTCGACGAGTTCTCGCCAGCAGGCTTCGGCGCGGTCGTACTTGCCTTGGGTGGCGTAGGCAACGCCGAGGTTGTTGAGCGAGCGGAGTGTGTCGGGGTCGTCATCGCCGTGGATGCGGCGCTGGTCGGCGAGCACGGCGGTGAAGAGGCGCTCGGCCTGAGCGAGGTCGCCGCGGCGGCGCTGGGCGCCGGCGAAGGAGGAGCGAACGCGGAGAGTGAAGCGGTCGGCGGGGCCGAGGGTGCGCTGGGCACGCTGCTGGACGTCGGTCAGGAGCGCGACGGAGTCGTCGGAGCGGCCGAGGGTGGAAAGGAGGGAGCCGAGCGCGTGGGCGGACTGGAGCGTGTCGGCGTGGTCTGAACCGAGCTCGGATTGGCGCAACCCGAGCGCCTGACGCAGGACTGGCTCGGCATCGGCACCGAGGCCGAGGGCGTTCATCGTGGTTGCGAGCTGCTGGAGCAGCTCGGCGCGGAGCGCGGGCTGGTCGACGAACTGGGCGTTGATCGAGGCGACGTAGCGCTGGAGCACACTTTCATTGAGCGAGCGGATGGCGAGGGTCGTGAAGTTGACGCGTGAGGCGAGGCGGTTGACGCGCGCGAGGGCATCGTCGGAACCGGCGAGGGTGGGGTCGGCCTCGGCGGCGCGGCGGACGCGCTCGAGGAAGGACTCGCGGAGCCGGTCGCCCATGGCGGCGACATCGATGTCGTCGAGGAGGGATTTCTGGAAGGCGGTGACGCGCTGGAGATCGCGCTCGCGCTGGAGGGCGGCGTCGCGGGCGCGGGTGGCGACGTAGGCGAGGCGTCCGGAGAGGATGATGCCTGCCACAAGCATGAGAACGATTGCGGCGACGGCGGCGGCGAGTGGTGGGTTACGGCGCGCGAATTTTTGGACGTGGTCGAGGGCGGTGGCGGGGCGTGCCTCGACGGGACGGGAATCCAGCCAGCGCCGGAGATCGACGGCCAGGGCGCCCGCGCCGACGTAGCGGCGGGCGGGGTCCTTCTCCAAGGCCTTGGCGATGATCGCTTCGAGATCGCCGCGGGCCTGTGGGCAGAATTCGCCGGCCATAGGCGGCGCATCGTGCGTGATGACGCGGATGGACTCGGTGATCGAGCACTGCGAGAGGTCGTGCGGAAGACGGCCGGTGACGAGCTCGAAGAGCATGACGCCGAGGGAATAGACATCGGCGCGGACGTCGATGTCGGCGCCGCCGGGCTCGGCGCACTGTTCGGGGCTCATGTAGTTGAGGGTGCCGACGAACTCGCGGCGACCCCCGTCGGACATCGGCCCATCGGCGTGCTCGCCGCCGATGGTGCGGGCGATGCCAAAGTCGATGACCTTGGCGAGGCCGTCGGGGCCGATCAGGACGTTGCCGGGCTTGAGGTCGCGGTGGATGATGCCGCGCTGGTGGCCGTGGAGGACGGCATCGCAGATGGAGGCGAGCAGGGTGACGCGCTGGCGGAGGGTGAGGGCGTGGCGGGCGGCGTAGGCCGTGATGGTGAGTGCGTCCTCCACCAACTCCATAGCGAAAAATGGTGAGGGGCTGGGGCGGCCGAGTTGCGCCGCGCCGGCTTCGTAGATCTGGGCGATGCCTGGGTGATGAAGGCGAGCGAGGGCCTGGGTCTCGGAGCGGAAGCGCTCCAGCGCCGCGGGACCGTTCATCGCCTGGTGCATGACCTTCAGTGCGACGCGACGGTTGGGATTCTCCTGCACGGCCTCATAGACGGTGGCCATGCCACCGACGCCGAGGACGCCGACGACGAGGTAGTTGCCGACCGCGTCGGGAACGGGGACGGGCGTGTCGAGCGCGGCGAGGGCGGGACGTTCGAGAAAGCCGTCGCTGCGGTCGGCGGCGTCCAGAAGGCGGCGGACCTTGGCTTCTAATTCCGCGTCGCCACCGCATTCAATGGAGACCATCGCCGAGCGCTCGGCGCGATCGAGGCGGAGCGCTCGGCAGAAGACGGCGTGGGCGCGGGCGGAGCGTTCGCGACTCACGGTCCGGACCCTCCTGCGCTGGAGCGAGGATCGGCGGATTCGCGGAGACGATCGAAGAGCCAGGCGCGGGCGGCCTGCCAGTCACGATCGACGGTGCGCTTGCCGACGTCGAGCAGGTGGGCGATCTCGTCGATGGTGCAGCCGCAGAAGTAGCGGAGCTCGACAATTCGGGCCTGCTGCGGATCGATGGCGGCGAGTTCGGCGAGCGCTTCATCGAGGGCGATCACATCGACGTCGCGGGCGGCATCGGTGGCGGCGGGGTCGTGACCCTCGAGGCTCACGCGGGTGGCGCCGCCGCCGCGTTTATCGGCCAGGCGGGCGCGGGCATGGTCGATGAGGATGCGGCGGATGATGGTGGAGGCGACGGCGAAGAAGTGGAGGCGGTCGCGCCAATCGGTGCTGCGCTGGTCCACGAGCTTGACGTAGGCCTCATGGACGAGAGCGGTGGGCTGAAGGGTGTGGTCGCGGCGCTCGGAGTCCATGTGCGACGCGGCGAGGCGGCGCATGTCCTGGTAGATGGCGGCCATGAGGGCATCGAGGTCGCGGCGGTCGCCAGAGGCGGCGGCGTGGAGGAGGAGCGTGATGTTGGCGGGGGCGTCGCTCATGGGAGACCTCGGGAGCGGAGGATTGAGTGTACAGCATGCCGAAACGCACTTGACGGCCAGCAGGCCGCCCCGGGGGCGTGCCGGGGCGGCCTGGGGCGGCATGGGGTGTTGCGGGGTTACTCGTCGCAGGGGCGGAAGAACTTGGCGAGGAAGTAGACGAGGTCGTCGGGGGTGATGGCTCCGTCGGCGCCGGGAGCGCCACCGAGGCCGGCGATATCGGCGATGGCGGTGTTGCCCGCGAAGAAAGCGTTGAGGAAGACGACGATGTCATCGGCGGTGAGCTGGCCGTCGGGACCGATCGTGCCGCCGAGGCCGGCGACGTCGGCATCGTTGCATGGGGCGGGAGTGATGCCGTCGAGGTGCAGCACGACGGTGTGCGTGTTGTAGATGACGGACCAGTGGTAGAGCGAGCCGGCGGACTGGGTGACGGGGTTGGCGGTGAAGGATCCCGAGACGTTGCCCAGGGCGGTGAGGATCGTGAACTCGTCGCCGATCGAGGGGACGAATGGGACGCCGGGGGCGGCCAGGCGGACATCGAGCGAGCCGCCGAGGGTGGCGTTGCCGCCGGAGACGAGCAGCAGGTCGTGCTGCGTACCGGCGTTGGGGCCGCCGATATCGACGTTCCATGTCGCGCCCGCGGCGTTGGTGAAGCGATCCACGGAAGCGGTGCCGATGCCGGTGACGCCCAGGTTGAGGCGGCCTTCGTTGGCCAGACCGACCTGGCCCAACTCGGTGTCGATGGAGAGGGTCATTTCGCCGGTTGAGCCGTTGCGGAGCAGGCCCTGGCCGGTGAAGGTCACCGCGCTGCCGACAGTGGTGAGACCCGCCATCTTCAACTCGGCGCTCGCAGGACCGATGTTGACCGAGCCGGCAAGGAAGTGGGTATCGGAGGTGACCTGGGCTTTGCCGCTGGCGAGGGTGAAGTTGCCGGTGGTGTGCATGCGCGAGCCGGCGATGCGGGTGACGAAGATGGAGCCGCTGCCGACGATGTTGATATCGCCGAGGGCGGCCCAGTGGTCGTCGGGGGTGTCGAGGTTGACGGTGAGCTTGGGGAGCAGGCCGCCGCCGATGTTGATGGTGGCCCAGGTGCTGCTGGCGGTCCAGCCGAGGCCGTGCGCGTTGATGACCAGGCCGCTGTCGATCGACCACGTGGTCTGGAACGGCTGGGAGTTGGGTGACATGACGAAGCGGCGGGCGTTGATGACGGTAGGTCCGCTGACGGTGGCGTCGCCGTATTGGCCCGCGTTACCGGTCATGCTGATCGTGCCGTCCCAGGTGGTGTCACCATAGAACTTGAGCTGCGCCATGGAGAGATCTGGCACAGTCATGTTGAACTGGCCGCCGTGCATGGTGGTGGGTCCGTGGAAGTTGACGCCGCCGGAGAGGTTGCCGGAGTTGCCGATATTGAAGGTTCCCCCGTTGACGACGGCGGGGGTGTCCTGGTCGATCTCGAGGAAGTTGTTGGCGGCGATATCAGCATCCATCGTGGATTGGATGGTGAGCGAAGCGGGATCGAGGTGCAGCCAGCCTCCCTGGCCGGAGATCTGGATGGAGCCGGCGGCGGACATGGGGCCGCCGCGGATCAGGGCAAGCGCGGTCAGGGGCGTGGTGGTGACGACGATCTCACTGGCGCTGTCGGCGGCCCAGCCGCTGGTGAGGTCCATATCGAGCTCGGCGCCGGAGGTCATGAAGATGGAGCCACTGAAGGTGTCGAGGAGGCCCGAACCGATGAAGCGCATGTAGGCTTCGCCGTCGGTGGAAAGATCGAGAACGCCGCCGCCGGAGGTGCCGTCGAGGTCGAAGAGGCCGCCGTTGTTGTTGCGAAAGACCAGGCCGGCGCCGGGGCCGGGGACGAGCCAGCCGCCGTTGGCGAGGGTGGTGACGGCGCCGTTGAGGTTGAAGTAGCCGACGCCGCCGATGCGGGCGAGGCCGGCGGTGGAGATGTGATCGCCGATGGAGACGAAGGCCTGATCGATGCAATCGAGACGGCCGCTGTCGCTGAGGACAAGGTCGTCGGTGATGAGGCTATTGCCATCAACACCGTCGAGGGCAAGACGGGAGTAGTAGACCTGCTGCAGACCGAAAGGACCGGCAACCGTGTTAGTGCCGGAGATGGTGGTCGCGCCGGCCACGGTCACGGGCCTGTGCTCGTTGCGGAGGGTCATGCCATCGGTGATGTTGAGGGCGACGGCCTGCACGCCGCCAAGGCCGGCAAGCGTGACGGTGCCGTTGGCGGCGGCGCCGGTGCTGCCGATGAAGACGTTGGCGTTGGCGGGCGGGGGCATCGCCGGGAGCCAGTTGCCGGCGGTGGGCCACGAGCCGTTGGCGACGTTCCAGTGCCAGTTCTGAGCGAGGGCCGGCGTGGCGAGGCCGGCGGCGACGGCGATGGCCGCGGCGGGGAGGGCGGACCGGACTGAGATGCGGTGACGGGTGGTGCTGGCGGACATGGTGGTGCTCCTGGCCGGGTGGAGGTTTGGAAGGCCGCGAACGGAGGTCGCAAGCCTGCCCAATGCTCGGCACAACAGGACGCGGGAACGGCGCGGGGATCGCGCCACATCGAACGGTTGTCTGGGTGAGAATCTGCTCCTGCAAAACGCCCAAGCCGCCCCGGGGGTGGGCCGGGACGGCTTCAGGCGGCATGGGATGTGCGGGGGGATCAGTGGCCGCAGGGCGAGAAGAACGCGGCAAGGAAGTAGACGAGGTCGTCGGGGGTGATGGCTCCATCGGCGCCGGGGCTGCCGCCGAGGCCGGCGATATCGGCGATGGCGAGGTTGTTGGCGAAGAAGGCGGCGAGGAAGGCGACCACGTCATCGGCGGTGAGCTGGCCGTCCGAGCCGGCGACGCCGCCGAGGCCTGCTACATCCGCGGCGTTGCACGGATCGCGGTTGATGGCGTCCAGTCGCAGGGAGACGGCGTGGGGCGTGTAGATGACGGACCAGTGGTAGGTCGCTCCATCGAAGTGTGTGACGGGGGTGTTGGTGAAGGTGCCACTGACGGTCCCGAGGGCGGTGAGGAACGTGAACTCGTCGCCGACGGCGGGAGCGAAGGGCGGGCCGGGCAGGACCGGCATCCGGACTTCAAGCGAACCATCCAGGATGGCGCCGCCGCCCGAGACCAGCATCAGGTCGTGCTGGCTGCCGGCAACCTGGCCGCCGACATCGATCGCCAGAGTCGAACCAGGGAGGCTGGTGATACGGTCGAGGGAGACCGTGCCGACGATGGCGGTGTGCGCGACATCCAGCCGACCTTCGTTTTCCACACCGACTTGCCCGAGTTCACAGCCGTTGGAGAGGGTCAGGTGTCCCGCGGGACCGTTGCGCAAGACGCCTTGGCCGGTGACTTCCATGGGTCCTCCAACGACGGTGCGACCGAGCATGCGCAGCGTCGCCGTGGAACCGATGTTGAGTGTGCCGGTGACGAAGTCGGTATCGGCGGCGACCTGGGCCTTGCCGCCGGGGAGCGTGAAGTCTCCGATGGTGCGCATTTTCGAGCCGGCGATCCGCGTCACGAAGATCGAGCCGCTTCCCGCCAGGTTCACGTCACCGTAAGCGGTCCACGAGTCGCCGGGGGTGTCGAGATTGACAGTCAACCGCGGGAGCAGGCCGCCGCCGATATTGAATGTGGCAGCGGTGTCGCTGGAGATCCAGCCGATGGCATGGGCGTTGACGGTCAGACCGCTGTTGATCGCCCATTCGGTGTTGCCGGCGTAGGACATGACGAAGCGGCGGGCGTTGATGACGGTGGGGCCGCTCACAGTTGCGTCGCCCTGCTGCGCGGCGTTGCCGGTGATGTTCACCGTTCCATCCCAGGTGGTGTCACCGGCGAAGGTGAGCTGCGACGTGGAGGAATCTGGCACAGTCATGTTGAACTGTCCGCCGTGCATGGTGGCCGAGCCCTGGAGGGTGATGCCGGCCGAGATGGAGGCGAAATGGCCGAGGTTGAACGTGCCGCCGTTGATCACGACCGGCGTTGATGGGGGGGTGCGGAGGTAGTTCTCCACGGCGATATCCACCACGGCCGGAGAGTCGATGGTGAGTGCGGCCGGGTTGAGCAGGAGCGAGCCGCCGTCGCCGGCGATATTGATGTGCCCAAAGAACGTCATTGCGGCGCCGCGGATGATCGCCGCGTCGGGCGAGGTCGTGGCCACATCGATCTCGCTCGCAGAGTTGGCGGTCCACGGGCTGTCGAGGTTCATTTCGAGCTCGGCGCCGGACGTGAACAAGATGGAGCCGCCGAAGCTATCGCTGAGGCCGGGGCCGGCGAATCGCATGTGGGCCGCGCTTGTGGTTGACAAGTCGAGCACGCCGCCGCCACCGGAGCCATCGAGATCGAAGAGGCCACCGTTGCTGTTGTTGAAGTTGAGACCGATGCCGCCACCGGCGACAAGCCGGCCGTTGTTGTTGAGGGTGGTGCCTGCGCCGTAGAGACCGATGAAGCCGATGCCGCCGATGCGTGCCGCAGTGGCGGTGGAGGCGAGGTCGCCGACGGCCACATATGCCTCGTTGAGGCAATCCAGGCGGGCTTCATCGCTGAGGGTGAGGTTGTTCGTCCAGAGGCTGTTGCCGGCGACGGGATCGAGGACGAGACGGGAGGGGTAGATGACCTGTTGCCCGAAGGGTCCCGCGGCAGTGTTGGAGCCGGAGATCGAAGTGGTACCGGCCACAGTCATGGGCGAGCTTTCGTTGCGGAGCGCCATGCCGTCGGTGATGTTGAGCTGCGCCATCTGGACGGCGGCGGCGATGGAGACGGTGCCGTTGACGGCAGGGCCGGTGTTGCCGATATTGACGATGGAGGCGGCGTTGGGGGGAACGGCCGGGTTCCAGTTGCCCCCCTGCGACCAGCTTCCGTTGGTGGCGACCCAGTGCCAATTCTGGGCGAGGGCCGGGGAGGCGAGCCCGGCTGCGGCGGCGACGAGCGCGGCGGCGGTGCGGACGATGAGGCGACGGGTGGTGCTGGTGGACATGGGGGCGCTCCTGGCCGGGCGGGTGGTTGGGAGGGGCGAGAGGCAACGACCCGCGGTCGCGTGCATCGCGATGCCCGGCACAAGAGGACGCGGGAACGGCGCGGAGAACGCGCCAACTCAACGATTCGCATGCAGCGTGGCAATTGGACGGTTAGACTGCGCGGCATGTCCCATCCGCCAGATCCAACGACCAATCCACCTGGGGTTTTCTCGCCGAGCGGCACCTGCGTGCCGCACCCGCGGCTGTTGAAGCACTACCTGATCCTGTCTCTGCTCACCGGTCCGGCGTTTCTCGTGGCGTTCCCGGTGAGCATGTGCCGCTATCTCACGCTGCGGTATCGCTTCGATGCGGACGGCGTCACGATGACCGTCGGTATCCTCTTCCGGCGCGAGGTCGCGCTGACCTACCGGCGGATCCAGGACATTCATGTCACCCGCGGGATCATCCAGCGATGGCTGGGCCTGGCCACGGTGGCGTGCCAGACGGCCAGCAGCTCCTCCACGCCCGAGCTGGTGATCGAGGGACTGCTGGACTACGAGACGGTGCGCGATTTTCTGTATGCACAAATGCGAGGTGCCAAAGCGGGTCACGACGCGGTGACGGGCGCAGCGAAGTCCGAGGGCGGGGCTGTCGCTCCGGGCGTGCCAGTCGACGAGGCCACGGCTTTGCTCACAGAGATCCGTGATCGCATGGGGGTTCTCACCCGCGAAGTAGAGTCGCTGCGATTGGCCGTGCCGAAGGGGCCACCGCATGGGCGATGAGACCGATCAATCTGCCGGCCGCGTGGAACGTGCCTCGGCCTGGATCTATTCCGGGCTCTGGGCCGCGCTTACCAGCGTGTTTCTCGTGCCGCGCGAACCGCCGCGGATGCCCTCGGGCGCGCACGAGGTCATCGGCTCGTTCCGCCCTGCGCCCGGGTATCTGCGGTACGTCAAGCTCTATTTCTGGATCGGCCTGCTGGGCATCGACATCGTGCTGACACTTGCGTGGCTCGGCATCACGATCGCGCTACCGATCGTCGGGGCGATCCTCGCGTTGCCCGTGCTCGTTCTCGTCGTTCTCCCTGACGTCTTCGCGTACATCGCCATTCATCTCCGCTATGACACAACGTGGTATGTGCTCACTGACCGCTCGGTGCGCCTTCGGCGCGGCGTGATGGTGCTGAAAGAGACGACCATCACCTATGAGAACGTTCAGAACGTCACGGTGCATCAGGGGCCGATCCAGCGGTATTTCGGAATCGCCGATCTTGTGGTGCAGACGGCGGGGGGCGGCGGCGGCCACCCGCAGCACGGCGGCGGCGTAGGCCACCTTGGGCGCATCGAGGGTGTCGACAACGCCCAGCATATCCGCGACCTCATCATGACCCGGGCCCGTGCTTCCCGCAGCGCGGGCCTCGGTGATGATCACCACGACCATTCCGCTGCCGTCGGCAGCGCGTCTGCCGGCCACGCCAGTGGTGCGGAGTGGTCACGGGCCCAGCTTGACATGCTCCGTCAGATCCGGGATTTGCTGCCGCCGATGGCTTGAGCGGGTCGCCTTTGCTTCAGAGCTGAGACGGCAGGATCAGGACTTGGTGATGCCCTCGCCGGCGTGGCGGTCGGCGCGGCCCTTGGACTGGGCGAGGGCGGTGAGGAAGTCGGCGGCCCAGCGGTAGATGTTGAACTCCTCGATGCGCAAGCGCATCCGGGTCATGCGGTGGCGGCGGTCCTTGGGGTCCATCTCGATAGCGGCGCGGATGGCCTCGGCGAACTGCTCGGTGTCGTAGGGGTTGATGATGAGGGCCTCGGGGAGATCGCGGGCGGCGCCGGCGAATTCGGAGAGGACCAGGACGCCTTCGGCGGCTTCGTCCGCGACTCCCCCGCTGGTAGTCCCGCCTTCGGCCTTGGCGGCGACAAACTCCTTGGCGACGAGGTTCATGCCGTCGTGGAGGGAGCTGACGATGCAGACCGAGGCCATTCGCAGGAAGGCGTAGACGGCGGGGCCCTCGTGGTGATCCACGAGAAACTGGATGGGTTGCCACGTGTCTGTGCGGTGCTTCCAATTGATGTTGTCGGCCATGGCCTCGAGTTCGGTGATGAGCTCGCGGTAGCGCGGGATGTGGGTGCGGCTGGGCGCGCCGAGCTGGACGAAGGTGAAGGCACCCTTGAGCTCGGGGTGACGCTCGAAGAGGCGGTCGATGGCGCGGAAGCGCTCGGCGATGCCCTTGGTGTAGTCGATGCGGTCGACGCCGACGCCGATCTGGACGCCGTGGAGACGGTGCTGACGCTTGAGGGCCTGGATCTGAGCGTCGAGGTCCTCGCCGGCCGCGACGGATCGCTCGGACCAGGACTGCACGCTGATGGGG
>JBOHNM010000099.1:0-15643 GCA_050730675.1 Phycisphaerales bacterium | reverse complement strand
GATTGGCTTTGGCCGTGGGCGCAGCGAGCTTCAGCGGCTTTTTGGGACTGACGGCAGGCATATGACGCAGGGTAACCGTAAAACAGCAGTTGCGCCAGCGGAGAGAGGGTTAAGCGACAGGCGAGGATGGCTGCAGCGGACTGATCTTCGGTTTCGCATCGCCATGGTTGCGGATCACGTTGCCCGCGTACATCCAGAGCTGCTGGTAGGGCTTGCCCAGCCCCTCGTTCGCGAGCGTGCGGACGACGCGGAAGGCCAAGGCGCGGCGGGGCGGAACGCCGCAGCCGAGGGGCTCGATGTAGAGCGAGGCGAGCATGCGGATGGCGCCGATATCGCCGGCGCGGCGGATGGCGACGGTGTCGATGACCGCCGCGCGCGGGTCGGCGGCGTCGGTGCTGGTGACGATCAGGTTGGAGGGCTTGTGGTCGCGGTTGTAGTAACCCGCGCGGATGAGGGCGGCCATATCGAGGGCGATGCGTCGGGCGAGGGCGTGCTGCTGGCGCGGGGAGAGGTCGTTGTCGGCGAGATGCTCGAGGACGGTCTTGCCGGGGAGGCGCTCGAGGATGAGGGTCTGGGCGAGCGTGCCGTCTTGCTCGGGGAGGAGTTGGGAGGCGAGGACGCGGGCGGTGGGGATGCCGCTGTCTTGCAGGCGGCGCGTGCCGCGGGCGTGGCGATTGGCGCGGCCGAAGCCGAGTTTCATCTTGAGCTTCTCATAGGCCGAACGGGCCCGCCAGCGTTTGATGATCACGGGTTGGCCGAGCAGTTCCGTGGCGAGGACCTCGGCATCGCCGTCGCGCTTGATGACTTGCGCCCGAGTGGGGTGGAGGTCGCGCAGTGCGGCAAGGATCGCGGGAGGTGGAAGGTCCGTGGCCACGGGCGAGGTTAGTCGGGCGGGGGCGGAGGGCGCGGGGGCGCGGCGATAACATGGTCCCGTGCCGCTGGACCTTTCCATTGCGATGGCGTGCAAGAACAACGCCGCGACGATCGAGGCGACGCTGCGCTCGGTGCGCGAGCTCGCGTCGGAGATCGTGGCGGTGGACAACGGGTCGACGGACGGGACGATCGAGATCCTCGAGAGATTTGGGGCGAGGGTCGTGCGGTCGGAGTGGCTGGGGCACGTGAAGACCAAGCAGAAGGCGCTGGACGCAACAACGCGGGCGTGGACGCTGTGCATCGACACCGACGAGAGCGTGCAGGAGGACCTGTGCAAGTCGATCGAGCAGGCGCTGGAGAATGGCGGGGATGCGACGGTCGCTGGGTACGAGGTGAACCGCAAGGTGTGGTACGCCGGCGGGTACTTGAACTACGCGTGGCAACCGGAGTGGCGGCTGCGGCTGGTGCGTCGCGAGCGCTGCGCCTGGGGCGGGATGGACCCGCACGACAAGATGATGCCGCGGAAGGCGGGCGACCGGATCGAACGGCTCAATGGTGTGCTTCGGCACGACTCGTTCAACACGATCGAGGAGCAGTTCGCCAAGCAGGTGAACTACGCGCGGATCAGCGCGCAGGGGATGGTGGCGGCGGGCAACCGCGGGAGCTACTGGCGTTTGCTCACGTCGCCGCCGGCGGCGTTCCTGAAGCAGATGGTGATCAAGCAGGCGTTCCGCGATGGGTGGCGCGGGTGGGCGGCGGCGGCGAGCATCGCGGCCCATGCGTACACCAAGCACGCGCTGGTGCTGGAGCGGGCGCGGGGGCAGAATGCCGCGAAGCCGTGAGACGTCGCGAACCGGAGCGCAATCGTGCGTGTGGTGATCCAGCGTGTATCTAAAGCGTCGGTAACGGTCGAGGGCGCGGTGCGCGCGGAGATCGGCCAGGGGCTGATGGTGCTTGTGGGGTTGTTCACGGGCGATGACGAGGCACAGCTGGCGTGGATGGCCGACAAGCTGCCGGATCTGCGGATCTTCGAGGATGCCCAGGGAAAGATGAACTTGAGCGTGCGCGATGTCGGCGGCGGCATCCTGCTGGTACCCAACTTCACGCTCGCGGGCGACGCCCGCAAGGGCCGGCGGCCGGGGTTCGACCAGGCGATGCGCCCGGAACTGTCGCAGCCGATGTTCGAGAAATTCGCGGCCATGGTCGCCGCCCACGGCGTGCCGGTGCAGACGGGAGTGTTTCGTGCCCACATGGATGTGGCGCTGGTGAACGACGGACCGATCACGCTCGTGCTCGATGCACCCTCCATCGCTACATCAGCTTCCCCTGTCGCCGCACCCGCCTGAAAATCACTCGGGCCGCGGCGGACGCTTCCAGTTCATCTCTTCGTCCCGCTCCATCGTTACGGCGCCCTGCTTGATGCACCGGCGACAGATGATCGCCTCGGGGTACATCGGGCTGGACCACTTGTTCTCGTTGCGCGTCTCGAGGCACATCCCGCACTTGGCGGCGATGTTCTCCTGCCCGTGCTCGTGGTAGACGACCTCGGAGTACGCCGTGCTGAGGCACTTGGCGCAGATCAGGCTCCCCTGATGCCCCTCGATCATCGGGCGCTCGTCGCTCCACGATTGATGACAGAAATCGCACTTGAAGTAGTCGTTGCCCTCGGCGTTAGTGTCGTGCATGCGGTTCTCAGCCGGCTTTGGCCGCGGGTGCAGGGTTAGAGGTGCTTGGACGTGGATCGCCGACGCGGTGCTCGGTGCCGTTGAGCATGCGCACAAGGTTGGACTTGTGACGAAGAACAACGAGGCCGCCGAGGACAACGGCGACAGTGATGTACGGCCAGAGCCACCATGCGACATCCTGCCCGGGGTGGGTGTTGAAAAGCTCAAACTGGGCGTAGATCTTGACCACCGGCCAGATCCAGATCGGCAGCGAGATGGCCGCCAGGCACGAGCTGAAGCCGAAGTAACGGCTGATTTTCAGTGTGATCGCCCACACGCAGATCGACAGCAGCGCCGGGATCGACAGGATCGGAAAGATGGCCAGCACTACGCCGAAGCCCGTCGCCACGCCCTTGCCGCCGCGGAACTTCAGGTACGGCGGGAACATATGGCCAAGCACCGACGCCACACCGACAAGCATCCACGCCCATGCCAAGGCCGGCTGCGTATTGGGCCGGTTGATCGCATCAAGCCAGAACCCAGCGATCAGCGTGGGGATGAACCCCTTGAGCATGTCGAGGGCGAACGTCAGCGTCCCCCACTTCTTCCCCAGCGTCCGCCCGACATTGGCCGTGCCGATGTTCTTCGACCCGTGCTGACGGACATCCACGCCCTTGGCGAAGCCGACCAGCAGCCCGAACGGCACCGCGCCCAGCAGGTAGGACGCGAGCACCAGCCCGCACCACGCCAGCCAGGTTGTCGCGCTCCAGTCCAGACCCATGGGGAAAAACACTAGCTCCGCCGAACCGCCGACGTCCCCGCCCTGTCGATCATGTCATCGCCCCCGCTCATCCCCATGCCCGCGGCGGCGGCAGCTCGGTTGCCCGTTGGGCCAACGCTCGCACGAGGTGCTCCCACACCGCCTCCGGCGGGCGCGTTGCGTCCAGCACGGCGTAGCGGCGCGGATCCGACTTCGCCTGGTCCAGATAGCCTTGGCGCACCTTCTTGTGGAACGCCTCGCCCTTGCTCTCCATCCGGTCCAGCAGCGGGCTCAGCCGCTTGGAAGCCGTCGCTGTATCCACATCGAACAGCAGCACCAGGTCCGGCAGCAGCCCGCGCGTCGCCACCCGCGCCACTGCGGCAATATCCGCCATCGCCAGGCCACCCGCCGTTCCCTGATACGCGAGCGTCGATGGCACAAACCGGTCCGCCACCACCAGCATGCCCTGCCGCAGCGCCGGGATGATCTTCTGCTCTACCAGTTCCGCGCGGCTCGCCATGTACAGCAGCATCTCGCAGCGCACCGACATCCCGGTGGTGTCCTTGCTCAGCAGCGCCTCGCGGATCTTCTCGCCCGTCACCGTCCCGCCCGGCTCGCGGACATCCAGGTGCGGCATCCCCGCCGCGGCGGCCGTCGCCAGCACGCGGCGGAACTGCGTGCTCTTACCCGAGCCGTCGGGGCCCTCAAAGACCAAGAACCGGCCGGCCCATGGCCGCAGAAACGAAGCGTCAACAGGTTGAGTTCCAGAGGCATCCATGCGGATCACAGGGCGTTCATCAGTACGGTGAATGGTCTGGCTCACAATCGCAGTCTACCCCACGAACTCCAAACACGCAACGAACAAAATCCAGATTATTTTCGGCCCTCTATCCCGGCTCCGGAGCCGCCGGAAACTCCGGTTCTTGCCCGCTCAGCACCCGCCAGACGTCCCGCACGACCCAAGACATGTTCCGGTGTGCCAGCCGCGTCGCCGAGGCGATATGGGCCGACAGGTGGGCATTGGGGAGGTCCACCAGCGGATAGGTCACCGGGAAGGGCTCCGGCTCATGCACATCCAGCAGCGCCTGGGCTTGGGGGTGGGCGAGCAAGAAGTCCGCCAGCGCGTGCGTGTCCACAACGAACCCGCGGCTGGTGTTGATGAACACCACGTCTGCTTTGCACTTCGAAAGGCACGCGGCGTTGATCAGCCCCGCGTTGCTCCGCCGCCCATCCACATGCACGCTCAACACGTCCGCCCGCGTGCACAACTCATCCCGCGAGACCGGCTCGGCCCCCCACCGCTGCTCGCTGGGGATTTCCAGCAGATCGTGGTAAACCGCCGTCATGTTGATCGCGGCGGCCACGCGCGCCAGTTGCCGTCCGATCTTGCCCAGCCCGTAGATGCCCAGCGTCATCTCGCAGAGTTGGCGGTCGGCCTTCAATTCCTCGCGCAGCGACTTCCACCGCGCGGGGTCGAGCGCCCGATCGACAAACACCCGGGGGCGCGTCGCGTCGAGCATCAGCGCCAGCACATACTCGATTACCGCCCGCGTGTTGGCGTCGGGCGTGTTCACCACACGGATTCCGCGGCTTTCACAGGCCTTCAGGTCCACATTGTCCAGACCCACTCCCGCTCGCCCGATCACTTTCAGTTTGGGCGCGCCGGCCAGGAACTCACGCGTCACCTGCGTGTACGTGCGAATCACCAGCCCGTCGGCCTCGCGCAGGCGCCCCGCGAACGCCGGATCCGACGAATCGCACTTCTCGAAAAGGCATCGCTCGGCGAGCCACGCTGCGGCGTCCGCGTCGAGGTGTTCGGTCTGGATGACCAGCGGTCGCTCGGCCATGCGCGGAAGATAGCCGCGACATCACCACGCGGCGCGATCACCCGCGCGTTCAACGCCCACTGTGTCGGATCGTGTCTATTTCCCGTCCTGCTCGGAGGGCTCGAGCACGGCTTTCATTGAGCCGGTGCTGGCCGAGACCTGCGGGTCGCGCCCGTAGGCGAGGATCTGGTCGCGCTTCAGTTCGGCGTGCTCTTTGTGCGTGGTCATGAGGATCGCCCGACCCTCCTTGTCCACCGTCTCGGCGACCTTCTGCCCCTGCTCGGCCGATCGAGAGAACAGTTCCTGCACCATGCGGATGACATAGACATCCGAGTGCTCCTGGTCGTCCAGAAGCACCACGTTCCAAAGCCAAGGCTGGGACGTCTTGGTCTCGCCGGTGGCTTTGGACTTCGTGCTGGGTCGATTGGGTTCAGACATGTCTCACCGCCGCAGTTCAATACGTTCTAACTCTGGCACAGGATGCGGGGCCGGGCAACCCAATGCACATCCGAATCGCGTTTGACCGGGCGCACCAGCGACGTACTGTGCGTTATCGGTTGGACCGAGAATCACACCACACGCGCCGGCTCAAATCCGGTCGCCGCAGAGAAGGATGACGCGATGAACAAGGGTGACCTGATCGAGGCTGTCGCCGCCGAACTCAAGGGCAACAAGGTCGAGGCGCAGCGCGCCGTCGACACCGTGCTCGCCTGCATCACGCAGGGCATCAAGGCCGACGACAAGGTGAACATCGCCGGCTTCGGCACCTTCGTCAAGAAGCACCGCCCGCAGCGCGAGGGGATCAACCCCGCCACCAAGCAGAAGATCACCATCGCCGCCTCCATCACCTGCGGCTTCAAGCCCGCCAGTTCCCTCAAAGAATCGCTCTGAAGCCGCTCGGCCGCACACGCGAACCAGCGCTCGCGATGTCCAGCCGGAGCACCAGCCCCGGTACCATGTGCCATGCGCACCGTTCCCGCCGCGGCCGTTTCCATCGCACTGCTCGCGACCGGCTTGGTCACGGCGCAGCCCCCCGCGAGCGCGCCCAACCAGCCAGCGGCGCCCGCCCAACCACCCGTGGCTCCATCGCAATCTCCCGCGGCCCTGAAGGCCGCCTCCGAAGCCACTATCACCGCCGCGGCCAATCTTCGCGCCCGCGTCGAGGCCGTTCGCACGAAGCGGCGCGTCGTCCCCATCGTCGCCATCGTCTCCGACGCCAAGAGCTTCGTCGGCGCGGTCAGCCGTTGGGATGTGCAGTCGTATTTCCCGGTGCTGATCGATGACGGCACGCCGCAGGCCCGCGAGGACATCGCCCGGTTCGTGCGCGCCTTCAAGCCCGCGAGGGTCGTCCGCTTCGATGGCGCCGTCGGCGTCTTCTGGCCCGAGAAGCCCGAAGAGCAAAAAGGCTACCTGCCGCACATGATCGCCAAGACGCTCGGTTTCCCTGACGGCGTGTGGATGAAGAAGCATGCCAAGGACGGAACGTTCAAGCCCAACGGCATCGTGCTCACCACGATGACCGATCCGGCGTGGCCCGCCGCCGTCGCGCTGTGCGCCGGCCGCGGGGAGATGCTGGCGTTCGCGACGCCGAACCTCGCCCAAGGGATCGACACGGCGACCAACGTCCAGTGGGCCGACAAATACAACGAGTTGGCGATCGACGCTGCCAAGGACTGGGGCGTTTCCTACGCCGCGCTGGGCGACACCATCGACTCGGTCACGCTCTGCATGGGCTCGCCGAATCGGATCCAGATCGACAAGGCCGGGGAGGCGGGGGGAACGGCGCCGTTTGCCGCCAAGCCCGGCGAGTTCCTGGCGACGACGGACTTCGTCGGACGGCTGCCCGAGACCCGCGCCCGCTGGGCCTGGGCGGGGCAGATCTTCGGCACCAACGCGTCGAGCACCTACCGCGCCATGTGCTCGATGTTCCTCCAGCCCGACAGCGCCTGGATCTTCGACAGCTACGACGCCGGCGAGCCGTGGTCGCTGTTCAGCGGTCGCAAAGCCGGCGAGTTCTTCGAGAAGGCCGGCTGGCGCGTCTGGTGCAACCAGCCCGGCAAGCAGGGTGAACGCGACTTCCGGTTCGCGGCCGGCGCATTCACCGCCCCCGATGCCGAAAAGCACACCGATGGGTCGGCTGGACTTGACGCGGGCGTGATCCTCATCAACTCGATGGGCAACGCCGATTTCTTCCAACTCAAGCCCGGCAACGGTCTCCCCGGCGACGTCCCCCTGCTCAACGTCCCCGCGCTGGTCTCGATGGTCCACTCCTGGTCGGCGCAGTCGCCCGGTCGCCCCACGACCGTCGGCGGACGATTCCTCCAGCACGGCGCGTTCGCTTACGTCGGCAGCATGCACGAGCCCTACCTGAACGCCTTTGTTCCGACCCCTCAATTTGCTGCCCGGATGTTCGTCATGCCCCTGGGCGCCGCGGCCCGCCACGATGTCGGCATCCCCGCGGCGCCGTGGCGGATCACCGTGCTCGGCGACCCCCTCTACACCTTCGGCCCACCCGCCCCCCGCGCCGAAGTGCCGGCGGAAATGACCAATACCAAGCCGCTCGAAGATGAGTTGAAAGCCGCGCTGGCCGAGAAGAAGTTCGACGTGGCCATCAACACACTTGTTTTGCTCGGACGCGACCGCGACGCCACCCGGCTTGGCCGTGCCCTCCTAGAACAGGAGCTCCAAGACCTCACCCCTGCCGCGGCCCTCGCCGCCACGCTCCCGGCCTATCGCTGCGGCGAGTTCGAGCTGTGCGCCAAGCTGGCCATGCGTGCCGGCAAGCTGGTTGAGGACAACCTCAGCGTGCAGGATGCGCTCTGGCACGCGGTAGATGGCCAGGGCCGCCCGCCGACGCGCGACCAGGCCCTGGCCCTCAAGCTCGCCGTCCGTCCCGACAGCTTCGCCCGCGACGCCAAGACCGCCGCCGATTTTCTCAACGCCGCCGCGGGCCCCGGGACAGGGCGCGGCCTGCTCCGCTCGCTGCATTCCAAGGCCACGCCGGAACAGCGCCAGCAGCTCGAAGCATTGATGAAATCTGTGCCGTGATTCTTCTCGAGACTAGGGAGCTGTCGCCGGGGCGATGCGCACTGGGCCCTCGCTCGTGATCGATACCGTGGCCGCGCCGCCGTCGGAGAGGCTCCACCATCCGCTCGGAATCGCAGACAACCCTTGGCCCTGCTCGCCGAGCACAACACGTTCGCCGCGCAGGCCGGTCGGGATCGATCGCACAACGCCCGTGAGGATGGTCGCGCCGATCGGCTCGTTGCGGGCGGCGGCCTTTCCGGACGCGGAAGTTCCAACGATGACCGCGGGCGAATCACGCCGGCCGCGCACGCACACCGCCAACTGCTCCGGGTGAGCCGGGTCAACGACGAACGCCGCACGAGCATCGTCCCACTCAAGCACATCGCCGCTCCCAACCGCACGTACCGCCACGCCCCTGGCCGCCAACTCATGCAGCATCGCCGCGGGCGGACCGTCGGGACGGGAGCGTGCCGCGCCAAGAAATCCTTCAGCCACCAGCACATCGCGCACGCCGAAGCGCTCGACGACCTCGATGATCGCCGACCAGTGCTCGGTTGCGGGGTGCGTAAGCACGATCGCGCCGATGCGGCTCGCGCCAAGTTCCCGCAGGGCCCGCGGGATCAGCCACTGCGCCCGATCCTCGGACTTGGAGCCGCAGTCCACCAGCAGGGCTTCACCCTGGGATCGTACGAGCACGCACGAGCCGTCTCCGAGAGCCAGTGCATCGGCGCGGACAAGTGTGGTCGGATCGGGTCGATCGACCACCAGAATCGTCAGGCCCAGCCAAAGAGCACATGCACCCGTCGCCAGCCACCTCCACACGCGTGTGCTCCGATCCCAGTCCGGGCTCAACCACCACACCGCCACGCCCGTCGCCGCCGCCGTCCACCAGCCGCTCACCGCCGGCGCGTACCAGACGATGCCGGGGAGGCGATCGATCCACAGCGTGAGTTGAACCAGCCCATCGGCGATGGTCTGCAGCGGCGTGAGCAACCACGGCGCATCGAAGCCAATCACCCGCAGCGCCAGCCGCGCCGCCAATGTCATGTACCCGACGATCAGCACAAGGTTCACCAGCGGCGCCACCAGCACGCCCGTCAGCGGCGTCAGCACGCTGAGCACACCCGCGTGGTACATCACCAGCGGCACCGAGACGCCCCACGCCACGATCCCGGCGCTCAGGAGCTCCTTCATCTTGTCGCCGAGCCAGCCGACCGCACCGCGATCGAGTTCTCGCACGCGCCCGCGCACGCCGCGCTGGAACCAGTGTTCATAGAACGGCCCGGCGAGCCACAGCAAGGCTGCCGTGACGCCGAAGCTGAGTTGGAACCCCGGGTCCCACAAGTCCAAGGGCCGCCACGTCAGCAACGCCGCGCCGATCCACGCCAGCAGATTCACCCGGTCGTAGCGCCGCCCCAGCGCCTCGGCCGCCAGCAGCGCCAGCACCATCACGCCCGAGCGGACCATCGGCGCACGCGCCGGCACGATAAGCAGGTACGTGACCACCAGTAGAGCGACCAGTACCGGTTCGACCCAGCCGCGATCGCCCGTCAGCCGCACCAGCAGCAGCACCGTCCAGGCAAAGACCATGATGTGGAAGCCGCTGATCGAGAGCGCATGCACCAGCCCGAGCCTCGCCCACGCATTCGACACCTCACGGACCGCCGGGTCGTAGCGCCCCACCAGCAGCGCCGTCAGCGTTGCACGGGTCTGGGCTTCGCGTGCGGTCGGAGCGGCGGCATCCTCGCCCGGTTCCTCCAGCAGCGAAGCGAACCCGCCGCACAGCCACGCCAGCGATCGGACGACCGCCGCCGCGCCGCGATCGCTCAACCCTGTCGGCGCGGGCTCTGCTGTGACCAGCCTCGCATCGTCGATCACCATTGATCCGGCGAGCCCGTCCTGTGCCGCCACGAGTCTCGCATCGCGCTCGGCCGGGTTGCGCGGGCCGCCCGGCGGCCGCCACCACCCGGTCACGCGAACCATCTCGCCCGCTCGGACCTTCAACGGCGGGCCGATCACCGTCACCGCGACCTCCCCGCTGGCGGGCTTGATGCGTCCATCAACCTCCAACCCGCGCACATCCAGCGACCAGCGCTGCACGCGCCGCGCCGGGCGCCCCGGCTCCGGCCAGCGCGAGGACTCGACCTGAATCAACGGCTCGCCGGCAACCATCCCCGTGAGCGTGATGATCGCCCGCTCCTCCGTCACCACCAGCCTCGGCAACCAGTCCTCCGGCACGCGGTGGAGTCGCCCGTGCGTCCACGCAGCCCCGAGCAGTGCGAATGTCAGACCCAACAAGGTGAGCGAGGCGCGACCGCGCGTGACCGCCGCCGCCACAGCCGCCGCGCCGGCCGCCGCGAGCCAGTATTGGACCGGCACCTCCGGCCACTCGCGCCCGAGCACAATGCCGGCCGCGAGCAATCCAAACGCCCACACCCCCCGCCGCAGCGGCTTGCTCCTGGGGTGATCATCCTCGTGGACAAAGAAAAACACGCCGCCAGCATGTGCTTTTTGCGGCGTGTGTCAAGTCTGGCTCAGGAGCGTGTGGAGGTGGCTCGGGCGTCAGTTGCCGGCCTTGACCACAAGATCGTCAAAGTCGGCCATGGCGTCGCTCGTTGAGTAGGGCAACGCGCCGCCTGCCGTGGTCGCGATTTTGCCGCCGCGGTCGTCGGAGCTGAGGTAGTAGCCGTCGGGACCGGCTGATAGGAACACCACCGGGCCGCGGGCCTTCTCCGGGCGGATGGGGTTTATACGCGTGGGGTAGGCCGGGTTGCCGAGGAAGGCCTCGAACGTGCCGTTGCCGCCGGGCCCACCAAACAACTGGGCGGGTGGCAAACCCATTCCGATCAAACTGTGTGGGTCCGCACTGCCATTCTGATTGCGCCCGCTCTTTCCGAGCGCCCGGGCGCCAAGGTAGCAGGCGTTGGAAGCTTGGTAGAACTTGGGAATGACGTTGGCGTTGGCGGAGGTCTCTGCCGCAAACGTGTTCGTGGCGCGATCCTCTTCGACCCATGCCAAGATTGGGTTACCCCAAGAATCCACAATGTCAGGCAAATTGGCGTGCCCCGGAGGGAGTGACGCGACAGGCGTCATCATCTGACCATCAACATTCTGGGGAACATAAAACTTCTGGTCGGGCGTGAAGTACGACTTGGCCCCATTGCCGCCGCCTGTTGAAGCACCGATCTGAGTGAGATCCACGTTGACGGTGTTCCCGGCCGTAGGACCGACGGCCAGGATGTTGGCACCGTTGGCCGCAGCAGTGGTCAGGCCGCCCGACAGGTCGAGCAGCATGTTCTTCATCGCCGAGAGGTTGCGCGATTCATTCTCCGCGCTCCCCATCTCCGCCGCGCTGAAGTACCCGGGCATCCGCCCGTTCTTGTCCAGCGCGAAGGCGTTGGTTGCCGTGCCCAGGTGGTTCATGAGCGCCAGCGTGCTGGCCCGCTTGGCGGCCTGGCGCGCCCCGGCGATCGCCGGCAGCAGGATCGACAGCACGATCACGATGATCACCACGACCACCAGCAACTCGACAATGGTGAACGCGCGACGGACATTGGATGGATGAGAACGAGACATCATCGCCTGGCTCCTTGCCGACACCCCACGGTACGGGCGCAGTTTGCGCCGCGCGCACCAAGGCCGCCTGCCTATTCGTTTGCCGGAGCGGGAGTGATCCCGCCCTCACGAGTCCGAGCACCGAGTTTACGCTGCGCGGGGTTTTACCGGTCAGCGCTTGTCGCCGTTCAGATCGGCCATAAGGGGCGAAATTGAGTCAAAAAGAGGACAACGGGGCGGTCTACCGGCCGCCCCGCTGTCACTCAGTGGAGTGCGAGAGTCAATTGGATGGATACGGACAGGTCAGGTTCAGCGCCGACGCCGCGTGAGAAGCAGGCCGCCGACACCCATCAATGCCGCCGGGCCGGGCCCGGGAACCAGCGGGATTTCCTTGAGCTGGAAGATGATCGGCGCTTCGCTGCTGGCGAGGTCGATGTTGATCACGATGTTCTGGGGGAACCACTGGCCGCCGTTGGGCACGGTGCCGCCGCCGGTGAACAGCAGCGTGTGCGTGGTCGGCCGGCTGACGGTGGCGAACGGACCGAACGCCGTCGGCAGGTTGGTAGCGTCAAACTCGACGAAGGCCGTCGGCACCAGCTCCATGCGGAAGCCCGTCCAGGCCATCCCGCTGAGGTTGGTCAGGAACTCCTGGTCGATGATGATCCGCGACGACGTCAGCGCGTCGGGCAGAACCTGCCGGAACTGGATCGACACCGGGTACGGCTGGCCCGTGATGATGTCCGGCCCGAAGACCGCCGTCTTGGTAATGTGGACATCGCCGGCGAGCACACCGACAACGCCGACGTTCGCGGCCGGGTCAGGAATGACCGCTTCCCATCCGCCGCCCAGGCTGACAGTCGTCTGAGCCGCGGCCGCCGATGCAAGCCCGGCGCTCGCGCAGAGCGCAACAATAAGACGCATTTGATACACGTGCATTCTCCCCGAACCCGCGCGCGGCGGGCATGCGACAACCGGCGGCCGGTGAACATGCGGGACAACCGCGCGTCACGGAACGCCGCAACTCCCTTCTTCCGAAGCAAACAACGCTTCCGACAGGACCCAGGATGTAGGAGTGGGCCGTCCACCGGCCAACCCCTTCCACGCCGCGGTTTCCACTCCGCGGAGCGAGCGACAATCAATCGGTGAGCTGTTCTTTCGAACAGCTCACCAGAGAGCTATGCGCCTTTAGCGCCGCCGACGCGAGACCATCAGCCCGCCAAGCCCGAGCAGGGCCGCGGCGCCGGGGGTCGGCAGCGGAATTTCCTTGAGAGCGAACACGACGGGGTTCGGTGAGGACAGGTCAACGTCGATGACCAGGCCGCCGGCCGCCAGACCGGGGGTCCAAGTGTTGCCCGAGCCCACGCCGGGGCCGCCGGAGAACGTCACCACGGTGTTGCCGAGTGAGAATGCGGTGTTGGTGAATCCGACCGGCGGGGGGCTGGAGTTCATCGTCGAGAAGCCGGCCGACAGAGCCGGGTTGAACGCGGCCGCGCCGCTGCTGGGCAGCAACGCCATCTGGAACGCCGACCAGTGCTGGCCGGACGTGTTGGTGATGTACTCGTCGGTGATCACGATGCGGCTGGCCGTCTGCGCATCGGTGAAATTCGGGTCCTGCGAGAACGTGATCGTCAGCGGCTGGGGCAGACCGGTGAACGGATCGATGGTGCGGAACTCAGCGAACTTCTGCACCACAACTGTGCTTGGTTGACCGTTCACGCCCGGGATGAAAATCGCATCGGCGATCAGGTCGATCACGCCGGGGCTGCCGACGGTGATGTTCCAGCCGCTGTAAACGGTGTTGCCGCTGCCATCGATGGCAGTCAGTGGACGGGTGAACTGGGCGTTCGCGGCTGTCGCGGCAACCGCGAGGGCCAAAACTCCCGACATAACGGTAGAAATCGATCGCATCTTCTTCCATCCTCCCTTATCCGTGGTGTGTAGGCCCACGGAAACTCTCGGTGGCAAATGCCGCCCTTGCTCAGCGATCGCGTCTTTCAGTACCCTCTCAGCCGAATATCTCTCTCAGCCGATGTACTCTTCCCTCGCGATCCCTAGCAAGGCGTTCCCGGGACACTACCCCGGAATACGGCACCTGCCCATGTAGACGACTCTCACGCGTCGACTACATGCACACTCCACCACCAAGATACCTTACCCCAGTCGGGGCGTCAATCCCTTTTTCCAGTATTTTCGAACTTCGTGTTATCCAGACCTCGAGGTTCGTATTGAGTTCGGCGAGCACTTATCCGTTTTTTCGTCCATTTCGGAGCCTCAAAGCTTGGCTCCTCCCCGAGATTGGACACCGCGCGCCTCCCGACTCATACTCCCTCGTGCCCGCCGCGCCCCGCACCAATTCACCCCCGCTCCTGAAGCTCAACGACGCCGAATCCGCGGTCTCGCTCGCCCGCGCCGTCGAAGCTCTCCGCGCCGGCCAATTGATCATCTTCCCCACCGACACCGTCTACGGCATCGCCGCCAATGCCGCCGATGCCGACGCCATCGCCCGCCTCCACGCCTCCCGCCCGGCTCTGGCCCCCAGCACCACGCCGGATCAAACCCGCCAGCCCTCGGCCTGGCATGCGCCGTCGGCCGAGCGGCTCGCCCGCACGATCCCGCTGGTCTCCCCCCTGCACAAGCGTGTGGTCCGCGTGCTGCTCCCTGGCCCCGTCACCCTGCTGGTCGAGCTTTCCGCCGACCAGCTCACGACCCTCCGCTCGCAACTGGGCGTCGCCCCCGGCGCGATCGACGACGGCCGTGTCGTCGTCGCCCGCGCCCCCGACAGCCCCTGGGCCCGCCGCCTGGCCGAGTCCGCCGATTTCCCGATCGCTGCCGAAGGCGTGCGCCTTTCCGGCGATGGCGCCGCCCGGTCCGCCCACGAGGCCGCCCAGGCCCTGCTCGGCGCGGGCGTCGAGTTCGCCCTCACCCTCGACGGCGGCCCCGCCCCGCTCGGCAAGCCCTCCACGGTTCTGCGCCTCACCGCCGACGGCGGCCACCGCCTCGTCCGCGCCGGCGTCTACGACGCGCCCTACATCGAGCGACGCCTCCGCCGCACCATCCTCTTCGTCTGCACCGGCAACACCTGCCGCAGCCCCATGGCCGAGGCCATCGCCGCCTCGATGCTCCAATCCGGCCCAGGGCAAGTCCCGACGCACGTACGCTCGGCGGGCGTCGCCGCGGCCGCCGGCGCACCGACCACCCCCGAGACCGTCCACGCCGTCGAATCCCTGGGCATACACCATCGCTTCGCCGGTTCGCGCTCCGTCACGCCCGACCTGTTGCGCGAGGCCGATGCCGTCTATGCCATGACCCGCTCGCACCTGGCCGCCCTCCGTTCGATGGCCCCTGGCGAGAACGCCAAGCTCCATCTGCTCGACCCCGCCGGGCGCGACGTCCCGGACCCTATCGGCGCCGGTCAGGCCGCCTACACCTCTCTGGCGAGCACGCTGCGAGCCATGATCGCCGCACGCCTCAAGGAGCTTGAGTCATGAAGATCGCCCTCGGCGCCGACCACCGCGGCTCCACCGCCGCTCGCCAACTCTCCGAACGGCTGACCGCCCTGGGCCACCAGGTCACCGCGCTCAGCGAGCTCTCCGGCGAAACCTGCGACTACCCCATCCCCGCCTACCGCGTCGGCCAGGCCCTCCGCCGCGGCGAGCACGAGCGCGGCGTCCTCATCTGCGGCACCGGCATCGGCATGTGCATCGCCGCCAACAAGATCCCCGGCGTCCGCGCCGCCCTCGCCCACGACGAACTCACCGCCGAGATCAGTCGATCGCACAACGACGCCAACATCCTCTGCCTCTCGGCCGACCTGCTCGGCCAGCGCCTGATCGAGAAGATCACCGAGGTCTGGCTCGCCACGCCCTTCCAGGCCGGCCGCCACGCGCGCCGCCTCCACGAGATCGAGGCGATCGAGGCCGGCAAGGACCCGACAACAC
>JBOHNM010000098.1:0-15661 GCA_050730675.1 Phycisphaerales bacterium | reverse complement strand
GGAGAGGAGCGACCGCACGACGGGGCGAGCAACTTGGCGTTCTTCGATGGACACGCGGGGACGTATGCGAAGATGGACCCGGCCCGGATGACGTGGCACGGGACGAAGATGATGGCCTGGGAGGCGATGGGTGACCCGTCGCCGTAGTCCTTGTCACGATTGTGTCACGTCTCGGGAGGGCTTGCAACAAACGGCCGAGTTGGTAGTCTCACTGTCTGGAATCTCCAGGAGTGCGACGATGGCCATCTCAACGTGCTGGCGGGCGGCGGTGTGCGGTGCGGTGATCGCGGCGGCGGGGTGCGCCACGCCGAGCCATCCGAAAACGGACGTCTCGACCTCGACTGTCTCCGGTGGCGGATCGGGCGTCGAGATCCATCGGGTGCCGGCGACGGATCTGCTGGCCGCGAAGATTCAGGTGGAGGGGTTCGAGATCGCGCTGCGCGGCATGGGGGCGTCGCTCGAACGCACATTCATTGCCGAGAGGTTCCGCTCGGCCGCCACGCGCGGCTGGAACGTGCATCTGAACATGGACATTCAAGCGCCCGGCAAGTCGGCTCGAGTACTGCCGAAGGCGGTGGTGACCGAGGCGACCGATTCGACCGGCCGCAGTGTGTTGACCATGCCGCTCATGCAGGAAGAGCCCTCCTACGGCGGTGGCGCGGACTACGGCGCGAAATTCCCGACGCCGTGGGAAGGGCGACCAGGAATGCGGCCGCGGCGCACGGGAACGATCCGCGCGAACTTCACCGTCGGCGACCTGCCGCAAACGTTCGGGCGTGTCCGCGGCTACGCGCAGGGCGAGGTTGTCACGGAGGAGGCGACGTACGAGGTCGATGTGGCCTTGGGCGGCAAGGAACTGGAGTTGTGCCCCGGTGTCAAGTACACCGTGCGGCTGGACGAATCGAACAAGGGCGATCGGCCAAACCTGGCGGGGCAGGTGGAATTCCGTGTGACGATGCGCACGCCCGAGGGCGGGTTGGCCTCACCGCTGCCGCTGCTGAACGCCGCGGCCATCAATGACCCCAACTCGCCCAACTCCGGCGGTGTGCAGGTATCGCTGCGCGAAGTGGCGAGCCCATCGGGAGAAGCGACAATCATCGGTCAATTCAGCGTGCGCCCGGATCGGTACGGGCGCACGCCAAAGATGGTGGTGCACATCGTCCACGCGGCGCAGGTGGTCCAACTGCCGTTCGAGTACGTCGGCATGCCCGGCGCAAGTGTGGATTGATCGGCAGATCGTGCCTCAGGGGCAGCCGGTGAAGAACGTGCCGAGGAAGAGGATCAGGTCGTCGGGCGTGAGCTCGCCGTCGGCGCCTCCGCCGCCGCCGAGGGTGGCGATGTCGGCGATGGCAAGGTTGCCTTCAAAGAACGCGCCGAGGTAGACGACGATGTCGTCGGCAGTGAGCTGGCCGTCGGGCTGTGCGCCGCCGCCAAGGGATCCGACATCGGCGATGCTGCAGGCGGCGGTGGTGGGTGCGAGGATGAGTTCGATCTGGGAGGTTTCGAGGATCTGCACGCCGGGGCCGAACGGAGGCGTCTCGGCGCCGAAGCGCGTGGCGATGATGGTGCCGGCGTAGTCGGTGGACTCAAAAAAGTAGTGGAACGTGCCGGAGCCGCTCCAACCCAGGTCGCCGCCCGAGAGCAGGACGAAGTTGGTGCCGGTGGGGGGCACTTCGATCGGGAGGGCGATGTCGGTGAAGAACTCGGTAGCGTCGAGGCCCTCGGGCACCGTGACGTCGAGCGTGATCCGGGCGCTGAGGACCGTGCGGCCGACGCGCGGGTCGCCCGCGAAGATCGCGGCGAGGTATGACTGGCCGTAGTTGGCGAAGTGGAATGTTGCGACATCACCTGCCGCGGCCGAGGCGGTCAGGGCAACCGAGGCGATGAGGGTCGAAACGGCGGGGGCAATGCGGGCCAACATGTTCTTGCTTCTCCACGGCGCGACCAACGCGCCACCAGCCCCCCGAAGCCAACCATACGACGGAAGCGTTTGATGGGCGAACGCCCCCGCCGGTTTCAGGGCCGGATTGCGGTGTTTCTAGGGGTTTCCGAGAGGAAAGTAAGCTCGTGGATCTGCGGCGGGCAGTTGAGGCGGATCGGCAGCGAGGTGACGCCCACGCCCCGGCTGGTCAGGATCGGGAACCCCGGCCCCTGGCAGAGCCCGCGCCCATAGCGGCGGTTGCGGATCAGGAGCATCGGCGGGCCGATCAGCGGCAGGACGCACTGGCCGCCGTGGGTGTGGCCGCAGAGCATGAGGTCGATGCGGTGCTCACGGGTGTGGATGGCGGGAAGCGCGGCGGCGTCGGGGTTGTGGGACAGAACGATGCGGGGAATATGGGCGGGGATATCGCCGAGCGCGGCGTCGAGGTCGATGCGGTCTTCAAGGATGTCGCCGAAGCCGGCGACGCAGAGGAGCGAAGTGTCGGCGGCTTCGTTCGTCCAGCGGCGGTCGGGCTGCAGGAACAGACGCGAGTTGTCGATCATGCGGATGCCGGCCGAGCGGAGGCGGTCAGCGCCGGCGTGGGGGTGGGGGTGGGGGTGGCCGTTATTCTTGGCGTGCGGCCACCAATCGTGATTGCCGAGCACGCCGAGGACGGGCGTTGACTGCTGGAGGATGGGCGCGGCAAGATCGCAGAAGCGGTCGAACTCGACGGGTTTGCGATCGATGTAATCGCCGCCGAGGAAGTAGACGTCGGGCTTGAGCGAGGCGGCGTGCTGGAAGACGGCGCGGAGATAGTCGTCGGGGACGAGGGGACCGCAGTGGATGTCGGTGATGAAGAGGGCGCGGAAGGCGTGAAGCGGTGATGGCAGATCGCGGATGGGAAACTCGTGGCGCGTGGTTTCGATGGGCGAGCGGTCGCCGCGGAGCACGAGCATGCGCCAGA
Source organism: Phycisphaerales bacterium (assembly GCA_050730675.1). Lineage (GTDB taxonomy): Bacteria > Planctomycetota > Phycisphaerae > Phycisphaerales > UBA1924 > JBOHNM01. Next base: position 12,776 of record JBOHNM010000098.1, on the reverse strand, counting down.
GCGAATCGGGAACACGGATGGGCGGGAGCCAGCGGGGCATGGAAGGCGACCGAAAGCGTGATGCGACGAGAAATGAATGACGGGTGCACTTGATATCGGACGGCTCGCTCCGTCACTTCGTTTCTGGCTCGTAATCACACGCGGGATGAACTGGCGGCAGGTGGCAGAATCGATTCATACCTTCTCTGCCACCAGTCCTTCCTGGTACGCATGCACCAGCGCATCCAGATCGTCGATCGTGCGCCGGATACGCTCACCCTGCTGCGTGTCGCGCACGCGGCGCGGCTTGGCGTAGGTCTTGATCGTCTGCACCTTGGGGACGATGTCCGAGCCCTTGTCCACCGCGGCATCCACGCCCTCGAACTTGGAATGCTCGGCGAGGTCCACGCGGTCGGGGCGGATGACCAGGGTGTAGCCGCGGTCGCCGTAGGCCTCGCTGAACGCGCCGTCGATGGTGACGGCGTTGCCGCCCTTCTTGACGGGCTGCTCGCCCTTTTCGACCTTGACGGGGACGTGGCCGTTGACGATCAAAACCCCGCCGCTGTCTTCGCCGCAGCCAAAAAGTCGGCCGATCTTCTTCACGAACTCGGCATCGTGCATGAGCTCGAAATATGGGTTCTTGATTTCCTTGTGCGTGGCCTTGTCGGCGATGAAGTGCGTCTCGAACGTTGAGAGCTTGTCCTTGCCGAACAGTGGCGAGCGCGGGCCGCCCCACAGGTAGTAGAGCCAGTCGGCATCGGGGTTGGGGTTGCCCGCGGCGATCGGCCCGCGGCGGAAGGCGCGGCGAGTGACGGATTGAAGGGCGTCCATCAGTTCACGCCCGGCCAACTCGCGGCCGTCCACGGCAAGGGTGAGCGGGTTGCCCGCGGCATCAACCGGCACGCACGCGTGGAAGATGAGCACATCGTCGCGGCGCGTCCACATGCCGCCCTTGCGGACCAGCCAGTTCATGTGCGTGCGGAGTTTGTGCGAACTGGTGAAGGACTGGCGCAGCCGCCCCATGCACTCGGCCTCCTCGGGCGAATACGCGTACGGGTCCTTGGGATCGAGCGTGGGGAGGAGCTTGTCCACCAGCGGATAGGTGACGCCGTCGAGCGTGACGGTCCCTTTGGCGAGATCGATGCCGTGCAGGACGCGCCGGTGGTCGAGGTTCCACTCGGGATGCCGCGCGAAGAGTTGCCCTTCCGCTTTGAACTGCATGATCGCGATCGCCTTCTGCATCCGGGCAACGGTCAGTTCATCGCGCCAGCCGGAGCCCTTGGTCTTGAACTGCTCGGCCGGGTCGTCGGCATAACACGCGCGCACGAGCTTCTCGAGCGGCGTGGTGAGGATGCCGTAGCCCTCTTCAAGCTGCGCAGCACGCCGGTAGCGCGCGCTGAAGCGCAGCACGGTGAGTAGGCACGCGTCCTCACCGAGTGCCGCGCCCATCCAGATCGCGTCGTGGTTGCCCCACAACACCGAGCAGTGCGGCTGGGCCATCAGGATGTCGATGACCTTGTCCATGCGCGGGCCGCGGTCGCCCATGTCGCCGGCGACGATGAGCTCTGAGCACGCGAGCGAGCGGATCAGGCGGCTGGCGGCACGGAGCGCGGCAAAGTCGCGGTCGTAGCGCGCGAAGGCCGCGAGCATGGCTTTGCAGTAGTCCGACCGCGCCTGACTCAGCATCTCGACCAGCAGCTCGCGGAACTCGGCGCTCACCAGGCCGGTGACGTACCCGCGCCGGTAGGAACGGCGCAGCTCGCGGATGATGTCGCACTGCAGCGCGAGAATCCGGTGGACCCACTCGGTGCGCTGGCCGGTGGCGATGATCAGCGGCGCGAACCGCTGGAGCGCTTCGCGCGGGTAGTAGAGAACCGCGAGAAACTGCTCGCGCTCCTGCGGCGTCAGTTTGTCCTTCATCACGCTCTCGACCAGCGGCCGCAGCGCGCCCGAGGCGTTGTGGATCACGTGGCGGAGCTTGGCATCCTCACCGTGCACATCGGAGATGACGTGGATCACGCCCGAGGGCAGCTCGAGCATCGCCGAGAGCCCCGCAATCTCGCGCGTGGCGTCGAACCGATCGGGATACGAGGCGGACATCGCCCGCAGCAGCGAAAGGCGTTCGGGGGAGATGGCGGGGACGGAGTTGATCGCGGCGGTGGCAATCGGAGAGGGTGAGGCGGTCATGGGGCGAGGGTAGTGGGGGAAGGATGAAGCGGCGTGCCGGAACGGCTCGATGCGACATCAGATCGAAGAACGAAAAACCAACAACTAACGACTTCCAGTGGGCTTCGGCAGCGGCACCGGCTTGCCGCGATTGGCGAGTTCCTGGAGTTCTTCGAGCAGCCACTTGACGCCGCGGACCCGCTGGACCATCTCCTGCAGGCGGCCGACAAACGTGCCGCCGTCCATGCCGCCGATGATCGCGCGGCGAGAGACGAGGTCGAGGGTCAGCGCGAATTTGGCGCCGGCGAAGCGATCCTCGCGCTCGGCAATGTCGGTGCTGACCAGCCGGAGGACGACCAAGGGGCGCTTCTCGTCCATGTCCACCATCGCGCCCCATTGGCTGGCTCGGGCGTCGAAGATGGCTTGGCCCTTCTTATCGACAATGCGCGGGTGAAGGAACGGCAGGGCGTGGCGTACCTCGCCCGGCCAGAGTTCGAGCGTGAAACCGCCGGGCACTTCCATGACGATGTCCGGCACGCCCTCCGGCCGCGGGCCGACCTTGAGGGCGGTGAGAAAGACCTCCCAATCGAGGTACAGCACGGAGTTGTGAATATGCCGCTGCACCCAGTCGATCGGGAGCGTCTCCGTCTGCCCCGGGAGGCGGACCACGAAGTTCTCGAGATCGATCGTGAGCTTCAGGGTCTTCTTTACATCAAACGGCGGCCGCAGCGTGATATTCACCAGCGGGCCTGACCCCTCCACCCGCGCATCCCACCCCGAACCGACGAGATCGAAAATGCGGTCTTTGGTCTTTGCAAAGCTGATGACCAGTTCCGCGGCCAAACGCTCGCCATGCGCCTCCGCGGGCTCGGCGTCGATCACAAAGCGCTCGGGGTCAAACGGCGGCCGCTCGCCGTCGCGGTCCGGCGGGGAGATGTAGAACTTGCGGGGCTTGAAGACGCTGTCGCGGAAGTAGCTCGCCGGCGGCTCAAAGGGCGCTGCCGGCTTCTTCGTCAGCGCGTCATCGCGTTTGTGAAGCTCCTCGCCGAGCGCCGCCAGCGGCATCGATTCCCCGAAGCTCTCGAACGTCCCTGTGTCGGGCGGCCAGATTATCACCCGCTGCTCGATGCACGGGTGGTCCAGGTGGTGCAGGTAGAGCGACGTCCCGTTCTCGAACTGCTCCACGCCATGGACATTCCAGCGCGTGCCCGTCGTGGAGAAGATCGGCTTGCCATGACGGTCGGCGACGGCGGCGAGCGCGATGTGCTCCCCGGTCTTGGCGAAGGCGGAGAGAAAGCTCACCGTGCCCGGGTCCATCTTCATGGACTCGCCCCCCACCGCCGCGGCCATGACCTGCCGCTGGGCCTCGGCGATGGTGGCGGCGATCTGCTCGGCGGTGGGCAGCGTGAACGCCTGCGCGGATGCGGCCTGCTTGGTCGGCTTCGCCTTTTTGGTCCGCGCGATCGGCTTGGCCGGGCGGGCCGCTTTGGCCCGCGGCTTGGGTTTGGCCGCCTTCTTGGACGGGGCGGATCGCTTGGATTTGGCGGGGCGTGGCGACATAGTGGAATGCGCAGAGTACGGCACGCCGACCAGTGCGAGAATCCGGGGGGCGCCGGCTGATCCAATTGGGCGAGCGCCGAACCACCCCCGGCGGGCAGGCCATTGAATAAGGCCCCGGATCGCTCCGGGGCCTTGGTAGTGCTGAGGGGTTCCTGGCGTCGGTGCCTTGAACCCGGTCTTTGCCTCTCTCTGTGCTCTCTGCGCCCTCTGTGGTGAAACGCCTTTCGATCAGGCGGCAAGCTTCTTGCCCGCGAACGTCTCCGACAGGATCAGCGTCTCGCCCTGGTTGCCGGTGCCGAAGCGGACGTCCAGCACGGGGCTGGTCTGGCTCTGCTGGCTGCCGCGCTGGGCGATCACGCGGTACTGCACGCGCGAGGCGCCCGAGGGGATCTCAAAGTCCTCGAAGTTCTTGGAGCCCGTCAGGCCCACTTGTGTGAAGTTGGAGCTGGAGCCGATCGCCCGCTGCACCTGGTAGACCACCCCGCTCATGCCCTTGGGCTGGGTCGCCTTCCAGCGGATGGTGAGGGTGCCGGTGGCGACGTCGAGCGTGGCGTGGAGCGTGGTCGCCGCGGCGGGGGGCCCGATCGGTGACGGGGCGTTGGGCGCGGGGATACTCGCCAGCGCGTAGACCGCCCCGGGGTCCTTGGCGTTCTCGGCGAAGGCCTTGATGAAGCGGATGGTGTCCCCCGCGGTGCGGCGGGAGTTCAGCCGCGCGATCGCCCAGGCGTCCTGAGCGCCTTGGAGGGCGGCGCGGGCCGCCTCGACGGTGGCGAACGACTGCTGCACCGATGTCGCCGCGCCGGCAAAGGCCAGGGCTTGCGGGGCCGTCAAGCCAACGGCCGCAGCGGCCGCGGTGAAAACAGGGGCGTGCTGCTGCGCCCAGACGACAAAGTCCGAATCACGAGACGGTATCACGGTTGTCATAGCGAGGCCTCCAAAGAAAGACACGGTTCGAGTGGGGCACATCCCCAGACTCGTGTGAGTCGCGCTCGCCTCTGGTGGGTTGTGCGCGGCCCATGCCATCGGCCGCGTCGAGGAAGGGTTGAGGCGCGCACCCAAATTATTGTGTGCAATCCACATGTATGTGTCACGTAAGCGTTTTCAGGCGGGGGTGCGCACACGCCCCGTGTCGCTGCGGGGGCAGAGATCGGGAGGGGCGGCGAGATGGAGAAGACGGGAAGCGCATTCCAAGTAGGGATGGCGTGCGGGCACCGGGGCCCAGGGCGTCCGAAGACGCAGCGCCCCCCAGCCCGCACGCATGGAGGCATGGGTTGCGCGGTCCTCTTGCCTTCTGCATTTTCCGGCGGAGGTGCGGGGGCGGAGCCCCTGCATCAGCATGCCATCCTCAAATCTGACCCCGGTTTTCCAGCGGCAATCGAGGATTCCCCCTCCGGAACCCCGACAAACAGGGCCCGCGGGAGGCCGAAAGTGTGGCGCGGCGGCCGAAAAGCGCGGTACGGCGGGCAAAAAGCGTGGCTCGATCGAGAGAAAGTGTGGCTCGACGGCGAGAAAGCGCGGCCTGACCAGTGGAAAGTGTGGCCGGACGCGCGAAAAGCGCGGCACGGAGGGGAGAAAGTGTGGCCGGGTGCGCGGAGAGTCAGGCTCGGCGGGTGAAAAGCGCGGGATGGTGGGCGTTCTTGGCGAAATGGCCGGTGGAAGGGTCGATGTCGCGGGTGGGCTGCCTTAACGGCGCTCAAGATTCCAAGCGGTAGCACCGCATGGACATTTGACCGTAACAGGACTGGCCCCTTCAGCGACGACATTAAGCAGGCCCATGCACTGAGCACACCGAAAAAGGTCCCTAACCGCCTCGAATGCGTCGATCACCTCGCCGAATTCGGTGGCATTCATGTCCATTCAACTGTTGTAATGGACGTTTGGATTGACTGCCCATTCTACTAAGGACTTCCGTGCTAAGGTAGCGCGGCGTCGTTCACCGAACTGCGCGAGCGATTCCTGTGTTTCAGCTTGCTTCCACTTTCCTGCTGACTTGACCGCTTGGGCATGAAGGTCCTTAAGCATGCCGTCGCACGCCGTCCACATCTGACCGTAGTCATGCTGGCCTCGCATTGAATACGGCACTGGCGCTCTCAGACACTCGGCCACGAAATGGAACATTGTCTCTAGTCCACGGCGGAGAGCCGCCGCAGCGCTGGGAATATTCTGACTGCCTAGATGAGTTCGAGCTTCCTCGATGAAATCTGGCAAGTTGGATGTGATCGGGCCACCCTCGAGGCTCCAAGATATCAAGTGGATTGTCTGTTTCGATGTCACCAGCCCCGCGTTCATGAGTTGGCGTGCCCACACCTGTTCATGAGTTGTCACTAGGAATTGAGTCGTTGCCGCCATTTCAGCGAGGAGAGTAGCTACCGCCTGACGGTGACCGATGTCCACTGCCATGACAACGTCGTCCAGCAAACATAACTGAAGTCGGCCTCCATGAGCGTGCTCAGCCAGTGCGAAGAACAGGCACAAGCCCATGCTATCTTGGTGCCCCTCACTGTGAAGCGCTAGTGGCGGAACTTTGCCCGCTCCTCCAAATTCTACCTCAAAATTAAGCGCCGCTTGGTCAGGTCGCAATTCTGCGTCGAATTCCTGCTCATCCGGCGCGTGAAGGCGTCGGTATAGTGCCACGAATCGCGACTTTACTTGCGAATACAAGTCACCAAGCACGTGGTCGCGTGCAATGAGATACTGCGACTCCAATATCAACACAGCCTGCGCCACCGACGTTGCTTTGTTCTCGGCAGCAACCGCAGCGAGCAGCACCTTGACGTTTTCCTGGACTCTGGTCAGAGTATCCCATGCCTTCTGTTGCGGACTCTTCGCGGCGAGCGTCGCCCGCTCCGTGTAGAGTTGCCTTAGTACATCTCTCGCGGCGATACAGCCAAGCTGCTCGCTCAATTCGACCTCTTGCTTGCGATACTTCGAATAAGTCGCAATCGGATCGACGAGCGCATTCTGTAGATCACGTAACGATTTCAGGATTGGGGCAAGGCCAGCAGGATCGACCCCGCCTGGGGATAGAGGACCATCTGCGATAATGCGAGTAAGTACATCGACTTGGCCACCAAGCCAATTTGTAAGTGTTCTCTTCGAGTTCTGAATCTCCGCCCAGATCGGCGCCGCATTCTTACCTGTATCGATTCTCTCAGCAAGATGCCGATGGAGTTTTCCTGGCTCCCAACTAGTTTCGCACAGAGGGCAATCTGTCTCTTGGCCCAATTGCACAATACCGAGTTCAAGTAGTTCCAAGTGCCTTGCTGCGGTCAGTCGTGCGGGATCAGAGCCGATCTGAACGACTGATTTCAGCAAGAGCTGATCCGCCGCGTCGATACCGGATATGACCTGATCTGCCAACGACTTTCCGGCCTGAATAATGTCTGATAGACCGTGGCGAGAAGTGGATATGCCGAGTTCTGGTGGGACGGTCGCGGGAGGGGTTAGCCCGACACCGGCGTCAGCCAGTATTGTGATTGGTGTGCCCTCAAGCAAAGCGCGGAGCCTGTTGATCTCATTGATTGCGAGGACGTTATTCCATGTCGGAAGATCCAACGTTGCTCGTAGGGTGCTCTCGGCCATGGCCCGAGCGATGGATGCTTGCTTCGCGAGTGCTTTCGCATCATTCGATGCGGCTTTGAGTAGTTGCCGAATAGCCTCGACTCGATCGAGATTCAAGATCCCTTGGACCAAGTCCGCACGATCGCCCCCCGTTGCTGCTATGAAACGCAGGATATCTGCACGAGTAAGCATGTGTTGACGCTGCGCCGCGGTGTTCAAGAAAGGACGCACCCGAGCCAAGTGCTGTTCTTCGCACTCCAGCAGCAGGGGCGACGCCAGTGATCGCCTCAATAACACAAGATCCTTTACGTCTTGGACTTGCACCATGGCTTCCACAAAGCAACTCCCGGGCTCCGCATCGATGTGTCCTCCGTAGTCCCGGCACGTTATGCCTTTTCGACCTCTCAGCCGATCGATGTCACCGGTCAGTAAGAAATCAACGGCATCGATGATGGCGCTCTTCCCCGTGCCGTTGTCCCCAACAACAACGATTGAAGATCCATCTGGTGTCATGTCGAGGCCGCGAATGCCTCGAATATTGCTTATCCTAAGTTTGTGGATGCGCACTGGCGGCTCCCTCGACGCTTACAAGCTGAACTATCTGGGTGGACTTGGGTAGTGGGTGGCGCATGAGCGACTCTTTGAGAAGAGCCAGCGCAGCTGGTGAGACGGCTTTCGCAAGCAGCTCACTGCCCAGGCATTCGTCGATAATTTGTTCCGATACCGATTTCTGCTCGGCCGAGTTCTGATCGGGCGAGCACGGAGTAGATGCGGGCTGACTATTGGCCATACTCGTGCTCCAAGAATACCGGTCATTCGCCATCAATATTGGGGCGTAACGTCAGCCTTGGATAGCATAACGAAGTCGAGGCCTCTTGTGTAACGCACGTCATTATCGTGCGTGTATCAGATAGTTCGGTATGCGCTACAACGCTCCATTATCTGGAAATCTCACGGATGGATGCTCTTTTCCCGCTTCGCCCTCTTCGCAGTCGCATTCCGTCTTCCTCTATGCCACTCTGTGAACTCTGTGGTGAAACCGCCTCGAGGAGCCCTCCCTGACGGTCGGGCTTCCTGCAAGACAGCACACCACCGCGAAGCGCGGGAGTGTGGCACACGAGCAGTTCCTAGATGATGACGGCCCCGCGCTATTCCTCGAGGTACGTATACCCCTCCAGCCCATCGTCATAGAACTTCAGCAGCGCCTTGCCGTCCGCCAGCGTCAGGCGGTTCTGGCGGCAGGCGGCCTCGACATCCAGGCGCATCGCGCGCTTCATGTCGGCGATGTCGTACTGAACATACTGGAGGACTTCCTCGACGGTGTCTCCCTCGATCACCTCGTCGATGTGCCATTGGCCCTGGTCGTCGATCGAGACGTGCACCGCGTGCGTATCGCCCAGCAGGTTGTGCAGATCGCCCAGGATCTCCTGGTACGCCCCGAGCAGGAAGACGCCGAGGTAGTAGGGCTCGACACCCGCCCCCTCGCCGGGGAGGTCTTTCACTTCGTGGAGTTCGAGCGCCTTCTTGTCGATCCGCTTGTCCACGAAGTGATCGATCTTGCCGTCGGAGTCGCAGGTGATGTCCGAGAGGATGCCGCGGCGGGTCGGCTCCTCGTTGAGGCGGTGGATCGGCACGATGGGGAAGAGCTGGTCGATCGCCCACGAGTCGGGCATGCTCTGGAAGAGGGAGAAGTTGCAGAAGTAAATATCACTCAGCAGGTCCGGCAGGTTCTCGAACTCGTCGGGGAGGCTCTCGCGCTTCTTCGCCTTCTCCAGCAGCTTGTGGCCGATCGCCCAGAAGAGCTGCTCCGCCGCCGCACGCATCGGCAGGCTCATGTACCCCAGCGAGAACAGGCTCATCGCCTCGTCGCGCGCCTGCGTCGCATCGTGGTAGACCTCCAGCAGATTGCGGTCGGTCAGGTTCTGGTGCGCCTCGAGCAAATCCAGCACCGGCTGCGGCACCTCCGTCTCGGCCTTCATCGCCTTCTCGATCGCCGGCATGTCCGGGTCGGCCTCGAAGCGGCTGGTCCCCAGCACGTCCATCACCAGCACCGATGAGTACGCCACCATCGCCCGCCCGCTCTCCGACAGAATCATCGGGTGCGGCACCTTGGCGTCGTCGCACACCGCCTTGATGCGGTACACCACGTCCGCGGCATACTCCTGCACGCTGTAATTGATGCTGCTCGACCACGCGCTCTGGCTGCCGTCATAGTCCACGCCCATGCCGCCGCCGATGTCGAGCATCGTCAGCCCCGCGCCCAGGCGGTGCAGCTCGGTGTAGATGTGCGCCAGCTCGTTGATCGCGTTCTTCAGCACGCGGATGTCGTAGAGCTGGCTGCCCACGTGGCAGTGCAGCAGGTTCAGGCAATCGAGCATGTCGTGGGCTTTGAGGTAGTCCACCGCCTTGAGCACCTCGCTCACGAACAGTCCGAACTTCGAGCGTGCCCCCGCCGACGACTCCCACCGTCCCGCCCCGCGGGCCGAGAGCTTCACGCGGATGCCGATCTTGGGGCGCACGCCGTAGTGCTTGGCGTGCTTGACGATCAGCTCCAGCTCGCTGAACTTCTCCACCACCGGGATGATGTTCCGCCCCAGCTTGGTCGCCAGCGTCGTGGTCTCGATGAACTCCGAGTCCTTGAAGCCGTTGCAGATGATCGGCATCCCGTTGACGCCCGGTCCGCCGGCCGTCGCCGACAGGCCCAGCACCGCGATCAGCTCCGGCTTGGAGCCGGCCTCGAGGCCGAAGTTCATCTCAACAGCCAGGTTGGCCATCTGCTCGCACACGTGCCGCTGCTGGTTGACCTTGATCGGATACACGCACGAGTACCCGCCGGCGTACTGCTGGTCGGCGATCGCATCGTCGAACGCCTTGCGGATCTCGCGCAGGCGGTGCTCGAGGATGTCGTTGAACCGCAGCAGCACCGGCGTGTGGATGCCGCGCTCCTTGAGCCCGTTGATCACCTCGAACAGGTCCACCTGTCGTCCGGCGTCCTTGGCGGGCATCACCGTCAGGTGCCCCTGCTCGTTGACGCCGACGTACCCCTTGCCCCAGTCGGGGATGCCGTACAGCCGCGCCGCTTCATCAGCGGTCCAGCGGCCGTGCAAAAAAGCGTTCTTCGTCGATGAGGTGATGGTGGCCATGGGTGAGGGCAGACGTCTTGTGCAAGGTCCGGTGAACGTGCGAGCGGGAGAAATGCGATCGTGTGTTCAGCAGTCCGGACCGATTCAGCGGTGGATCGACGTCTTGGCGTGGCCGCAGTGCTCGTGCGCGCTGTTCGTCTGACTTGTCGAGCGCCGGGCCCACCGCCGCAGCCGCGCTCGTTGCGAGCCATCTATTCGTCACATAAGAGTAGTGAGTTTCAGGCGCGAAGCAAGGGGTCCGTTCGTCAAAGCGCAAAGAAGTCCTCTTCACACTCCCGCCGACTCGCCGCACTCCGGGCACGCGCTCCCCGGCGCGAGCCCCGACAGGTCATACCCGCACGCCGCGCACACGCCCGGCCGCGCACTTCGCCGCAGCGCCGCCCGCCGCCAGAATTCCGCGCCGCCGATCGGGATCAGCAGCATCCACAACGGGATGCGCACGTACCAGAGGGCCCCGACGGCCACGGACATGAAATGGCTGGGGCGTCCCCACTCCGGCCACATCTTCCATCCGCGATCAGCGGGGACGGTGGGGACGACGCTGGTGCGGAACAGCAACACGGTGCCCTCCACGTTGTTCGACGCCAGCAGCGAGACCTGGCCGGCGGTGATCTTCACCTCGCCCACATCCGTCCAGAGCCACACCTGCCACCACCCCGACGCCACCCACGCCCCCGCGACCAGCACGCCGAGCATCAGCAGCACCCACCCCACCCACCGGCGACCGCCACCGCGGGCGAGTTGGCCCGAGCCACAACTTGGAGCGCGGAGGTTCAAGCGGACCCCCTCGCACGGCCGCACTCCGGGCACGGACCCTCCGCCGCGAGCCCCACGAGGCTGTACCCGCACTTGACGCACACTCCGGTCATCGCGAATTTCCGTGCCCTTGCCGCGGACCGCACAAGGAAGCCGCCGAACGAGAGGATCAGCAGTGCCGGGGGCCAGATGTCGACGAGAACCCTGAACTGAGAGGAGCTTTCGTAGTAACCGCCAATGCCGGCATTCATCACAATTCGATGACGCGGCCAGTCACGCATCATGGCGCATCCGCCGTCGCCTGTGCCGAGATGCACGGAGCGACCGGACATCCATTGAAGCTCAAATCGTGGGATTTGATCCGCAAAGCCACCATGATCTGAGTTGGTCAAACGGACGAGGATCGCGCGCTTGTACCAACTCGAGGACGCCCTGCGATGCCACCACGCGCGTCCCGCTTACAGCGGTCGGACTCAACCCCTTCGCGTACCAGAACGTCCACTTTCCCGACGCCAGCCACAGGCACGCGATCAATGCCCCGACGACAAGCAACCCTCCTCCCGCCCAGCGGCGTTTGCGGCCGGGAACTCTGGCGCGGGATATACCACGACCACTTGAAGCGTTCATGCAGGTGTTACCGCGCTGGTCCCCTCGCGGCCGCACTCAGGACACGATGCGCCGGCGGGTAGCCCCGCAAGCGAGTACCCGCACTTCACGCACACCCCGGCCACTCCGCGCCGGCGGGCGCGCCGCGCCGACCACAGCATCACGCTCCCAGAGCACAGGAGCAACAGGCACACCGGCCAGAGCGTGACCAGCACACACCTGTACCCAGAAAACCGCATGTACCCCGCGATGCGACCATTGACAACCCGGCTGTTCGGCTGTCCCTGATACGCGAAGCCGAGATCGTCAAAGGTGCTTGTGACTGTCCATTCCCATTGGGCGTCCATCCGCGCCGTGCTCCATCCCTGCGGGACTGTCGGATCGACGAAATCTCTTTGGTAAACGAAGACCGTGCCCCGGGCCACAAACACTTGCGTGAAGCGGCCGTTATAACCGCTCCACCACCACCCCGATGCCACCCACACACCCGTGACCACCACCCCGAGCACCAGCATCACCCAACCAACCCATCGCCGCTTGCGGCCGGGAGCCTTTCGAGAGGCTTTGCACGAAGGCGTTGGTCCCGCGGCGTCCATCCGTGCTGAGTCTACCGGTGGCAGGAACCACGGATTCCGACTCATTGGCTATCCGCCGCAGACCAAATAACAAATCACCCCGAATCACTCCACCCCCCCGCGGCCTTTCCCTGGCCGCCCGCACGTCTGGTCGCCTTCACACGCCGCCCCGCAATCCATGCCTCGAACCCAGTCTTCCCTCTCGCCTTCCTCTGTGCCCTCTGTGTCCCTGTGGTGAACCGTCTTTTCCCCGCCATGCCAGGCGCCCAAATCCCACTTCTCCCCATCTTTCTCCCAAAGAACAAGTGACCGCAAAATGCGCAACGGCGCGCACGCGCCCCTCCGCGCAATCGCAAAATTCCAGAATCAATCGGCATCGGCATTTCCCGATGCGTTTGACCCTCTGCTCAAAAAGAGGGCCACGAATTGC
>JBOHNM010000097.1:0-15896 GCA_050730675.1 Phycisphaerales bacterium | reverse complement strand
GCTGCCAGCCCCGCCAGGTCGTAGCCGCACTTGCCGCACACGCCAGTCATCGCCCTCTTCCGCGCCCGCCGCCCCGACCACACCAGCCACCCGCCGCCGAGCAGCGAGGCGAGGGCGAAGGGCCAGAGGCACATATGCATGAAACGATCGGGATGCCGTAGGTTGTCGCTCGCACTCCACCGCCAATATTGCATTTCCGGAGGTGGCGTCCAAACCGACCACCCGACGTTACTTGACCCGAGTGTCCCTGGGTACACCCCGTCGATCATGCCCGAACCCACGCCAATGCCCCACTCCGACCCCCAGTATCCAACCCACCACCACCGCGATGCCCCCCACACACCCGTGATCAGCACGCCGAGCACAAGAAGGAACCACCCCGCCATCCGCCGCTTGCGGCCCGTCTTTGTGTCCCTGCGTGAGGATGATGGCCGCCAGCGCATGCGGTGAGCTTATCACGCCTCGCGCCCCACCCCGCTCACTTCGGTCGAGGCTCGTTGCCGAAGCCCCCGGCCAAACCCGCCTTCCGCTGTGTCACCCTGCCCCCCCGCCCTCGGTGGCGAACTTCTTTGGCGGAGGGTCGCGGAAGAACATCCGGACCACGCGGCCGTGGCCCAGTGCCCGGGCGAGCTCGCGGACCGAGCAGCACAGGGCCAGCAGCACCAGCAGCCACATCTGCACGCACCAGAAGTGGGGCCAGACGATCCGATCGAGCAGCGCGGTGTTGGCATCGGCGAAGCTGCCGCCGACCTCGCGCCAGGTGTGGAAGAGCTTTTCGGCGTAGCGGACGACGAACGACGCCGCGAAGTAGATGAGCGTCTTCCAGACGACGTTGTACGCCAGCGGCCGCTGGGGGTAGAGGTTGATGAAGGGGATGTGGTCGGCGACGGCGACGACCTTGGCGATGACCAGGGCGCCCAGGGCCGCTTCGAGGAACGAGTGCACGGGGATGCCGTAGGTCCGCAGCATCAGCGACTGCGTGAGGGCGAGCATCTGCAGGGCGAGGAAGAAGAAGATCGTGATGGGGACGAGCTCGCGGAACTCCGCTTTCACTTTGTCGGTGTACTTCGACATGGGGGGACGTCCTCGGGTGGGAGGTGGGGGCGTGGGGGATCGAAGTCGGCCAACGGGCATGCTACAGCGTGGGGGAGGGGGGTACCTGCGAGTGCCGCGATACCCGGGTGGTGCCCGTCTTCCCGCGGATGAACCTTCGGCTTGAATCCAGCGTCCAAGGGCTTAGCATCCTCTCCCGGGGCCAGCGTGGGCCGGGAAATCGGGTGTGATAGATATACCTTCCGGAGGCCGACCATGGCCAGCGCGAACGTTAAAGAATTCACGGATGCCAATTTCGACGCCGAGGTGCTCAAGAGCGGCACGCCGGTGCTGGTGGATTTCTGGGCCGAGTGGTGCGGGCCGTGCCGGGCGCTGACCCCTCTGATCGAGAAACTCGCGGACCAGTACGCGGGCAAGGTCAAGGTGGGCAAGGTCAACACGGACAACAGCATCAACACCGCCGTCAAGTTCGGGATCAGCGCGATCCCGACGGTGATCCTGTTCAAGAACGGGCAGGTCGTCAACAAGTTCGTGGGCGTGCGCCCCGAGACCGAGTACGCCAGCGCACTGGCTTCAGCGTAAGGTTTGTTCCGGATGTCGATCGGCCCGTGGGCGGGCAACCGAGCGGCAGGATCGCCGCGATTCACGGGTGAGGGGCATGAGCATTTCCACCGCCGGACGCGCTGTTGAGGTTGAAGCCAAGGGCCGCAAGAAGTTGCGTGCCGGGGTTGTGGGTGTCGGGCGGATGGGGCGTCACCACGCGCGGGTGTATTCGCAACTGGCCGACACGCAGCTTGTGGGCGTGGTGGATGCCGACCCAGATCGCGCCGAGAGCTTCGCCGAGCAGTACGGGTGCAAGGGGCTCGCGTCGGTCGAGACGCTCCTCAAGCAGGGCGTTGATGTGGTGTCGATCGCCGTGCCGACGACGCACCACCGGGCGATGGCCGAGCCGCTGCTGCGCGCGGGCGTGGCGTGCCTGATCGAGAAGCCGCTGGCGGGGGACGTCGCCGAGGCGGAGAGAATCAAAGCTGCGGCCGATGCGTCGGGGGCGATCCTGATGGTCGGGCACATCGAGCGCTTCAACCCAATCATGCGGGCGCTGAAGAAAGAACAGGGGACGGGCCTGCCGATCGTGCCGCGGTTCATGGAGATGTCGCGGGTGAGCCCGATGACGTTCCGGTCGATCGATACCAGCGTGGTGATGGACATGATGATCCACGACTTGGACGTCATCATCATGCTGATGGACGGCGCCGAGCCCGACGAGGTCTACGCCAGCGGCGTGCCGGTGATCACCGAGCACGAGGACATCTGCAGCGCGCGGCTGGTCTTCCGCCGACCGTACGGCACGTGCGTGGCGAACGTGACAAGTTCGCGCCTGGCGTTCAAGACCGAGCGGATCACGCGGATTACGGGCGAGAACGCGTACGTGAAGATCGACTACGGCGCCAAGGCCGGCTCGATCATCCGCCGATTGGCGAACGAGGAGCAGATGCGCCAGGTGCGCGAGCAGCTCCGCCAGGGTGACGACCTGACCAACGTGAAGTGGCAGGACCTCGTTCAGATCGAGGAACTGCAGGTCGATGAGGGCGAGCCGATCGTGATGGAGATCCAGTCGTTCATCGACGCGGTGAAGGAAGGCCGCCACCCGGAGATCGACGCGAGGGCCGGCCTTGCGAACGTGCGGACGGCCGAGCGGATCATCGAGGCGGCCCGCAAGGAGCGCGGGGCGCAATCGATCCACTCGACGTATTGAACGAGAGCTGTGCTGGCTTGGTCACGGTCTCCCGCTCAATGTGCGAGGCGGTGTTGTCAGCACCCGGCGAAGAACGCCGCGAGGAATGCGATGAGATCGTCGGCGGTCAGCGAACCGTCGGCCGACGGCGAGCCTCCCAGGCCGACGATGTCCGCCGCGGCGAGATCGTTGGCGAAGAACGCGGCAAGATACGCGACGACGTCATCGGCGGTGAGAATTCCGTCGGGGCCCACGGCGCCGCCGAGCGCCGCGACATCCGCGACCGTGCAGCGGACGGTCACCAGAGCGCCGGCGGTGACGGCGGAGCAGGCGTTGGAGATGGTGCAGGTATAGCTGCCGGTATCAGCGGCGAGCGCACCGCTGATGATCAGAGCGGGGGATGTCGCCCCAGTGGTGCGTGCATCGTTCGCCAGCGACGTGCCATTTCGATGCCACAGGAATGTAAGAGCGCCCGGAACAGAGGCGGGGTTCTGGGCCGCGACCGAGAGAGAAATGCCGCCGCCTGGGGCGACGATGGCGGGGGACGGCGGTTGAGACAGTGTCGGGGCGGGGCACACTCCGAGGAACTTGATCTGCACGCCGTTGATACCCGACTGGTAGAACGCGTTGTACTGGCCGCTGTGCAGGCCGATGACGCCGTTGGAGATGGTGACGCTGAATCGAGAGAACGTCACACCTTCGGTGTGCTGCCCGGGCCAGGCGCCGCCGATCCAAGTCGGGCCGGGCGAAGCGAAGTCAACGCGTGTGCGGCAGAAGAGGCTGGAGTTGTTGGGTGTCAGTGCGTAGATCAGCACTTCGTACGAGCCGTTCATCAGACCCTCGACCCAGTAGCAGCAGTCCACGGGGTTGTTCTGGCTGAGGACCATGCTGTCCATGAGCAGTGCATCGTTGCCGGTGGTTGTCGGGTTGTCGTGCGCGAGGACGCTGGAGGGGCCGTACTGGTAGAGCCGCGCGTTCGTCGGGGCACCGTGGAGAGCCGCCAAGGGGCGGCGTTCGTAGTCGGGGATGAGTTGGAACGAGTTCCACGTGCCGGGCAGACCAGCGGCGGCGTAGGTGGTCGGGGGCGTTGTGGGAGATGAACCCCATCGGATGTTGAGAGATTGTGCGTGGGCGTGTGCGCCGAGCAGCGAGATGGCAATGGCCGAAAGCAGGAAAGGGTATTGCTGGCGGGGCATGATGGACTCCGCTGGGCGTGCCCCGACCCACGATGCGGGAGCGCTCCTTTCAGAAGATGCGCGGCAAGAGCGAAGGTGTCAAGAGTGTGGTGAACTGCGCCCAGTCGGATAGAGCAAATCGGGTGGATATTCAGGTGCGAACGGGAGCCGCACGCGGCGGGGTATCAGCAAGAAGAGTTCAGGCGGCGCTGCATCTCGTCCTGGATGCGGTTGATCAAGCCGGCCAGCTCGGGCTCGCTGCCGTACATGTCGAACTCGCGGGTGGCGATCAGGCCCATGCTGAAGGGGCCGGGGGCGGCTTCGGCGGGTGTGCCGAGGACCACGTCGCGGCACCAGCGGAGCTGGCGGCAGATCGACTGGGCGACATCCCAGCCCTGTGCCTCGGCAGAGGCAAGGTTGCGGAGCACGGCGTCGATGTTGGCGAGCAGCTGCGGGTCGTCGATCTGCTGGCCGTAGGGCGGGGCGACGGGCGTGGGGGGAGTCAAGTGCTCGTTGAGAGCGGCGAGTTCGGGGTCGGTCGCGTAGCGGGCGTTCGCCGCGGCTGATTCGACTGCTTCGGTATCTTCGGCGGCGAGGGGGGGCGGCTTCTCCGGGTGGTCACCAGAGAGGATCGCGGGCAGGTCGTGCCGGTCGGGCGCGGCGTCGGCGATCGCGATCTCTGCCGCGCTCCACTCGCGCGTCTCCAGCGTCAGGCTGTGTTTCCGGCGGACCAATTCCACGATGCGCCGGAGCAGCGCGGGGCGTTCGGTGTCGGTCACTGGCTCGGTCTGCTTGCCGACATGCCACCACTTGATCGTCTCGGGCTTGATCCGCCAGTGCTGCTGGGCGCGGCCGATGGGCGCGATATCCGCGAAGGTGCTGCGGCCGTCGCGGGTGTACCGCACCGCCCGCTGGTAGAGGTCGATGTAGATTTCTTCGGTGGCCATCGATCGATAGTGCGTTGAGGAGAATGAAAAGGGCGAACGGGCGACTGGGAGAACAGCAAACAGGCGATGACGCGATCAAGGCGGCGCGGGAGCTACGGACGGATCGGATCGCGGGTGTGTTGGCCGTTGACGAGGCGGAGGATGCCGCGCGGGTTGGCGTTCTGGAGCTCGGGCGGGAGGAGGGTGTCGGGGCAGTTCTGGAAGCAGACGGGACGGCACCAGCGCTCGATGGCGAAGGGGCCGACGGCGGTGGTGTCGGGGCGGTTGGTGGCGGGGTAGGGGCCGCCGTGGACCATGCCGGCGGCGACGCGGACGCCGGTGGGTGGGCCGTTGAAGACGAGGCGGCCGGTGTGCCGTTCGATCACGTCCATCATGAACGCTGGTCCAAACATCTCCGCATGATCGGATGGCTCGCAGAAGATTGACGCGGCAAGGCTCTCAGGGTGGGGCAGCCAAATCGTGTCCCACGAAGGGATATCAAGGATAATGGTTGCAGGCCCGAACGCCTCATTGTGCAGGGGCGCCTCACTGGCGAGTTGCTTCCAGTTGGCCATGAGCAATGTTGGGGTGGCCGCGCGAGGTCCTCGGCTCGGCGTTCCTTCTGCGAGTAATCGGAATCCCTTCGTGCGCCGGAATCGAGAAACTTGCGATCGATAGGCGTCGCGTATCCACGGAGCCAACATGTCCCGGGCAGGCGCAGCGCGAAAACGCTCCGTAATGGCCTTGACAAGCGGTTTGCCAAGAGTCGCCGCCTTCTGCACAAGAATAAGCCCAGGCTTGGTGCATTGCTGCCCATGACGATTCAGGATGGCATCCGCCAGGATGTCGC
The DNA here is from genome assembly GCA_050730675.1 of Phycisphaerales bacterium. Lineage (GTDB taxonomy): Bacteria > Planctomycetota > Phycisphaerae > Phycisphaerales > UBA1924 > JBOHNM01. The sequence continues at coordinate 10,157 of JBOHNM010000097.1, read as the reverse complement.
CGATTTCCTTGCCGCGGCTCTTGAGAGCCTCGTCGGTGATCCGGACGAAATTGATGCTGCCCATTTCGGCAAAGACCGGGATGGGTGATTCACGAAGCTGCGCAGTCCGCTCGATCGCGATACCGGCGTTCTTCGAGCCTGTGAATCCGATTGCCCGGATACCCGGATGACTGATGATCTCATTCGGGACGCGCAGGTCGCGGACGTCCTCGTGCGGCACGTAGCTTAGGTTGTTGGGATTGGCTCCGACACGTTCGATCGCTTCTCGCGCGATTCGAGCCAAGAGGCGACCTGTGAGCGGGTGGGCCGGGTGTTCTTTGACGACGACACGACAGCCTGCGGCGAGTGCTGAGGCGGTGTCACCGCCGCAGACGCCATAGGCGAGCGGGAAGTTGCTTGCGCCGAAGACCCCGACGGCTCCAAGCGGGCGCAGCATTCGCCGGACGTCGTGAGATGGGCCAATGGAGTTGTCGCACGGAGGGTCAATAGCGGCACGGGTCCACGATCCATCCTCGACGAGACGTGCGAACAACCGGAGTGTGCCGACCATGCGAGCAAACTCGGGCGCCAGTTCCTCTTGGGTGAGCGCGGCCTCTTCCGTCGTGGTGCGGAGGATCTTCGGCTTGTCTCGGTCAAGGGCATCCGCGATCGACTTCAACGCCAATTGGCGAAAATGCGAGTCCCATTGAGAATCACTGCCGGCCCCTCGTGCAGCAAAGCAAGCCGCGCGAGCAACCTGCTGCGGTTTTGATCTCGCGGGTGGCAAATGCCTGCTGCTTGAGACGGATTTCTTCTTCACTTGGCAGGTACTGCTTTGAAATGGCTGTGGCATGTCAGGAAACACAAATCATGGTCAAAGGAGAGGCGCTCGAATTGCGTTACGAAGCCTCTTGCATTTCGTGATCCGTTTGGTATGCTCTGCCCACCATGCTCGCCCGAGTTCAATCCTACTTGCTCCAAGGCATCGACGCGCTCCCCTGCGAGGTCGAGGTTGACTATGACAAGTTCGGCGGTGGAGGCGGGGGTGGCCCCGGGAGTGAACCGAAGCTGATCGCGATTGTCGTGGGGTTGCCTGATGCGTCGGTGAAGGAGTCGATCGAGCGCGTCAAGACGGCGCTGCTCAACAGCGGCTTCGACCAGACGGGCAACGGGAAGTTGCTGGTGAACCTGGCGCCCGCGAACGTGCGCAAGGAAGGGCCGGCGTACGACCTGCCGATCGCGCTGGGGATGTTGATGAACGCAGGCGTGGTCCGGCCGCCCGGTGCGGTGGCACGCGGGCCCGGGCCTCAAGTTACGGTGAAGAAGAGAACCTTCGCTGTGCCGGCGAGCGCAGGCTCCTCATCGCCTCACTCATCTGCTCGCCTAGGCGAGCAGATAAGTGAGGGGGAAGACGACGACGATGTGCCGTCGTTCGCACCCAAGACGTTCGAGCCGCTCGACCCGCGCGAGTTCCTCATCGCCGGTGAGCTCGCTTTGGATGGCCGCGTGCGCCCCATCAAGGGTGTGATCGCGATGGCCTCGCTCGCGAAATCACTGAAGCTCCGCGGCGTGATCGTGCCCAGGGACAACGCGCCGGAGGCCGCGGTGGTGCCGGGGATCGAGGCGATCGGCGTGGCGACGATCGCGGAACTGGTCGGTGTGCTCTCGGGACATATCGAAGCGGTTCCGCACCCGCCGCTGGATGTGCTGGGTCTGTTGCAATCGTCAACGGCGGAGGTCGATTTTGCGGACGTGCGCGGACAGGAGGCGGTGAAGCGGGCGATCGTGATCGCGGCGGCAGGCTCGCACAATATTTTGATGCTTGGCCCGGCCGGAACAGGCAAGAGCATGATGGCCAAAGCGCTGCCGGGGGTGCTACCGGCGCTGACGCCCGACGAAGCGATCGAGGTGACACGGATCTACTCCGCGGCAGGGATGATGCCGACGGGACAAGGGCTGATTACGGTGCGTCCAGTGCGGACGCCGCACCACACCGCCAGCGCCGCGGCCATCATCGGCGGCGGGATGATCCCGCGGCCGGGCGAGATTTCACTCGCGCACCACGGCGTGCTCTTCCTGGATGAGCTTCCCGAGTTCCCGAGGTTCGTGCTCGAGACGCTGCGCCAGCCGCTGGAGGATCACCAGGTGACGATCGCGCGGTCGCACGCAGCGGTCAAGTTCCCGGCATCGTTCATGCTCGTGGCGGCGATGAACCCGACGCCCAAGGGCGACTTCGCCCGCGACGAGTTCAGCAAGCGCCAGCAGGATCAGTACCTCTCGCGGCTGAGCGGGCCACTGATCGACCGCATCGATATCCACGTTGAGGCGCCGGCGGTGCCGTGGAAGCAGCTCTCGGGCGGCGACTCGACGATGCCCAAGGGAACCAGCAGTGCGCAGATGCGTGCCCAAGTGTTGACGGCACGGGAACGCCAGCAGGTTCGGCAGGGCGCTGCGCCGAACGCGCGGCTCTCCGGACGAACGCTGGACAAACTCGCGCCGCTCGACGAACAGTGCCGCGCACTGCTGGGGCAGGCGATGACGGAACTGGGTCTGAGCGCCCGGGCGTACGACAAGGTGCGGCGCGTGGCGCGGACGATCGCGGATATCGAAGGGGCCGATCACGTGCAGTCGCAGCACATCAGCGAGGCGGTGGCGTACCGATTGCTGGATCGGAAAACGTGAAATCTCTTTCGTGGATTCGATGGACACTCGTCGGGATGGCGCTGTTGATCGGCGGATGGCTTTGTTTCGACGGTGTTCGCGCGCTGACCGTTGGGGACTATGTCACGCCGAGTTCGGGGCCGCACACCGGACAACTCGGTCCGTGGAGCGGTGTGTTAATCTCTCTGGGGATCGAGCCGAGATCCACGGCCGTCAAGATCCTCCACATTCTCAGCGGCAGTCTGTGGCTCGTGTCAGGGATCGCACTGATAGCGGGGAAAGTGTGGGCCCCGACCCTCGTCATCACCGCGGGTGTGCTGTCGCTTTGGTATCTGCCGTTCGGAACGACCATGGGCGTGGTGGCGTGCGTGCTTGCAACCATCATGATCAGAAGGTCGGGCCGGTAGCCGTCCTGTGTTAGCGGTTGCTTTCTCACCGGCATGCCCACTGCGAATGCCGCTACGAAAAAGCAGGCGTTCAGATTGCATCGCACCGGATTCAAGTGGAAGCGTCGGCTCTCGCCGTCGCCTCCTGTGGGGGCCGTCCCGCAGAACTCAACGAGACGGGCGTATGGGGCTCAGTGCTTGGCGGAGTGGGTGAGGTCCTTGGCCGCGAGTTCAACGCGGGCCCAGGCCTCGCGCGTTGCGGACTTGGCCTTGTCCCAGCCGAGGCTCGAAGCGCCCTTGGCCTTGTCCCAGCCGCGGCCGAGGTCGGACTCGACGCTATCGAAGGTCTTGCCATTGCCGCCGCTGCGACCGTAGCTCTCCCAGCCATACTGGTAAGCGGTGGCATACTCGTCGTAGCCGAGGGCGCTGGTGGCGTAGGGCTTGGAAGCGTGGGTGTCGCGCCAGAACTTGGTTTCGATGGTGGGATTGATCGCTTCGGCGGTGGCCTTGCCGGCCACAGCTCCGACGACCGCGCCGACGGCCGCGCCCGCGACCGCGCCGACCGGGCCGGCAACCACGCCGCCCGCTGCTCCCGCGGCGGCCCCCGCAGCGACGGCGCCCACGCCCGTGGCGACGGGGTGAGAACCGAGGATGCCCGACTTGGGATCGACGTTGAGATCCTTGGCGGTGTTGGGGTTGTTCATGTTCTGCTGACTCATGTGGAGGCTCCTAGAAAGGTGGACGAGTGTGGTTGTGGTGATCCGTTATCTACTGAGACTTTGAACCGGGCAGCTCGGCGAGGGCTTCATCGCGCGCGATGGCTTGTTCCTTGCCGCGCAGCAGCCCGGCGCCCAGGACCGGCCAGCACCCCAGCAGCAGCAAGAGCAGGAACACGGCTCCGAATCCGGCGACCGCGCCCAGGCTTACACCCGCGATCGCGGCCCACGCCGCGCCGGCGAGGATGAGTACCGGCAATCCGACCGCGACCCATCGCCATTCGATGACACGCTGGTGGTGCGACGGCGGGCCCCCGTCGGCCGATTCGCCGGCCATCAACTGATCCTGGCGAGCATCGACGACGGCCGTGATGCGTGGCAGCGATTGCAGCTCATCGGCGCGGACGGCGACCGGCGGGGACGGCTGGTTGCGAGCCGTGTCGCTGTTTGATGTGGGATTGTCGGAAGAGGTGGGCATGGATTTCTGTGCGAACTCAGTGGAGTGTTGAATCGGATGAACGATCGGCGAGGCTCGGGGCGAGCATGGTGACCTGCGGCTACATACGGCAAGAGGTTGAGGAGAATCGAGAACAACAGTCGCCGCATTCGCCCCGAGCATGTCGCCGGCGACGCGATGAAATCATCATGGCGCACGCGCGGCATGCGGTCTACGGCGGAAACATCCCTGATCGGTTGTGAGCGGATCGATCAGGCCTGGGCGAGACCCTCGCGGATGGCGAAGCGCATGAGGTCGGCGCGCGCCGGGATGCCGAGCATCTTCATCATGCGGTCCTGGTGCCCGTCGATAGTCTTGGCGCTGCGAAAGAGTTGGGTCGCGATCTGCGTGCGCGACAGGCTCTTGCCGATAAGCCGGAGGATCTCGGTCTCGCGCGAGGTGAGCGAGGAAAGGAGCGTCATCGGGACGCCCGCCCGCATGACCGAGACGTTGCTGTGGTCTGCGCAGGTGGAGAAACCGGGGCTCCGTCCCGACGTGATCGGGCGGTACCGTTCGCGGACCTTGGGCCCGAGCAGGAACGTGCCGGACTTCACCTGCATCACCTCGTGGATGCCGCGGACGATGTCCTCAAGTTCGTCGGACTTGGCGAAGTACGCCGAGGCGCCGGCGGAGAACGATGCGGAGATGAACGCGTCGCGGATATGGGCGCTCAGCACAAAGATGCGAACTTCGGGGTGGGCGTGCTTCAGGCGAGTGGCCATCTCGAAAGCGTCGGGGCCGGGCATCTCGATGTCCAGCAGAACGACGCCGGGACGCAGCCGCTCGACCTCTTCGATCAGTTTTCCCGCCGTCGCCAATCGGCCGACAATTTCGATGCCGCCATCGATCGCGAACTGGGCCTTGAGCCCCTCAACGAGCACAGCGTGGTCGTCCACGCAGAGCGCACGGATGGCGTGCGAGACGATTCCGCCCCCCTTCGGGCGGGGCTCACGAAGCACCCCCGTCCGGCCGACGACCTTGCGCCCGCTCCGACGGACCAATCGAGCCAGCGGTCCGGTTTCGGCAGCAATCGTGTTGGTGGCGTGGCGAGTCATGTGCTTAGCCGTCCTTGCGCTGCCCGTCGAAGCGGCGGGCCCGGCGCTTGGCGGTGCCGCCGTCAGAGCGCCGGTAGCGGTCCAGGTCCGAACGCCGCGGCTCGGGGATGAGCACCTTGACGTTGCGGCCAAATAATTCTGTGGGTGTCCACCCGAAGACCTGCTCGACCGAATCGCTCGCCGATTGGATGATCCCCCCCGAGTTCATCGTGATGATCGGGTCGGAGAACGGATGCCTTGCAGAGCTGCCGCCCGGCGTCCGAACTGTCGAAAGTGCCGCTGCGGCGGGCTTTCGGGTACGGGAGCGGACAGGCATAGATAAGTGTACGGGTCGCGGGCGGGCAACGGGCTGTCGGGGCCATCGACGGGGGTCGATAGGGGAAGTTTCCGCGTAGCAACCGGCGTCGTTGGGGTGTGATGATGATGTCCTCCTCTCGCACCGGTGCGGACCGCCGGGAGCGACCCACACCGACAGGACTTCGGCCATGCAGCTCTCTGAACGCCTCGCCCAGGACCGTGCCCGCGAGATCGATGAGACCCATCGACTGGTGGAAGCCATCGCGCAGGAGTTGTGGGGGCGCTACGGCGGGGGGCAGGATCTTGATTGGGCCGCCGTCGATCGTCAGCTCGGCCGGATCGTTGACCTCGCGCGGAGCGATGCGCATGCCTTGGACGCACCAGTGACGCCGATGCTCGTCGCTTCGCACTCCGCGAACATCCGCTCGCTGCCGGGATGGGGGAAGTTTCCGCATAGACACCGGCTTCCGACGCACCGATGATGTGTACGGCTGAGCGCTGCGACGATGGCGTCCACGAGTCGGCCTCCAATATCCCAGACGCACGCTTGTGCTGAACGGGATTTCGAATCGGCCCGCCGACAGTTGTCGGTGTTGCCCAGCTTCAGGTGCTCTCGATGACAACTCACCAAGCGCTCAAACCGGTCTCGGCGCGGTCTCAGCGGTGTCACTCACACCCAAGGGCGTGGTTGATGAAGGGCGCTTGGCTCGGAGCGATCGTCGCGACGGCGCTGGTTGTGGGCGCCTGCGGCGAAACCAAAATGACCATGGACGGAACGATGAAGGGCGAGATGAAGGGGGACTTGAACGGCGCGTTCAAGCTCGAGGGCCCCATCCAGATCCAGATGCAGATGCAGGGTCCGACGGTCAAGTACGAGGGCACGTTTGTTTCCGAGAAGCTCCTCGAGCACGTCAAGGTCGGTGAGACGCGTTCGGATTGGCTGGTCGCGGTCTTCGGTGAGCCGACGAGCAGGGCCGTGCTCGGCGACGGCAGCGAGATCTGGAAGTGGTCGTACCGCCCGTTGGAAGCCCAGGGCTCGGTGTTCTCGGTATTCGGCGGCGGTGCCAAGGACGAACCGAAGCTCCAGCAATCAACGACGTTCGTGCGTCTGAACAACAGCGTGGTCATTGAAAAATGGCGCGACTGAACTGAAATGCAGCCGGTCGCCCAAGACGGAGTCTCACATGAACGGATTGCTCAAGACAGGAATCGCCGGGTTCACGGCATGGAAATGGGGTGGCGGCATCTTCGGCGCCATCATCATCTTCGTCCTCATCCTCATGCTGGTCGGCGCTCTGCCGGTCTTTCCTCACAGCCGCAAGTGGGGCTACGGGCCGGGCGGCGTGCTCGGCCTGCTGCTGGTCGTGGTGATGATCCTTTTGCTCATGGGCTACCTGCGGTAATTCACCGCAGACATCGAGAAGCACCGTCGCCGTCTTGCGGGACACGGCACGACGAAAGGGCGCTTATGCAACCTCAACGTCTGATCGGGGTCATTCTGGTCGTGGGCGGCATCGTGCTGCTGGTGATGGGCATCCGCGCCGCCGATTCGTTCGCGTCGCAGTTTTCCAAGTTCTTTACCGGTTCCGCCGCCGACCGCGCCATCTGACTGACCCTCGGCGGCGTCGCGGTCATCATCGCGGGCGCGACAGCGGCGCTGCTGCCATCGCGCGCGGCGCGAGCCTAGACCATAAGGCTGCCGAAGAGGGAACGCCGCTCACTCGACCAGGCTGCGGCGCTGGTCATGATGACCAATTCGCCCGGGAATGCCCAGATAAGGACGCTTCACGTATGACAGAACCATCCATCGATAATCCTGAATACTCCGAGCGCTTGGTCGAAGCCCGCCTCGAAGCTGCTCGTCTCGACGCCGCGCGGCTTGCCCTTGCCCAGGCCGCCGCCGCCGCGCTGCGGGTCGATCCCCACCGTTCCGGCACCAAGCGGCTGGCGAAAGCCCTTGGTGAGGCAACTGTGCCCGCGGTGGAAGTCACCATCGTGGATCAGAAGAAGAGCCAGTCGGCATGAATCTGGGCAGCGGATGCCGTCGCTGAAGTCGGCCGCGGTCGAACGTGATGGCAACGCCCCGTTGCTGGGTTGAGCGATCCAAGCCCTACTACGCCCGCCAGCCCCAGCGCCCGCTCAGTACCCACACAAGCCACAACACACCGATCGCATACGCCGCGGCGAGCAAGTCGTCGATCAGAATCCCCCAGCCTGATTTGAGCCTTTGCAGCCCGCGAGCCGGCGGCGGCTTGATGATGTCCATGATGCGGAAGAGGACGAACGCCGCGCCGACCCACACGACCATGCCCCAGAATGTCGCGCACGCGCCGTTGGGCATCGTCAGCAGCACCAGCGCCATGCCCGCGGTCTCGTCGGCGACGGCTTGGCTCGGGTCCTTGCGGCCGAAGGCGGTCTCCGCCGCAGGGCCCTGGAAAATACACGCCATACTGAATGTGTACAGCAGGATGGCCATCACCACGTACCACAACCAACTCAGCTCCGTCCCGGGGATGGCATGAAAATGGGCCAGCACGGCCGCGGCCACGCACGGCGGAAGCGAGCCCCACGTCCCGGGCGCCGGCCGCAAATGGCCCAGGCCGAAAGTGGTGATCCAGAGTGTGCGTGCAGCGAACCGGCTCACGCCTGCGCCTCGCGGCGGTTGCGGTTCCACTCCGCCAGTAGGCCGACGCACCGCACCACGTACGGCACGCCACTGAGCACCGTCGCCACGATCATCGTCCACACCGTGACATCGATCGCGATCCGCCCCCAGGAGTTGCTCCAGTACGACCCCGACTCGTGCGGCAGCACGTTGGTGGTCGCGGTGGCGATCAGCACCGTCGGCGGCACCACCGACTGCAGGAACATCTTGACTTTCCCCCACACGTCGGCGGGGAACTTGACGCCCTGACCCTCCAGCACGCCACGGATAGAGGTGACCAGCAGCTCGCGGCCGAGAATAACCACGACCATCCACGGATAGAGACCAGAGAGCTGTACGCCGTGCCCGCTCATCACGATCTTCTGCTTGTTCTCAAATTCGTGCCAGAAGTCGGGGCCGGCCAGGAACACGAACGCGCCGATGACCAGGATCTTGTCCGCGAACGGGTCCATGATCCGTCCGAAAGCGCTTTCGACGTGCCAGCGCCGCGCCAGGAAGCCATCCACCACGTCGGTGAGTCCGCCGATGATGAACAGCGCCGCTGAGAACAGCAGCAGCCAGTCCGTCCGCCCGTGGCTGGCTGCGGAATCCTCCCACCGCCACCACGTCAGCACCGCAAAGAAGACGGCCGCCATCACCACCCGTGATGCGGTCAGCCAGTTGGGAAGCGTGCGCATAAGGGCGGTCGGTGCGGGCTGAACGCCGCCGAGTGTCCGCGCCGCGCTGGGGTGGTCGAGCAGAGTCAACCCACGATCCTACCACCGTGCCGGGAGCCCGCCGTCAGGTCATCATCCCGCCCGACCGACAGGTCCCTAACCCACGCGCTCGGGCGCGTTGAACATCCCCGGACCATGCCGTATCCTCTCCGCCTCTCCGCCCGGCGACCGCCGACGCGCGAGGGGTTTGGAGCGGTCAGCGATGGACGCCGCGGTCAGCCCGCTGGTTCTTTACGGAGCGTGCGCCGTGGGTGCGCTCGGAGTGCTGGCCGCGCTCCCCAAACCCAAGTTCAGCCCGTTCATTGTCGGTGCCGTGGTCGCCGCCGCGGCATTCGGTCTGTTAATGCTTGTGCTCGGCCTGAAATATCCCGGTCAAATACCGAACTATAACTTCTACATTTTCTCAGTACTGGCGCTCGGCAGCGCCCTGCGGGTCATCACCCACCCGCGCCCCATCTACTCCGCCCTCTACTTCATCATGACCATCTTGGCCTCGTGCGGTCTGTACCTGATCCTCTCCGCCGAGTTCATGACCTTCGCGCTCGTCATCGTCTACGCCGGCGCGATCCTCATCACCTACCTCTTCGTCATCATGCTCGCGACCGAAGGACCGAGCGAAGAGGCCGTCGAGGCGCTCACCGAGTACGACCGGGTCGCCCGCGAGCCGGTGATCGCCACGATCGCCGGCTTCTTGCTCCTGGGAGCTTTGGCGGGCATCCTTTCTGGCGGAGCGGTTTCGCTCAAGGCCAATCCCTCGCTGGCGTTCGATAGCCACGAGTTGGCTGTCATGCCGGCCCGCGTCGAGGAGATCCTCAAGGCCGCCAAGGGTTCCGACGGCGAGCCGATCATGCGCGGCTCAGAGTCCATCGTCTTCCGCGACATGTTCGGCAAGCGCGAGCCCGCGATCGACTGGACGCTCGGCACGATCGTTGTCCGCGACAAGCAGCAGATCGAGCGTGTCATCCCGCGTTCGCAGTGGCCCGAGACGATGCAGCTCAGCAACATCGAAGGCGTCGCCATGACCCTGATCGAGGGTCATCCGCTTTCCATCGAAGTCGCCGGTGTCATCCTGCTCATGGCCATGCTCGGAGCTGTCGTCCTCGCTCGTAAGAAAGTCGAAATGGACGAGGCCGCCCGTCTCGCCGCCGTCGCCCGGGAACACGCCCCTGCCCGCGCAGACATGCTC
>JBOHNM010000096.1:0-15979 GCA_050730675.1 Phycisphaerales bacterium | reverse complement strand
CTGCTGCTGTTCGTATTCTGCTTGGTCTTCGGCAGCACACAATTTACACGGCGAAGGTTTGGATTGTCGGGTTTTATTGGTCTTTTGTGAATCAGGTGACACCCTTAGCCCTCAGTGGTTTCTATGTCGCGTCGCCTCGGGAGATGAAAGGAAGGAAGATGTCGCATCGATTTGCAACGGTCGGCCGTTCTGCTGTAGCTGCGCTCGCGTTTTTGTTTGTCGGCGCCGTCCCCTGCCTGGCCCAATCGGATGTCACCAGCCCCGGCGACGCCGTGGTTGTGATCAGTGGGCTGAATGACGGCGACGGATTCTCCGGCGCGCCGCCCGCGGCAGAGGGCGCGGCGAACGCCATCGATAACACGACCAACAAGTACCTGAACTTCCTGGACCTCGGCTCGGGGCTGATCGTCACGCCGACGTTCGGCCTGAACACAGGAGGCACAATTGTGACAGGCCTGCGCCTGTTCACGGCCAACGATGCGCCCGAGCGTGATCCGGCCAGCTACACGCTCGAGGGAGCTACGTCTCCGGCGGGTCCGTGGACGCTGATCAGCTCCGGCGCCCTGGACCTTCCCACCGGGCGCAACGTGACGACCAATCCGCCCACTCCGATCGACGCCCTGACCCAGTTCTCACAGACGGTGACGTTCAGCAACGCCAACGGCTACACCTCGTACCGGCTGGTCTTCCCGACACTCCGCAACGCCGCCACGGCCAACAGCATGCAGATCGGCGAGGTTGAGTTGCTCGGCGTGGCGGTCCCGACGCCGACCTCGGCGCTGCTGCTGACGTTTGCCGGCGGCTTGGCCCTGCGTCGCCGGCGATGATCAGATCTCGACTCACTCAAAACCGTCCATAGATCGAGTTTGTCACGCACTACCCGGCCCCGAGTACCCCTGCTCGGGGCTTTTTCATGGTCTGGATCGGTCGCCTCGATACGTTTTTCACCTTTGACGATGCCGACGATCCCGCACAGCAACCGACAGCCGCATTCGGTCGCGTCGTCCCTTGACCGATCGCCGCAGCCTGCAACGATCCGGGGACCCGAAGATCCTCTTTTCGCGGTCGTCAAACCGAGCACCCGACCAAGCCGAGTGGCGAGGCCGACCGATATTCCTGTTTTCACGGAGCGAACATGAGCCTGATCAAGTCCCGTTACGAGGCCATCGCGGCCGCCACCAACTGGCGCGACGCGGCCCCGACGCACAAGGCCCCGGCCGAGAACGAGCGGCTGGAGGACCTGTACGCCAGCGACGTGTTCAGCGAACGCACCATGCGCGAGCGGTTGCCCAAGGACGTCTACCAGCGCCTCATGCGGACGATCAAGAAGGGCGAGAAGCTCGATGCCGAACTGGCCGACGTCGTCGCCAGCGCCATGAAGGACTGGGCGATCGAGCGCGGGGCCACGCACTACACCCACTGGTTCCAGCCGCTGACGGGCCTGACGGCCGAGAAGCACGACAGCTTCATCGTGCCGGACGGCTCGGGCGGGGTGCTCACGCAGTTCTCCGGCTCGGCGCTGACACAGGGCGAGCCCGACGCGTCCTCGTTCCCGTCGGGCGGCATCCGCGCGACGTTCGAGGCCCGCGGCTACACCGCCTGGGACTGCACCAGCCCGGTCTTCCTCAACCGCTCGGGATCAAACACAACTTTGTGTATTCCGACGGCTTTCGTAAGCTGGACGGGCGAGGCCCTGGACAACAAGACCCCCCTGCTCCGCTCGATCGAGGCGCTGAGCAACCAGGCGATGCGCGTGCTGAAGGTCTTCGGCAACGACGTGGGCGTCTCGCGGATCAACACGACCCTCGGCCCCGAGCAGGAGTACTTCCTGATCGACCGCAACCTCTACTTCGCCCGGCCCGACCTGGTGACGTGCGACCGCACGCTCTTCGGCGCCAAGCCACCCAAGGGCCAGCAGCTCGAGGACCACTACTTCGGCTCGATCCCGGCGCGGGTGCTCTCGTTCATGGCCGAGGCCGAGAAGGAGATGTACCAGCTGGGCGTGCCGGTGAAGACCCGCCACAACGAGGTGGCCCCGGCGCAGTACGAGATCGCGCCGATCTTCGAGAACGCCAACGTCGCTGTCGACCACCAGATGCTCGTGATGGAGACGCTCAAGCGCGTCGCGCCGCGCTACGGCCTGCAGTGCATCCTGCACGAAAAGCCCTTCGCCGGGATCAACGGCTCGGGCAAGCACAACAACTGGGCGATGTCCACCGACACGGGATCGAACCTGCTCGACCCGCGCGAGGACACGCACAGCAACATGCAGTTCCTGGTCTTCCTCTGCGCCGTCATCCGCGCGGTGGACCTGCACGCCGACATGCTCCGGGCCTCGATCGCCTCGGCCTCCAATGACCATCGCCTGGGCGCCAACGAGGCGCCGCCGGCGATCATCTCGATCTTCCTGGGGGACATGCTCACCGACATCGTCGAGCAGCTCGAGACCGGCGGGGCCAAGCGGACCAAGAAGGGCGGCAACCTCGACCTGGGCGCCACGACGCTCCCGCACCTGCCGCGCGACGCGGGCGATCGCAACCGCACCTCGCCGTTCGCGTTCACGGGCAACAAGTTCGAGTTCCGGGCCGTCGGCTCCTCGCAGACCAGCGCCTGGCCGATGACCGTGCTCAACACCATCGTGGCCGAGAGCGTCGACTGGTGCGCCACGCAGCTCGAGAGCGGCCTGGGCAAGAACCCCTCGCCCGTCAAGCTGCAGACGGTCGTCCGCGACCTGCTCAAGAAGATCATCAAGCAGCACAAGCGCGTGATTTTCAACGGCGACGGCTACTCCGAGGCGTGGCACAAGGAGGCCGACAAGCGCGGCCTGCCGCACATGCGCGACTCGGTGGACGCGCTGCCGGTCTTCCTCGGCAAGAAAGCGGCGGAGATATTCAACCGCTACAAGATCCTCAGCAAGATCGAGACGCACGCGCGCGGGCACGTCTTCCTCGAGAAGTACGTCAAGCAGGTCACGATCGAGGGCGAGGTCATGTCGAACATGGCCCGCACGCAGATCCTTCCCGCGTGCTACACGCACCAGACCCGCATCGCCGAGGCCGTCGCGGCCACCGAGGCCGCGGATGTGGACTGCGCCGATATGCGCAAGAGCCTCGAGCAGTTTGTCGAGCTGGTGTCGGAACTCAAGAGCGCGACGAGCAAGCTCGACAAGGCGCTGCACCACCACGACGCCGATCCGCTCAAGCACGCCAAGCAGGTGCGCGACCAGGTCAAGCCCGCCATGGCCGCCGTTCGAGCCGCGGCGGATGAACTGGAGTTGACCGTGGCCGACGACCTCTGGCCGCTGCCGAAGTACCGCGACCTGCTGTTCATCAAGTGATGCGGCGGTGAATCGATCCGATCCCCACAGGCCCCGGCCCAGCGCCGGGGCCTTTTTCGTGCGGCGCTTTCATGCCGCTCGGGTCGTACCGCGAAACCGCCGGTGCGCCTCGACGAAACGGGATCGGCAACCTACTGTTGCGGACACATCCGGGGTGTAGCGCAGCTTGGTAGCGCGTTTGACTGGGGGTCAAAAGGTCGTGGGTTCAAATCCCGCCACCCCGATTTGAGGAAAAACAGCGGTCTCCTGCAGTGGAAACCGCTTGTTCTCATCGCCGCGGATCATGGGTTGAACCCATGACCGTGCGCATCCCCATAACTTGCCGAACAGAATCCCATTCGGGAGCACCCCATGCCTTGCGCCGCCCGCCGCGCCAACGGCCGCTTCGCCAGCGACCGCGCCGAACTTCCCGCACTCGTCCCGCTGGTCACCACCGGCGAGATCGCCCGCCAGCTCGGCGGGCTTTCCGCCGGCAGGATTCGGCTCGAGCGTCTCACCCACCGCACCGTGGGCGACCTGGCCCGCGCGTGGCTGCTCAGCTGCCGGTCCTACTACGTCAAGCGCGACCAGCCCACCGCCATGTACTTCATTTCCGAGCGGGCCGTGCACTACCTGCGGCTGGCGCGGCTTCAGGCGATCCCGCCGAACGAGTTTGAGCCGGGCGACCTGCGCGAACTGCAGCGGTTTCTGTGCCTGCTGAAGGGGCAACCCCTCTGCCGCGGCACCATCAAGAAATACCTTCGCGCCATCGTCGAAATGTTCCGCTGGGGTGTGGAGATGGGCGCGGTGGACGAATCGGTGTGGCGGTCGCTGCAGGCGGTGCGGATGCTCCGCAAAGGCCGGGCACCCGAGCCGGGCGTGCCGGTCCCCCGTGAGGGCCGCAAGCGCCGCCCGCCGATCAAGGGCGCGGTGCAGCGGGCGCTGCCGTTCATGCCGGCACCGGTGCGGGCGATGGTGGAGCTGGAGATGCTCAGCGCCTGCCGCCCGCTGGAGATCTGCGGCATGCGCGCCGGCGACCTGCGGCCAACCGACGACCCCGGCGTGACGGCCTACGCCGTGCGCGACGACTTCAATAAGGTGGAAGGCTACGGCATCGCCCGCACCGTCTACCTGGGCCCCAAGGCGCTGGTGGTGCTGGCGCCCTGGCTCGAGGGCCTTGAGCCCGACGATTTCGTGTTCTCTCCGAAACGTGCCGAGCGGGCGCGGCGCACCGCCGCCAAGGCAACACGCACCAATCCCCGCTGGCGCTCGCACTCATTGACGGCCCGCCGCCTCAGCCGCGGGTCAAAGCCCGCCGGATGGGGCGACCACTACACCACCGCCAGCTACCGCCGCGCGGTTGAACGCGCGTGCATCGCCGCGGGCCTGCCGGCGGGGGCGCGCTGGACGCCCGGTCAGCTCCGCCACGGCGGCGCAACGTACTTCGCCAACAAAGAGGACCTGCTGATCGCCAAGGAAGTGCTGGGCCACACCGATATCCGCACCACGATCGGCTACGTGGTGGCCGACCAGCCCCAGGTCATCGCCGCCGTCAGTCGCCACGGGTGACCGAGGTGAGACCGATCAATGGCGTGTATTCGCGCAGGACCGGCGATTGCGGGGGCCAAGTCTCAAAGTCTCACGGTTCGGCGTTCTCCGCCCTACTCCCCCACCCCGTCAGGTCTTCAACGCCGTCACCCCGCCGACCCGCTGCACCCCATCCTTGCCGACAAACTCCAGCCACGCCAGGCGCGAGCCGTCCCCCACGTCCACGTAGGTGAGAAAAACCCCGGGCATGCCCGCGACTTTCGACCGCACGGGCGTCACCGTCGCCGCCA
Source organism: Phycisphaerales bacterium (assembly GCA_050730675.1). GTDB lineage: Bacteria > Planctomycetota > Phycisphaerae > Phycisphaerales > UBA1924 > JBOHNM01. The sequence continues at coordinate 10,825 of JBOHNM010000096.1, read as the reverse complement.
CCTCCACCGGTGTGCCCCCTTCCTTCTCGGCCACCTGGAAGCCGGCCGCGTCCAGCGCCTGCAGGAATGTGTCGAGGGCCGAGCCCGGCAGGTTGATCTTGTCCATCTCGCCCTTGATCGTGTCGCTCGGTGTTGCCATACGTCCGCGCCTTTCTCTGCCTGTCTTTCCCAGTGCCCAGTGCCTATTGCCCAGTGCCTTCCCGCCTCACTCCGTCACCTCCACCCGCACGGCCGCCAGCGCGGGGCCGTAGGGGAAGTGGGCCCGCCGCAGCGTCACCCGCACCTGCCACTTCTGGAAGGTCCGATGGATCTCGCCGCCCGGCGTCACCGCCTCCCAATCGCTCCACAGCACACCGTCGTGGGTGCGGGCCTCCACCAGCCAGGTCTGTTCGCTGTCCGGCCACGGGGGCATGAGCATGCCCACCACCGCCGGCCCGACGCTCACGATGCCCCACTGGTCCGCCGCGATCGACGGCATGGGGATCTCCGCGTCCGCCAGCGCCGGGTCCTCCGCCCCGTTCAGCGTGGCGATCGCCACCATCAGCCGGCTCAGGCTCAGCGTCCCGGGGTCCTCCTCGGGCCCCAGGAACACGCCATCGGCGTCGGCATCGTCCAGCACCAAATCCGTGCCGTCGACCAGCAGATTCGTCAGCGTGCCGTCGCTGGTCAGGTCATAGTCGGCGCTGTCCTTTCCGCTCTCGCCGGCGGGGTCGGGGGGCGTGGCCTCGGTCACGCTCGAGGCGGTGAAGCTCAGCCGCCCGCTGGGCGCCACGCTCCGCACCCAAAACGTGCGTGCATGCCCCGGCGCCAGCCGCAGGCCCAGCAGCTCGGGGTCGATCGTCCGCGCCGCCACCAGGCAATCCTCGGCGCCGTCGTTGGGCAGGCCCGTGCCCGGCTCTCCGCCGCCCAGCACCTGGTAGCCCACGGCCCCGTCCACCGCATCCCACGTCAGGTCGTACAGGTTCCCGGCCACCGGCGTCAGCGTCAGGCCCGTGGGCGGCGGCGGCGGCAGGGCCGAAAGGCCGTACACCAGGTTCACCAGCGGGTGCCGCGGGTCATAGGGCGAGAGCTGGGCCCCCGCCGCGCTCACCGCCACCACGATGAACTGGTAGGCGCGGTCAACGTCGATGATGTCCAGCACGTAGGACCGCCGCCCCACGCGCGGCTCGGGCACGGGCACCCATGACTCGGTGCCGCTGATCCGGCGATAGACGCGGAACGTCGCCGTGTTCTCCACATCCGCAGGGCTCTGGGTCCACCCCAGCTCCACCTGCACGCGTCCGCCGAAGGTCCGCTCGTGCGCCGTGAGCGAGACCAGCGGCCCCGGCGGCGTGACGATCCCCGTGAGTACGCTCGGGTTCGGCACCGCCAGGTCCAGGGGCTCGGCGGTGTACACGCTGGGGGCGTACTCGATGCCCTCCACCTGCCACAGCAGGGTTTTCTTGTCGTCGTCCCCCACGGGTGTGAGCCGCGTGCAGATAAACGGTTTGGTCACCGCGCCGATGGGGCCCAAGGCAAACTCGGCGTACGCGTCGAGCGTGGTGCCCAGCGACGCGGCCAGGTCGATCCCCTCGCCGGGGTGCCACGTCCCCGCGCCTTTCTTGATCGTGCCCGTGAGCACCGTGCCGTCCAGCTGCACCACCCGCACCGTGTAGGTCACGCCGCTGGTGAACGTCACGGGCCGGTCCAGCACCAGCACGCTCGCGGTGGACCCCGGCCCCAGCCGTCCGCTCGCCAGCCCCCATCCGGGCAGGTCGCACGCGACGTCGAACCGGTCGCCCGGCTGCACCGCCGGCATGGGCTTGGTGGTCACCAGCCGCACCGTGCGCCCCAGGGCGCGGATGCGCTTGAGCAGGTACACCAGTTCGGCGTGGGCCTGCTCGGGGTCGGTCACGCCCTCGAGCTTCATCCCCTGCTCACGCACCGGCTCGGTCGCAAGCCACAGCGTTTCATATTCGGGGAACACCACCAGGTCATCGCGCCCGTCCGCCAGGTCGTTGCGCACCTGGGCGGTCAGACGGTTGGGACGGACGATGCCCCCCGTGGTCAATTCGCGCGTGAGCGTGAAGTCGGGGTCCCCGTTGTCGTCGGCGGCGATCGTCGCCTCGGTGAAGATCTCCACCGGCGTCTCCTGCGGCCGGTCATGGATGAACCGCCAGCTGGCGCCCACCGTCGCCGGCGTGCACCGCCCCGCGCGGCACAGCACCCGCAGCCAGTCGATGCCGTCGCGCTGGTCGGCCAGCACGATATTGCACGCAAATCTGGGCCGCATGCCCCCGATGCTCGGGTGCCGCTCCACCGTCTCATCGCAGGCGAGCTTCCACGCAAACAGCGTCTCGAGGGCGCCGGGGTCCAGGGCCACGCCGGCGTAGGTCCCGCCCAGCCCCCAGGTCTCATTGGTCAGCAGCGTAATCGCCAGGTCCGCGGGGTTGTTGCTGTAGGCCAGGGCGCTGCTCGGCTCGGCCGGGTCGCTCTCGGGGTCGAACACCAGGCACCCGGCGAACCCCTCGCAGTCGCTGCTCATCCGCGGCACGGTGGTGAGCTGCTCGCTGGCCACCAGTTCCACCGCCAATAGCGCGATGCTCGGGTAGGTCAGCTCGGCGTCCCGCACCTCCACCACGCTGTCAAAGGTCATCTCATCGACGTCGCCCACGAGTGTGGGCTCGGCGGTGATGCGCTCGGCCTGCACGTCCAGCCTGGCGGGCGATCCGCCCAGCCGCGGCACGCGGAAGGCCGATACCACCTCGCTCTGCTCGGCCCGCTCGAGCACCACCGTTTGCCACGCCTCCCACGTGCCGGCGCCGCCGCCGATATCGCTGGTGCGCACCCGCACCCGGTAGCGCACCCGGCGCGGGTTGGTCTGCCCGCCGGCGGAGATGCTGTAGAGTCCCCGGCGGAAACGCACCCGCGTCACCACCGCGTCCACCTCGTCAATGGTGCTGAACATCACCGCCTCGGCGCTGGCGCTGCCGCCCGTGCGGTCCATGCCGTCAGTGTTGCGCAGCGTGGTGCCGCCCACGCCCACCTCGCGGATGATCTCCACATCATCGAACCCCGCCACCGGGTCCTGGCTCGGGTTGCCCATGCGGACGCTGACCTTGCACCCGGGGAAGCTGCTGATCGGCTGGTCCTGGATGTAGAGCCCAGGGCACCGCGCATCGGTCACGTCCACCGCGTCGGCATCGTCGGTGAACCCGCCGATCTTGTTGAACGGCCCATGCCCCAGCGCCACCAGGATCTGCACCCGCGAGTCCCCGTCCGGCCCGTCCAAAGGCACCTTGCGGATCACCTTGCCGCCGTGGCGCAGCACACGGCCGAGCACCACGGGGATGGGGTCGCCGGCCACGGCATCGCTGCTGAACCGACCGAAGACGTAGCGTTGGCCGGCGGCGTCGTTGCTCCCGGTCGGCAAGGGTGCGCGGATCCGCGTGGTCAGGTACGCGCTCAGCGCCGCCGAGAGAATGGCGATCCCGATCAGGATCCACGTGCCCGGGTCCAGCCCCGGCCGCGGCGCCACGCGGAAGTCGTCGCCGTCCTCGAGCAGCATGGCCCCGGGTCCCCGGCCCGCGCGTTCATCGCTCAGCTTGGCACCGTTGACGATGATGCACAGGGCATCGGTGTCCCAGCCCAGTTCGCCGGCCACCTCGGCGGCCAGGTCCCGGGCCGTCGCCCCGCGCCGGCAGGGCCGCGCCTTGACGGGCCCCCACCGGTGGGTCAGCACGTCGGGCGCGGTCCGCACCAGCACCACCATGTCCGTGCTCGGGCTCATCGCGTGTCCCCCTCAGAACCGCCGGCTACAGCCGGTCGGTTGTCTTTCCCAGTGCCCAGTGCCCGATGCCCAGTGCCCTCTTGCTTCAGCCGCACCCGCCGCACAATCCTGGACCGGTACGCCATGATGCTGGTGAGGTGGCTGGTGCCGCCCTCGAGGATCTGGATGAACCGGGCGCGGTCGATGCACACGCCCACGTGCAGCCCCAGCCCATCGCTCAGCGTCTCGTTCCCGCGTTTCTTATTCCCTCCGCCCGTGTTGAACAGCAGAATGTCCCCTGGCCGCGGCTCGCCCACCACGCACGTGGTCACCAGCTCGCCCTCGCCCATCAGCGCCTCGGCTGGGTCCTCCGGCAGCGTAATGCCCACCAGCCGCCGGCACGCCAGCCGCGCCAGCCCCCAGCAGTCCACCCCGCCATCGCGCACCGGGTCAAGGCCGCGGTCCACAAACTTCAGGTTGATCAGGTCCGACAGGTCCATAATAGTCCCGCGGAACTTTCGTGCTGTGGGACTTGAGATCAGGCTGCCGCAGGCACGCACGGCGTCGCATCGAAGTAGTAGAATTCGCCGACCTTGAACTGCGCCTGCGCCGTCGGGTTGTCAACGAAGATCTTGAATTCGCCGGAGGGACTCGCCTTGGCGAAACGCTGATCTTCGGGGATCGAGGTGTCGTACTGCGGGCGGAACGTGTAGTTCTTCCCGCCGTTCGGGTACTCGGTGACCTCCGCCAACTGGAACTTGCATCGAACTGACATGTGAAACTCCTGCGGCTATGCCGCGAAAAAGGACGTATATCAATCCCCAATCAGCGGCACCCCGCTCGAGGGCAACAGCCCCGGGAAGCGGTCCCGCCCGAACACCGGCCCCGGCGCCCGCGCCGTCTGGGCCGGGTGGCCGCACTCCAGCCGCACCGCCTTGGCCGTCGCCACGGTTTTGAGGATCCGCGCCGGCCACGAGAGCACATCCAGCACGCCCGCGTCGGGGTCCAGCCCCGTGTTCCACAGGCTGCACGTCATCACCCGGCCGTGGATCTCCGAAATGTCGGGGCTCTCGCAGTACGCCATCGGCACCCGCGATGTGTTGGGGATGCTCACCGCCAGCTCCCCCAGCGAACCCTCGGCGTCCTCCGCCGGCAGTTCAATATTGATCGACGCCGCCTGCCACCAGTGCCCGCCCACCTCGAGGTGGTGCGAGCTTCGCACCAGGCGGAAGATGCCCACCGTGAGCGCCGGGATCTCGACAAGGAACACCCACCCCTGGTCCGTGGCCAGAAGGTGCCGGGCAACCTGGAGTGGGTTGGTGTAGGCTCTCACTTGAACGCCTGGAACGTCGCCGACGCCGCCGGCCCGAACGTCACGTTGCCGGCGTTGTTGGCCGTGCGGTACTCAAAGCCCGTGGCCGTGCGCTTGAGCCGGCTCTGGAAGGGCGTGCCCCCCAGAATGGCGTTGGTCACGATGTCCTCAGCGTTCACCGCCGCGGTGTCGTGCACGCACGGGCTGACCTTGGTGAAGTACACCACCACCCGCGAGGGCGTGTAGCCCAGCGACACCACCGTGACGGCGGCACCGCTCCCGGCGTAGGCGAAGGTTCCCCACTCCGATGCCGTCGCATCGGCGTACGCCTTGTTCACCGCGTCGGTGGGGTTGGTCGGGTTGCCGACGTCGATGATCGGCTTGTTCTCCATCGAGAGCCCGCCCGGCGGCAGGTTCACCAGCCCGTGCTCGTCCAGGTCCAGGTCCCCCGTCATCGGGTTGGTGCCATCGGCCAGCACCACCTGCGCCACCGTCGCCGCGTCCCCGTCCGCCGACCCGTCCGCCAGCCCGGTGATCATGTTGCCGCCCATCGGCAGGTTGGCCGCGGCGGCCACCGTGCCCCCGGCGTTCAGCTGCGGGTAGCGCGGGTCGGCAAACAGTTGGAACGTCGACCCCGCCGGCTCGCACCACATCAGTGCGTCAGCGGCGGGCCCCACCGCCCAGCCGTAATTGCTCTTGCTCCACAGCTGCCCTGGCACGGGGATGGTCGGCGCCGTAGTCCCGCGCTCATGCCCGCGGATGCACTCGTGCCGCGCCTCGCTCTGGGCCACAAACGCCGAGAGGTTCCCCGCCAGGTCGTAGAGTGTGTAAACCGCCATACCGCCCCGCCTTTCTGCTCACCTACTGCACCACTTCCTCGCACTCCACACCCTCGATCGCGTGCACCTCGCGCGCCCCCCCACCGTTCCCCGCCACCCACCGGTGCGCCACCGGGCCAATGGGCCGCACAACCAGCGTGCCGTTGCCCGGCCCGTCGGGTTCGATGGTGAAGCCGAACTGCCCGCCGCCCTCGCCCACCACCACCTCATCGCGGAAGAACGCCACCAGCGCGTCCCGCTCGCCGCGCGTGAGCGTCGGCCAACCCACCACCCACCGCGAGCGCCCGGCGCGGTCCAGCGCCGCCGTGTGCGTGTACCCGGCCGACGACCGCACCACCCGCCGGCTCCAAACCCCCGGCGTCAATCGCTGCACCAGCGTCGGCGCCACCGGCGGGTCCCCCGCGCTCAGCACCTCCACCAGCGGCACCATCGCCACAAAGTCATCAGCGCCCACGCTGGGCCCGGTGGCCTGCGCGGGCGCCTTGAAGAGCCGGAGTTTGACGGCGGGCGCGCTCATGCGGCGGCGATCTCCCGCAGTTGCCCGCGCTGGTCGGGGCTCTGCCGCAATTGCTTCAGCAGCGCGTCGGCCAGCAGCCGCCCGTTCATCGCGGCCTTCGCCGGCGTGGCCACCTGCTCACCCGTCACGTTCACGTTGATCACGGTGGTGTTCCCACCGCCAAAGCCGCCGCGACCCGCCTTGCCCAGCCCGGCCGCCACGCTGGACGCCGACTTGAAGTTGGCCCCCACGCCCAGCCCGGGCTCGAGGGATTGCCCGCCGTTGGCGAACAGCTCGGAGGACGGCCCGCCCGCGCCGCCGGCGAACGCGCCCACCAGCCCCATCACCGCCTTGAGGATCAGGAACTGCGTGACCATCTGCGAAACCATGCGCAGCGTGTTGCTGCCGAATTCCTGCATGGCGGTCCCCCACTGCCGCGTGCGGGTGGCGCCGTCGATCAGCGCGTTGGCCAGCCCGCCGGTGAACTGCGCCGTGGTGTTGGTCACCAGTTGATCGGCGAACGCGCCGGTGTCCTCGGCCTGGTATCGCAGCCGCGCCAGCGCCACCCGTGCGCCATCCAGGAAGGTCTCGGGCGGCGCCAGCATCCGCATGCGCTCCAGCTGCGCGTTCACCTGCTCGAGCTGGCGTTCCATATCCGTGAACGTGTCGCGCAGCCCGCCGGCGGCCTGGGGGAATTCGCCGGCAATGGCCTCGAGCGACTGGCGGGCCTGCTCCAGGCGGTCGCGCCACCGCTCGGTGGCGTCCCCCTGGGCCACCGCCACAAATCCGGGTGATACCAGCCCCGCCTGGCCAAGGTCCTGGAAGCGCTGCAGTTCGGTGTTGTACCGGTCCTGCTCGCGGCCCAGCTCTCGCATCGCCTCGCGCGTGGCGATCGTCAATTCCAGGTGCTGGCGCTCGGCCTCCTGGGTGTTCCCCAGTGTCGAGAGATAGGCCGGGGCGCGGTCGCCGAACTGCCGCCGCAGGTCCACCCGCTCGCCCCGTTGGCGGAACTGCAGCGCCAGGCGGTCGGCCGCGTCGTTATCGCCAAAGGCGCGGGCCATCCGCTCGCGCAGGCCCTCGCTGTACCGCACCCCCTGCTCCAGCTCGGCGCGGGTCTTCGCCCACGCCTGGCCGAGCTTGCCCCAGAATTTACCCACCGCGTCGGCCGCCGCGCCCGCCTTCGCCTTCACGTAGTCCACCCACACGCCCGCGTTCACCGCCGGCTCTTCCACGCTCTGGCCAAAGAACGCGCCGACGCCCGAGACCCCCGCGCCGGTGTCCACCCGGCCGTCCTTGAAGAACCCCGCCAGCAACCGCGCCGCGTCGTTGGCCGCGCCCATGCGCTGCAGCGCGCGGTCGATCTCGCGCCCCGCATCCGCCCCCGCCATCGTCACCAGCCCCAGCGCTTCATCGGTGTACGCGCCCAGCTGCCGGATCCGCTCGCGCGCCTCGGCGTCCCGAACCACCTCGGCGTTGCGCAGCTCCGACTCCAGCCGCCGGCGGTCATCGTCCCGCACGCCCAGCGTCCCCACCACTCCGCGGGCCCACGGCTCGCGCTGGGGCATGCTGATCTGCGGGTTGGCCGCCAGCTGCGCGAGCAGCGACCGCGCCGCGTCCAATGTCGCCCGCTCGGTCGGGTCCAGCGCCGCCGTCCCCGCCAGCTCTCCGCGCAGCCGCGTCACGCGCCCGGTGGCGCTCTGCGGCATATCCCGGCCCACCAGCCGCATGTAGGGCCCCAGCGCGTTGTACCCCAGGTCCGTGAAGAAGTCCGCCAGCCGCGGCATCATCGCGCGGAAGCCCAGCGCGAGCGCCTCGGCCGCGGTGTGCCCCAACACCAGGCCCGCCTGCTTGGCGGTGGTCAGCAGCACGTCGGTGGCCGCCGTCATCTGCGCATCCAGCGCCGCCCCCGCGGCATCGCCCACGGCCCGGCCGCCCCCGGCGCCGCCGCTCCGCCACGCGTCAAACAGCTGGGCGTCGGCCCGCAGCAAACCGGGCACCGCGCCGATCTGCCGCGCCGTCCAGTTCAGCACCTCCGAGAGCGGGCCCGAAGCCAGCTCCATCATGTCCCGCTTCAGGCCCTCCCACGCGGTGTGCACGCGCCCCACCGAGTCGGCAATCCGGTTGGCCGATTCGATCTGCCCGCCGGTCACCACACCGTTGAGGCTCTGCAGCTCGGCGCGCAGGGTCCGCAGCCGACCCCCCGCGGTCAGCCGCTCCACCGCCGTCCCCGCCTTGCCGAAAAAGTCGGTGTAGAGCGCCAGCCGCCGGGCCTGGTCCATCGGCCCGGTCACCGTCGCCAGATCGTTCAGCACGGCCTCAACGCTCCGCGCCTGCCCCGCGGCGTCCTTCAACCGCACGCCCAGGCCCACCAGCCGCGCGGTGGCGGGGGTCACGCCCCGGTCCACAAACTCGCCGATATTCTCGGTGCCCTTGCGCAGCCCCGCGGCGAGCTGGTCGCCGGCGAAGTTGGCCATGCGGCTGGCGTGCTCGTAGAGGCTCATGGCCTCGGTGCTCACGTTGATCTGCCGGGCCTGCTCGGCGAATTCGTTGGTGGTCTCGGCGGTCTGCACCGCCAGCCCCGCAAAGCTGGCCGTGGTCGACGCGGCCTTGGCCCCCACCAGGCCCACCCCCGCCGTGAGCACGGTGGCCACGATGCCCACCGCCGCGGCGGTGGCGGCCACCGTTTTCAGGGCGCTCTGGACGGCATCGGCCCCTTTGCTCGCCCGCTCGGAGATCTTGATATTCACGCTCTGCACGCGCCCGACCTCGCGCAGCACGTTGTCGGCCACCTTGCGCACGGTGGCGCTGGCGGCGTCCTCAGCGGTGATCTGGATGGAAAGCTGTTTGGTGGCCATCCGTAGCCCCGTCCGTCACTTGGCCGCATCCCTGCGGCGCTTTTTCTCTTCCCGTTCCGCGTTCACCCGGTCACGCTCACGATCCAGCCGGCCCATTTCCCCGTCAACCACCCGCAGAGCCTCGGCGCACCGGGGGTCCAGTTCCGTGATCCCCTCGGCCGCCATCGCACCCACCAGCCCGACGCCCTCGGTGCGGACCAGCGCGAAGAACTGTGCGAAGTCGCCGACGCACGCCCACTGTTCCTCCGTCAATTCCGCCGCCCCGGCCCGCACCTCGGCGCCCTGTGTCCACCCGGTCCCCCGGCACACCCGGCAATCCCTTCCAACCTCGCCCGCGCAGGCGGTGCACGGGGAGGCGGAAGGGTCGGCTGGCGGCTCCGCGGATTGCCCGTGGAACCACCGGGCCAGGGCGATCAGTTTCCCGTCTGCCCAGCATTCAGGCGGCCGTCCGCCGTGTCTTCAATGGCGTCCAGGTCCTCGGCGTCCAGCACCTCGAGCAGTTCGCGCGAAGCGATCTCGCGCCCCGCCAGCCGCGGCTCGCGCGTCATTCTCAGCGAGAAGGTGAACATCTCGCCGTTCAACGGCGCGCCGAACTCGTCCAGCTTGGGGCGGGTGATCCCCTCGACGCTCCGCACCGCCGTGCGGACCTTCAGCTCTCGCAATCGCGTCGCGCTGGCGAAATCACCGGTGTAGTTGGCCGCGGTGATGATGTCGAAGACCGTGGTCCTCGGCAACCGCGCCACGAACACGCACCCCCCGTCTTTGAGGTTGACCTGCCACCCCCGTCCCGCCACGGCCACAACCTTTTCCGCCTTCTGCTCGTTCATCGCCCAGCCCTTTCGTTGCTTGCTGATTTGCCTCGCACTCACCCGGGGCCGAACACACCCGGGCTCCTATACCACTGGCTCACCTACGTGGGTTCACCATAATTTCACGTTCTGCTCACCGCGTGTTTGCATTTCCGCGTCCCGTGTTTTCCCCAGACTTTGGTAACAACCCGCACTCGGGGCTTGCGGTCCCCGCCGAATCTGCTACGCCCACCCGCGTGCGCAGCACGCAGACTAAAAGATGTGGTAGACGATGATCTCGTCGTCCTGCGTGCCCACAAAGTCAAGGCTCGGGTTGCGGATCACGATGCCGTCGCGGTCCCCCGCCGTGGCGTCGCCGTTGAGCTGCACGGTGGGCCCGATGATGCCGACGATGCCCTGGGTGTCGCCCACGCGCCCCGCCTCCACCTGGAACTTGTGCAGGCTGGCGTTGATCATCCGCCGCGTGAAGTTGAACGTCGCCAGGGGCGGCTGCTCGGGGTCGAAGCTGGCCGACACCTTGCGGTCGGTGATCCGCGGGGCCAGGTACCCGACGTCGGGAATGTCGCCCTCCCCCACGCCGATGGTCTTGCGCGGCGTCACCGTGATGCCCATGTCGATGTCCATTTGTGTGGCCACCGGCGAGTAGGCGTCCAGCAGGAAGGGGCTCAGCCCCTTGGCCACCCGCGCCGGCACGCCCGGCGAGACCACGTCCTCGATGGGGTCTCCCTGGGTCAGCCGCAGCCCGCCCGCCCCGTCGCTCTCGAAC
>JBOHNM010000095.1:0-16263 GCA_050730675.1 Phycisphaerales bacterium | reverse complement strand
CGCATGAGCGCCTCGCTCGAGGCGACCGAGGCGCTCATGCGCTCGTGCAACATCTTCTTCTTCACCCTGGGGCAGAAGCTCGGGCCCGAGCGGATCACCGAGTGGTTCGGCAGGTTCGGCGTCGGTGACGGAGCGGGGATCAAGCACCCGGACCTGGGCGTCGGCCCGCAGTTCGAGGGGCGCGCCGAGCCGATGGCGACCAAGAAGGACGGCGAGTGGGTCCGCCGCGGCGTCACGCCCAGCGAGAGCATCATGATGGGGATCGGGCAGGGGCCGATTGCCTGGACGCCCCTGCACGCCGCCGATGCCTACGCGACGATCGCGCGGCGCGGCGTGCGGATCCTGCCGCGGATGCGGATAGACGACCCCGCGGCCGGCGAGGACCTGCGCCTGAACCAGCGTGCGGTGACGCTGGGGCTGCGGGGACTGGAACGTTCTGTCGGCGAGGAGGGTGGGACGGGATACCACATCGTCGTGGATGATGACGACGGCGTGAAGCGCAACGAGAAGGTCTTCAACGTGCCGGGCGTGCACGTGTGGGGCAAGAGCGGCACCGCCGACAGCGGCCACCGCGTGATCGATCCGGTCACCGGCAGGGACCTGGTCGACGAGCACGGCAACAAGATCACCCTCGATCACGCCTGGTTCGTCGTGCTCGCGGGGGATCGGCAGGACGATCGCCCCAAGTACGCGGTGGCCCTGGTCGTCGAGAACGGCGGCTCGGGCGGCAAGGTCTCCGGACCCATCTGCAACCAGGTCCTGCGGGCCCTGGTCGAAGAGGGCTACCTCAGCTCCGGCGTGACGCCCCAGGACGCGGGCGGAGCGGCCCCGTGACCGGAGCAAGACACAAATCCGTTGTAGAGCGGCTGTTCGGGCCGGACTCGACGCTGTTCCATTGGGGCTGGCTGTGCGTGGCGGCGGGGCTTGGGCTCTCGGCGATGGGGATCTACGCGATCGACGTTGGTTCGCAGGTAACGGCCCCCGAGCACCTGTCGGAACTGTCGGGCCGGGCCATCCGTCAGGGAGTGTTCCTGGGGATCGGATTGGTCGCCGCGGCGATGATCTGTGTGCCCAACTTCCGAGTGGTGAGAATGCTGGCGTGGCCGGCGTTCTTCGTGTCGATGGCGCTCTTGGTCTTTCTGCTGGTGCCGTGGGTGCCGAGTTCGATCGTGCGCCCGCGCAACGGCGTGAGGGCGTGGATCGACCTGGGGTTCACGGACTTCCAGCCGTCGGAGATGGCCAAAATCGCCTTCGTGCTGGTCGCGGCGGACTACCTGCGGTTCCGCAAGAACCACCGGACGCTCACGGGGCTGATCCCGCCGGCGCTGCTCACATTTGTGCCGATCGGGCTCATCTGCCTCGAGCCGGACCTGGGGGTCGCGCTGCTGTTCCTGCCGGCGATCTTCGCGATTTTGATCGCCGCGGGGGCGAGGCTGAACCACCTGGCGGTGGTGATGCTGGCGGGGGCGCTGGCGGCGCCGGCGGCGTACCCGCTGCTCAAGCCGTACCAGCAGCAGCGGATCATCAGCCTGGTGACGCAGTTAAAAGATGACAAGAAGCAGCCCGACGACAACGCCTTCCAGCAGCGGACCGGGGTGATGCTGACGGGCGCGGGCGAAGCGGGGGGGATCGCCGAGGAGAAGGCGCGGGCGCTGGTGAGGTACTCGGCGCTGCCCGAGCGGCACAACGACATGGTCTTCGCGGTGCTGACGGCGCGGTTCGGGCTGGTGGGCGCGCTGGGGATGTTCGCGCTCTACGCGATGTGGACGCTGGGCGCATTGGCCACGGCCGCGATCACCAAGGACGGCTGGGCGCGGCTGGTGATCGTGGGGCTGGCGACAATGGTGATGGCGCAGGTGGTGGTGAACACCGCGATGGTGGTGGGGATCCTGCCGATCGTGGGCCTGACGCTGCCGTTCGTCAGCTACGGCGGCACGAGCATGCTGGCGATGTGGGTGATCACCGGGCTGATCGTGTCGGTGGCGATGCGCAAACCGGCGCGGATGTCGAGGCCGACATTCGAGTTCGGGGATTGATCCGGCGAGCCCGTTTTACCACAGAGCAGGCAGAGTACACAGAGTTAAGGCAGCCGCGGTTTGTACACAGAGAACACAGAGGGAGAAGAGAGGGAAAGCGGAAGAGGGAACGCGGGATCACCGCTGCGCCCGGCTTGGTTTGTCGGCGCGCGGCGACGGCGGGCGGAAATGGTCGGGGCTTGGGCTGAGTCAGGCAGTTGTGTTACGGGGCGGCGAGGTCGGCTTTGAGGGCCGCGACCTTGCGGGCGCAGAGGGCCTGGCGGAGGCGAGCGTCGAGGGCGGAGTGGGCGGCGCGGTTGGAGAGGCCCTTGGCGCGGTCGAGGAAGAAGGCCATGCAGGGGCTGCCTTCGGCGTCTGCCTGGCAGCGCGAGACCTCGGTGTCCTGTGAGACGAACTCCTGCTGCCAGAACTTCACCTGCGTCTCGGCCTCGGCGAGAGCGTCCTCGGCGCCGCGGATGTCGCGCATCAGCGCCTCGATGCGCGGATCGATCTTCGGCGGCGATGACTGCTGATGGAAACCAAGCATCGCGGCGAAGGCAGCGGCGGTGAAGAGACCGGCGGCGAAGCCGCCCACGATGTGCCGGGTGCTGGTGCGCATCGAAAACCCTCCAAAGAGTGGGCCACGAGGATGAATGGTCAGTGTAAACCGATCATCGGGCGGTACAAGAGGAGTTGTTGGTTTTTTCGTTCTTAGTTTTTGGTTGAAGGCGCAGCAGCAGCGTGACAAAGTGTCAGAGTGGCGACGACCAACGTGTGCTGAAAGGCGCTGCGTGAGTTGTGGACTGAGTCAAGAGGCCAACGACTAACAACTGACTACTTGGCTTTGGGCTTCGGCTGGTTTCGGATCAAGTTGGCGACGCGTTCGAGGAGGTCGTTGGGGACGGGGACGGTCAAGTGGTACTGGGTAATCAGCCATTTTCCGTTGTCGAGGCGGAGCACGCCCGAGCCGCGGCAGAGGCCGTATTTCTCGTTGTCGAGGAGTTCGTCGAACCACGCGACGGTCTTCTCTGGAGAAAGCTCGATATTGCGTGAGCGGGGCTTGTACGTCCAGCCCTTGCCCTTGAGGAAGAGGGGACGGGCGTAGGCGCGGAATTGATCGACGGTCCAGCGCTCGGTCGCGTCGGTGCCGATGAAGACGCCCTCGGGGGCAAAGTGGGCAAAGTAGCGGGCCTCCTCGGCGCGCGAAGCGGCTTCGTGAAAGTCGTCGAGGGCGAGGGTGATCTCGTTGCGCTGGGTGTCCATGGTGGAGCTCTTGACGCGGAAGGGGGAGATGACGTCGAGGGCTTTGCCGCCGGAGAGGGTTGAGATGACGTGTGTCTCGCCCGGGACTCGGGTGACCTGGAAGTCGAGCTTGAGCTTCTTGCCTTGGGTTTCCAAGACCTTGGCGCCGTCGTGCCAGGGGACGGCGTCGTCCTGGCCGACGAAGGCCCGGATCGGGATGCCGGTGAGCTTGGTTAATTCGGCGACATCGGGGCCCTGCGGATATCCGGGCATGACGGTGATTGAGGCGAACTCTTTGGGCATGGCGGGCGCGATGTGGAAGACCGAAACGCCGCCGCGGGCGAGGCCGACGAGGTGGAACTTGTTGCCCTCGGGGCGGACCCAGGTGCGGAGATCGCGGAGGAGATTGGGGATGTGCTTGGCGGCATCGCCGGTGAAGTCGGTCGGTTTGTTGTTGATGACCGGGGCGATCGGCGAGACGACGACCCATCCCTCAGACTCGCAGCGGGGGCGGAAGTAGTCGATGGCGGCGAGGGCCATGCGCAGGGACTGGTCGCCGGGGGGGAGGACGATGATGACGGGGGTGGCGTTGCCGTTTTTGAAATCAACGGGGACGACGGCCTGGTATTCGATCTCAACGGCGTCATCGGAGATGAAGCGGTGCGACACCGCGCGACCGGCGGCGGCGGGAGGGCCGGCGGGTGCGGGGGGCTGCGGGAGCGGGGCGTTGGGCGGCTGCGAGGGCGATGGCGGCTGACCGAAGGCCGCGGGGGCCAGAAGGATGACGGCGGTGAGGAGGGGGATCATGATGCAAAGCCTACGGTGGGTGAGCATGACGACCAATCCGCTTATGCCGCCGCCCGAGTTCCTTGCCGATGCGTCGGCGTTGGGCTTGGAGTTTGAGCCGGGGGAGGTGGAGCAGCTTGGGCGGTTTCTGGGGATGCTGCTGGAGGCGAACAAGTCGTTCAACCTGACGGCGATCACCGAGCCGACGGAGGCGTGGCGGCGGCACATTCTGGATGCGCTGACGCTGGTGCCGGTGCTGGCGGGGCTGGAAGGCGAGGATGAGGGGGCGGAGTTGAAGGTGATCGATGTGGGGTCGGGGGGCGGGGTGCCGGGGGTGCCGCTGGCGATCTGCCTGCCGCGGGTGCGGTTTGTGCTTCTGGACGCGACGGGGAAGAAGTGCGAGTTCCTGCGGCGGGCGGCGGCGGATCTTGGACTCAAAAATGTGGAAGTGATCCAGGGGCGGGCGGAGCGGCTGGGGCAGGAGCACAAGGTTCACCGGGAGATGTACGACGCGGCCATCGCGCGGGCGGTGGGGTCGCTGTCGATCCTGTCAGAATTGTGCCTGCCGCTGGTGAAGGTGGGGGGCGTGTTCCTGGCGATCAAGGGGGCCAAGGCGGAGGAGGAGCTGGCGGCGGCGGGCAAGGCGATCAAGATGCTGGGCGGCGAGCACGACCAGACGATCGTGACACCGACGGGAAAGATCGTGGTGGTGGCGAAGGTGGCGCGGACGGTGCGGATCTATCCGCGGGCGGACGGGGAGCCGACGCGGGTGCCCCTGGGGAGCTGAGGGGGCGGACTGCCGTCCCGGGAACCCCGAGCTTTCTTCATATGAATTTGGGGGTTCGCAACGACGGAGTCTTTCAGTATGCTCCGGCTGCCCTCAAACGGGAGATCGATCATGCTGAATCCGTGGTTGACCGGCCGGGCGATGTCCGTTGGCGCTGTGCTGGGGTGCGCGTGCGCGGCGCATGGGCAGGCGGCGTGGACGCCGTGGTGGGAGGGTGTGGGCGTGCTGCCGGGCCGGAACCAGAGCTATTGCCTGGATGTTTCGGGCAATGGCACTGTCGCGGTGGGGTATAGCGCTGGGATCGGGACATTCGCGCCGACTACGCCGTTCCGCTGGACACGGGCGGGCGGGCTGGTCGAGCTGGCGCACCTGGCGGGGGATGACTCGGGCGTGCCGTACGGCATCAGCTCGAGCGGGCTGCACATCGTCGGGTGGTCGGACTTCACGGCGGTGAAATGGAGCAGCCCGGGCTTTGCGCCGGTGATGATCGCTTCGCCGGCAGAGTGGGGGACGCCGCGGCCGCGCGCGGTGAATCCGGACGGGACGGTGATCGTGGGGGAGGCGGGGATCGGCGGTCGGGTGATCGCGGTGCGGTGGGCGCCGGCGGCCGGCGGGGGGAACGCGAGCCTGGGGACGGCGGGGGGGACGCCGACGTTCACGCAGTCGCAGGCCTACACGGTGAGCGACGACGGGAACACGGTTGTGGGGTGGAGCAGCTCGAACACCGGCGCGTACACGGGCTTCCGCTGGCGGCCGGTGGGCGGGAATGTCGCCCTCGGGCTGCCGACGGGGTACAACTCGGCGGAGTGCTTCGGCGGGTCGGCCGACGGGCTGTACGGGGCCGGGTTCGGGACGTTGATCGGTTCGGGCGAGCAGCGGATGCTGCGGTGGAGCGGCACATCGGTGAGCGTGCTGGGCGTGCCGACGGGCGCGACGAATGCCGGGGCGAACTGCGTGAGCAACGGCGGGCGGGTAGTGGGGGGATGGGCGTACTTCGGGTCTTCGCAGCAGGCGGTGCGCTATTCGCAGGCGAAGGGGATCCGGCGGCTGGACGAACTGCTGGCGGCGCGGGGCGCCAGCGTCATCAACTTCACATTCGTGGAGGTGACAGGGGTGAGTGATGACGGCTCGGTGCTGGTGGGGAAGGGGCGGCGGCTGATCGGCCCGACCGACCGGCCCGAGGGGTTTGTGATTTTCCTGCCGCTGAAGTGCAGCCTGGCCGACGTGGCGGACCTTGGCGGGAGCGCGGAACCCGATGAGCGGATCACGGCGGATGACCTGATCACGTTTCTGGATGCGTTCTTCTCGGGGAACCTGGCGATCGCGGATGTGGCGCGCCTGGGCGGGGTGATCGGGCCGGATGGTCAACTCACCGCGGACGACATCATCGCCTACCTGGCGGCGTTCTTCGCCGGGTGCCCATGAACGCACGGTGAAACCAGGACGAGTCGGGGAGCGCAAAGTTGTTTGAAACAACCCGAGTAATCCCTGGAAACCACCGGAATACTGCTTGTTTGCAGCGTGTTCGCACGGATTGGTTACCCATGTGAATCTGATCCGGTTAGGATATTGAAGTCGTAGTAGTTGCAGAGGAGGCGTTTATGCGCTTCGGTCATATGACAACTCGAACGGTGATGGTGCTCCTGCTGGTTGCTGGAACAGCGATGGCGCAGGAGAGTCAGCCGGTGCAGTTGAAGCCGGATGCGTCGCCGCAGACGAGCGAGCCCATGAATGGCGTGCCTCCCGCTCCCGGCGCACCGGCGCAGCAGCCGGCACCAACTTCAGCGCCTGCTGTGCTGACTCCGGAGTACCTGCAGCAGCTCACGGGGACGATCGCGCTATACCCGGATCCGCTGGTGGCTCAGATTCTGCCCGCGTCCACGTTCCCGACCGAGATCGTGATGGCGGCGCGGATGATGGAGCGCGGGGCGAGCATCGAGGAGATCGACAAGCAGCCGTGGGATGCGTCGGTGAAGGCGGTGGCGCACTACCCGACGGTCATAAAGATGATGAGCGACAACCTGCAGTGGACGGCGGCGCTGGGCGACGCGTTCATGAAGCAGCCGGCGGACGTGATGGCGTCGATCCAGGTGCTACGGGCCAAGGCGAAGAACCTGGGGAACCTGGTCGATACGCCGCAGCAGAAGGTGCTGGCCGAAGGGGAGCTGGTGCGGGTCGTGCCGGCGGTGCCGGAGGTCGTGTACGTACCGGTGTATCAGCCCAGTGTTGTGTACTACGAGTCGGCGCCGATCGGGAGCTTCTTCGTCGGTTTCGGCGTAGGGTGGGCGATCGGCACGTGGTGCAACCTCGACTGCAACTGGTGGGGCGGGTACTGCTACCGGCCGTGGGGCTGGAACTGGTGCGGGTACCGGTGTGGAGTGACGAATATCAACTGCGGGCCGGGGACGGCGTGGGCGAACAACACCCCGGCGGGCTGGGGTTCGCACCAGTCTTGGAGCCGCGACCTGAGCAAGCCGCTGACGCGCGGGATCGGGGCAGATCGCGGGGCGGCGCGTCCGGCGTTGGCGATGGATAGCGTGGCCGGAGGGTTGACGCTGGCGGGCAAGCCGGGATCGGCTGTGCCGGGGACGTTCAACGGCGCGGGCGGGAAGCCGGGGACGACGGGTTCCAGTGGCAAGCCGATCGCGACGCCTGCGGGTAGCAGCGGCGGTGGGGGCAAGCCGGTGACGACTCCGGGTGTCGGGCCCGATGGTGTGTCGGGCAACTCGGGTGCAGCAGCCTCGAAGCCCACGGGCAAGCCGGTGACGACTCCGGGTGCCAAGCCCGAAGGTGTGTCGAGCGGTTCGGGCGGTGCGACGCTGTCGAAGCCCGCGGCCAACCCGAGCACGAAGCCGGGCGCGGGGCGCGGCAACTTTGGTGCGGAGGGCGTATCGGGGTCCAAGCCCGCGGCAATGCCGAGCGGGAATCCCGCGGCGCCGAGCGCCAAGCCGACGATCTCGCGGCCGTCGGCGGTGATGTCCAACGGCGCCACGGTGCATGCGCCGGCGGGTTACGGCGGCGGGAAGCCCGCGGTGCGGAGCGACGGCGTGGCGCCCGGCGCAACGGGCGGCGGGCTCTCCAAGCCGATGAACGGCGCTCCGGCGAATTTCGGGGGCGGCGGGGCGGGAACGTCCAAGCCGATGAGCAGCGCGCCGGTGCGGATGAGCGTGCCGGCGGGGGCGGGCGGCGGGGCGTCGCGGGGTGACAGCGTGTCGAGTTCGGCGGGGAAGATGATTTCGGTGCCGCGGTCGGCGGGGTCGTATTCGCCGGCGGCGACCAGTGGCCGGAGCGGTGGATACTCGGGTGGCAGGGCTGTGTCGTCATCGCCGGGCGCCTCGTCGGGCACGCGGTCGATGGGCGGAGGCACATACTCGGGCCGCGGCGGTGGGGGTGGCGGGTTCACGTCCAAGGGCGGTGGCGGCGGCGGTGGCGGGTTCACCTCGCGCGGTGGTGGCGGGATGCGCGGTGGCGGCGGCGGCGGGAAGCGGTAACACTTCTCACGGACAGCCTGCGAAGAACGTGCCCAAGAACAGGATCAGATCATCGGCGGTGAACTGGCCGTCGTGGCCTGCTGCGCCGCCGAGGATGGCGACGTCGGCGATGGGGTTGCCCGCGAAGAACGCGGAAAGGAAGACGATCACGTCGTCGCTGGTGAGCGCGCCGTCGGGGGTTGTGCCGCCGCCGAGAGAGGCGACATCGGCGAGGGAGCAAGCGGTCGGCCCTGGCGCGTCGAGCGTGACGGTCCAGGCCTCGGACGAGCCGTTGTGGGTGCCGATACCGGCGATGGTGCGGCCGTCGTGACTGACGGAGCCGGCGCTGGTGAGCGTCCAGCCGGTGAGGTTGACGCCGCGGGATGTGAGGTAGGTGTTGAGGTCGGCGATGCCGCCGGCCTCGGTCCAGATGAATGCCACGGAATTGAACACGGCGGGGATGTAGCTGGTGCCGACGATGACCGAGCCGTCGGCGTTGCAGGCGAGGGCGGTGGCGAGGCCGCCGGAGCCGACGGCGCCGATATTGACCATGCCGCCGAGGGTGGTCCAGCGGAAGGCGCGCTGGCGGTTGGCGTTGCCGGAGTACCCGACGATGACGCGGCTGTCGGCGCTGATGCCGTACGCGGCCGAGGAGGTGTCGCCGGGGAGAGGGTCGAGGATCTGCGGGGTTGTCTCGCCGGCGATGGTCCAGCGGGCGGCGCGGATGGCGGCGCCGCCGCCGCTGGTGCCGGCGACGACGGTGGCGTCGTCGCAGACGGCGTAGGCGCTGGAGAGGCCGGCACCCCCCCCGGGGCCGGGGTTGAGGGGGGACATGTCGCCGGTGTCGGCGGACCATCTGAAGCCGGTGGAGGAGCCGCCGACGTTGTCGCCGCTGTAGCCGACGACGGTGCGGCCGTCGCCGCTGATGCCCTGGGCATAGGAGTGTGTCGTGCCGGGGAGCAGGCCCAGGAGCTGGAAGCCGTCGGCTTGTGTCCAGCGAGCGGCCTGGGCGGCGGGGCCGGAGCCGGCGACGCCGGCGATGGCCGAGCCATCGAAGCTGACGCCCGCGCCGCGCGAGAAGGTGAAGCCATCGACGGTGCCGAGGTTGACCATGCCGCCCGCCTCGGTCCAGCGGAAGGCGCGGTAGCCGCCAGGCTGGCTGCAGTAGCCGGCGACGACAAGGCCATTGCCGGAGACCCAGCCGTTGGAGTCGAAGCCGGATGGGAGGAAGCCCAGCGCATGGAAGGTGGGGGTGGCGAGCGCGGGGGCGGCGAGGGCGAGGGCGGCGAGGAGTAGGGCGGAACGGCAGTGGTGGGTCTTAGGCATGATGAAGAATGTACAGCATCCCGCGAGATTGGCTGGGAAAAGGGCGGCCGGGGGCGGGGTGGGGGCGAATTGGGGTGTGGCCGCGGCGCGCCGGGCGGAGATGTCATTGACAAGGGCGGGGGGTGCGGTATGCTGGGGCTGGCTCACGGTGAAGCGTTCCGGCGTTTGTTGGCCGGTGCGACGAGAACCTGGGGAAGAAGGAAGAGGTCATCATCATGATGTGTGCGCGAATGAACGGCGGGCGTGCGACCGGGCTGGGTGTGTTGGCGGGCGCGGTTTTGGCGGTGGCCGTCGGCACCGCGAGCGCGGACCCGGTCTTCTCCGGGCCCTCGCCGTACCTGTCGTTCGTGGATAGCCCGTTCAACGGGGGGGCGTTCTCGACGTTCCACCTGGAGAACTTCGAGGACGGACTTTTCAATACGCCGGGGGCGACGCCGTCGGCGGGGTGGATCGTGTCGTCGCCGGGCCCGCAGATCGACTCGGTGGACGGCGATGATGGGGCGATCGACGGCTCTGGAGCGGCCGGGCGGTCGTTCTACAGCGGCGGGACGAACACGGTGCTGACGATCACCTTCGACGCGACGGTGCTAGGGAGCCTGCCGACGCACGCGGGGATCGTCTGGACCGATATCGGTGCGACCTTTGGCGCGCTGCCCGAGGGCTTCGGCAGCGTGATCTTCCAGGCGTTCGGACCCGGGAATGTACTGTTGGGCTCGCTCGGCCCGGCGGTGCTGGGGGACGGGCAGATTACGGGGACGACGGCCGAGGACCGGTTCTTAGGCGTGAGCAACGCCGCGGGGATCTCGTCGATCGTGATCTCGATGCCGCAGAGCGGGGACTGGGAGATCGATCACGTGCAGTACGGGATCGCGGTGCCGGGTCCGGGGGCTTTGGGCGTGGTCGGGGTGCTGGGGTTGGCGGCGGGGATGCGGCGGCGGCGGTGAGAGGCAAACGCGAAAACGCAGAAACGCGAAAATCAAGACGAGTGGCGGTGGAGCGGCCATGCCGCGGTGATCCGCGGATGCAGACTCGGCGGTGATTAGTTGAGATTGCAGTTGTTGAAGAAGAGGTTGAGGAAGAGGATGAGGTCGTCGGGGGTGATCTGGCCGTCGGGGATCGGGTTGCCGCCGAGCGCAGAAATGTCCGCGACGGCGAGGTTGTTGCAGAAGAACGCGTTGAGGTAGCCGACGATGTCGTCGGCGGTCAGTTGACCGTCGCGGGTGAAGTCCGCGGCGCCGAGACTGGCGACGTCGGCGACGCAGGTGGTGACGACGGTCCAGCGGCCGGGGGTCTTGCGGATGAAGTAGCGGCGGGCATCCACGATGGTGGGGAGTGATTCGGAGGTGAAGTTCCCGCTGATGCCGCTGGACAGGTCGAGGATCACGAACGTCGATCCGATGGCGGGGCGGAAGGGTGAGATGATGCGGACTTCGAGTGTTCCTCCCGCGGCGAGCGAGCCAGCACCCATGATCTGCGAATAGCTGTTTGTTCCGTAAATGTTGGTCCGGAGCATCGATGTTGGTGCAAGGGTGAGGTTGTTGGCGACCTCGAAGACCGTTCCGAAGCCGCCGGCGAACGGTTCCACCGGGCCTTGGCAGATGATGTTGCCGAACAGGCGCCCGTAGCTGGCACGCAAGGTCTGCAGGGGGCCAAGGGTCAGGGTTGCGCCGTTCGCCACGATGGCCCGTCCGTAGATGTTGAATTCACCTGCGCCATCGATGGTGGAAGTCTGGGGGACGTTGAGGATCGAACTGTTGGCGTTGTTACCGCTCAAGGTGTGCGTGCCGTTGTTGGTCCAAGTGCCTTGAAGGGTGAGGGTGCCACCGTAAGTCAGCGAGCGACCGGTGATGACGGTTGAGCCCGCGAAGGTGGCAGCATTGTTGATTTCGAACTGGCCGTTGCCGATGACTTCGATGACTGCGTTGTTGAGGACAGCGGTGTTGGCCACCACCCAGCCGTTGTCGGCGCGGATGAGGCCGTTGTTCTCGCGGGTGTAGACGATGTTGCTGAGGGTCAGCGCATAGCTGCCGGTCGTGCCGCGGAAAATTCCGCGGTTGATGTAACCGCCCGAGACGGTGCCGTAGCCGGAAATCTGGACGTTGGGATTGACGGTGACGACCGAGCCGAACGAGGTGGTGACCGTGCCGCGGCCGAAGTGTCCGAGGGAAATCGTGGAGGGGCCACCGAAGGGGCGGGCGAGCGTGCAATCCTGGTCGAACCGCAGGATGTTGTAGTCATTGAGCTGGATTGTTCCGACGATGTTGTGCGTCGGCGCGTTGGGGGCGAGCAGGGCGCTGGTCGTGCTTCCGAGCGACTGGAGCGCGAGCACGGCGTTGGGGTTATTGATGTTCAGCGCGCCGCACGAGGTCTGGACATCCACGGTGACGGTGTATGCGCCGAGGCCGCCGAAGATGAGCGACGTGGCCAGGTCCGCCGGTGGGCCGGGCGTCCAGTTGGCGGGGTTGCTCCAACTGCCCGTTGTGTTGTTCCAGGTGGCGGTCTGGGCGAGGGCGGCGGGGGCGCTGAAAGCACCGACGGTGAGGGCGAAGACGGCGGAGCAACGGATTACGCGCATGAGGACCTCCTGTGCCGGGGCATTGACATGGGTGGCGGTGATACCCCGGACGGGCGGGATGATACTGACTGTGGGCTGGGAGCGGGGCGGTGGAATATGAAAAGTGGTTGTGCAAGGAATCGCCCAGATTCACCGGATGACGGGTGAAGTGATCGCCGGTGCGTTGGCGTAGCGGCACTGGCGGATGCCGATGTAGACGAGGGTTTCGAAGGCGAGCAGGCCGGGGATCGCGGCGAGGGCGATAGGTATCCAGAACGGCTGGGCCTGCAAGCGGGAGGGCTGGCCCTGGTGCGTCGCCGAATTCCACAGGAACAAGGCAATGACAATCATGAGGTGGAGCACGCCGCCAAGGATCCAGCCGCAGCTCGCGTAGGCGCAGACGCTGCGGGCGATCGGGCGGGTGATGCGCCATCCGCGCCGGCGGGTGGCGAGGCGCACGCCCAGGCCTTCGACAACTGTGAGGAAATAGGTGAGGGCGAAGATGCCGCCGGCGACAAACGGCATGGCGACGGGGGCGATGAAGCAGAAATCGGCGAGCAGCAGGTAGGCTTGTTCTGATTGCCGTAGGAGCGCCGCGGCTGTCAGGCCCGGCGCCCAGAGCAGTGCGTTGATTCCCAGCGACCGGATGAGAAAGGGCTGGTCACGGTTGTTCCCGATGCGCATGTGCCGGAAGCTGCGGCGCGGAGTGAGGACGACATCGGCGACGGTGATGCGCCAGCCGCGCGGATGGTTCTGGAACCACAGGCCGGTGCGTGCGGCGGGGAGGCTGGAGGCGATGGAGACGCCGCACTCGGGGCAGGAGGAATCGAGGTCGATCTCGCCGATGGCGTAGCCGCAGGCTTCGCAGAGGAGTTCGGGGGTGGGGCTGGCGGCGGGCACCATTGAGTGGCTGCGGGGCTGGCGGGTTCGGGCTTGCGTGGGTTCGAGAAGAGGGAAGATCGGTGTTCGGGCCGTGGGGGCTGGAGTCGAGCACTGTGCCCGTTGCGGTTGAGGGGACGCTTGGATCGGGGGTGCCGCGGGTGAATTGTCACAAGGCGGGACGGGTTTTGAGCGCCGACGCATCTGGCGTACGGTTCGGTTCCCCCTCCTGGAGGTCCGCGATGAATCAGCGATTCCTGTGCGTGGTGGTGTCGGGTCTGATTGCCGCGGCGATGGCCGCCCCCACACCGGCGTGGGCGCAGGAGGGCGTGGCGGTGCGCACGGTCTCAATCGGCGGGCCGCCGGGGAGTGGGGGTGAGGGTGGCATGATCGTGCTCGATGGCGATGACCTGGGCGCGATGACGCTCGATGGCGGGCCGTTCTTCGGCGGGGGTGGTGGTGGCGGGTCGATGTCGTTCACGGCGGCGGACCTGGAGGAGATCGCGCGGATCCTGGGGTTCAGCGCCGACCAGGTGAAGGCGTCGAAGGAACTCTTCGAGGGGTACCAGGCGGAACTGCGGACCAAGGCAGAGGAGGCGAAGAAGAAGTCCGACGCGGTGCGTGCCGCGGCCCGCGAGAACGAGGACCACGAGGAGTACAAGAAGCTCGGCCCGATCAGCAAGGCCCTGCGCGAGGCGCGGGAGCAGGCGGACAAGTCGTTCGAGGCGGACCTCAAACTGCTGGCGACGCGCGAGCAGGCCGCGAAGTGGGACAAGGTGGAGATGTACCGGCGGCGGGCGAAGCTCGGGCGCGGGTTTGGTGGAATGCCGGGTGAGAGCGTGGACCTCATCCGTGTGGTGCAGCAGATGAAGCTGCCGTCGGCGGCCAGCGCGGCGGTCGCGCCGGCGCTCGACGCGTACGAGCGGGCCCTGGACTCGGCGATCGTGGCGAAGAACCAGGCGCAGACCACAGCGCGGCAGGAGATGGCCGAGGCGCTCAAGAACCGCGACTTTGCGGCGGTTGGCAAGTCGCAGGAGGCGGTGCGCGAGGCGGGGGCGAAGATCCGCGGCGTCAACAAGGCCGCCGCGGCCGAGCTGCAGGCCCTGCTGCCGGAGGCTTCGCGGGTGGCGTTCGAGCTGGCGGTGCGCAAGGCGACCTACCCACAGATTTATCGCGAGCGCTACGTGGACAAGGCTCTGGCGGCGGCCGCGGATTTCAAGGACCTGACGACGGAGCAGGGTCGGTCGCTGGGGGCGCTGCGCCGCGAGTACGCGCAGGCGGCCGAGGCGATCAATCGGCGTGCCGAGGAAGCGACGGACAAGGCGGGGGCGAGTGGCGGGGCGATGCCCATGGTGTTCGGCGGCGGCGACGGGGCAAGCGGCGCGGTGAGCATCTCGACGGTGGCGATCGGTGAGGGCGATGCGAAGGGTGGGGGTGGCGGGGGTGGAAGGGTGGAGCGACGGGAGGACCCGATGGCGCCGATCCGCAAGGAGCGGCGCGAGCTGGAGGAGCGGACGCTCAAGGCGCTCGAAAGTGTGCTGACGCCCGAGCAGATGGCGGCGCTGCCGCCACGGCCGGGGACGGTGGAGGGGAAGACGGTGAAGGTGGGGGAGTAGGCGAGTAGGCCGAACGGCGATCGTGCTTCACGCCCAGAACTTCCACCACGGACGGCGGGGGCCGAGGGTCGTGCGGAGCGCGATGTCGCGGGATTCCTGCCACTCTTCAGATGTCGGGCCTTGCGAGAAGAACGTGACGAAGATGAAGTCTCGGCCATCCGAGAGCACCCAGAAGCGCACGCGGTCTGAATCTCCGCTGCAACCCTCTGCGGATCCAAACAGCCCAAAGGCGCAGGTGCCCGATGCGGTGGCGAACAACTGGGGTTCTTCGCCGCCTTGGTTCGAGTTGGCAAACGAACGGACGGCAATCTGCTTGAGATCAGACTCTGTTGAGTTGGGAATCTTGCCGCCGCGGTGCTCGGCGAATGACAATTGGAGCGCCCCGTTGCCGTCCTCGCGGGCGTAGGTTGCCGGCGCGTCTGGGTCGGACATGGGGACGGCTGTCCACGCCGGTGAAAGAACGATCTTGAGGCGCTTGGCCATGGACACAGGGTTGGCGTCTTGGATCGACGGAGTCATGCACCGACCGCAAACAAAGCACCCCGCGGCTTTGGGCCGCGGGGTGCTTTGGAATCTTGCACGCGCCACTGAGGGAACGGCTGCCGCGTGCGTGGGGGGCGGCTGAAAGTTGGCGCTCGGCGAGCACCGTTTCTCCGGAGGGGGCTCCTGTGGCTGGCCCCCCCGCGCCGGCGTATCCCGATGCCCCGTGACCGATCCGGCGCGGCAAGTCCCATGTCCTCGGCGGGGCGACAACTGTTTACGCGGCGAGCTTCGCCGCGGTGGTGGTGGTGTTCTGCGGTCGGACGAGCGAGCCGAACGGCACGCTGAGGATGTTCGAGAGCGGGCCGGTGCGGTCGCCGCGGCGGCCCTGGAGCTGGTACTCGGCGGCGGTGGTGCCGGGGGGGAGGGTCTGGTCGGTCCACGTCTTGCCGCCGACGAGGTCGATGAGGCGGAAGTCTGTGTCGCCCTCGCCGGGGAGCCGGCGCAGCACGAGCGTGACGACGCCGGTGACGCCCGCGGGCTGGCGGGCCGACCAGTTCAGGCGGAGCGAGCCATCCCACAGGAGCGTGGCGCGGAGGTTTTCGGGCTGGGCGGGGTCGCCGGCGGAGCGGCCGGGCCTGCGGGGCACGGGCACCTGCGCGGTGGTGTAGGTCTCGACGGGCTCGGCGGAGGCCGCGGCGGTGGCGTGGATCGTCGCCATGCACGCGCCCAGGACATCGCGCAGGCGGGCCGCGGCGTCGTAGTAGACCTGCGTGGCGCCGAGGCTGGCGTAGCGGGCCTCTTGGGCCGCCGCGGCGGTCGCGGCGCCTTCGCTGGTTCCCGCCAGCAGGTCCTGCAGCTGCTGCGGCGAGAGCCCCAGTTCTGCGGCGTGCTGCTGCCAGACCGGCGCGTGGAACTGGGCGAAGGTGACCAATTGACGCGGGTCGCGGGGGAGGATGGCGGGCATGGGCGATACTCGCTGGCGCGGTGAAAGGCAGGGAGACAGGCACACAGCCCCGAGGGGGTATGAGTGACCATCGGCGGGGTGGCGGGGCCGCTTGAGGGGGACTCTTTGGATTTCGAGAGATTTGTGGGGGCTGTCGAGGGC
>JBOHNM010000094.1:0-16595 GCA_050730675.1 Phycisphaerales bacterium | reverse complement strand
GGCATACCCCGGCCACCCCAGCCACTTGTCGGCCCACTTGTGAGCATCGCTCGTGAACGCCGCGACCTGCCCCAGCCCTGCCTGCCAGTGCGCCAGCACCGGCTCGCCCTCGGCCGTCGCCATCACGTAGCTCACGCTCACGGTCTCGGCGACGTCCTTGCCCGCGCGCGGCTGCGTCAACGTCAACCCACCGAGCGGCGGCATCGATCCCAAGTCAATCCCATCCACAAGCGCCGATCCCGGCGCCAGCACCGCCGGCACGAACGGCTCTTCCCGGATCATCGGCGAGCGAACCAGCCGCACAGCCTTGACAAAGATCCGCGGCAGCGTGTTGGGATCGCGCACGCGGAAGAACTCGCCCCCTGTCCGATCGGCCAGGATCGCCATCCCATCCGCATCCGCGTCGTCGCCCACCGCGATGGCCGAGACCCTGATGCCGTCGGCCTTCATCGCGTCGGCGATCGCCGCCAGCCTGTTCTTTCCCCGCGAGATGCCGTCGGATAGCACAATCACGTGCTTATTCTGGGCCTTGACGTTCTTGAGCTGGCGGTACGCCTCGTCCAACGCCGGCGGCATGTTCGTCCCGCCCCCTGGCGACAGCCCCAACCCTTCACGTGCGTTCGCCTCCGCGTCGGTGTTCGCCCGCAGGTTGAATACCACGTTGTACCCGCTGTTGAACTCGATCAGTCCTACCAGATCGCTCTTGTCCATCGAGCGGATCGCCGTCGCCGCACCGAGGTTCGCAATGTCCTGCTGGGAGCGCGACGATCCAAGCACGCTGTGCCCCATCGACCCGCTCGTGTCGATCACGAAGATCACCGCCGCCGACGGGATCACCAGCCGCTCGGGCAGGTCGAGCTTGACCGGGAGGATCGGCTCGACCGGCGTCCCCTTCCACCCGCCGGCGCCAAACGACTCAGGCCCGCCGACCATGATCAGGCCGCCGCCTAGTTCCGTCACATAGCGCACCAGCATCTGCTGTGCAGGCGTACCCAGCGCATCCGCCGGCACATTGTCGAGGATCACGGCGTCGAACGCCTGCAGCCGCAGCAGGTCGATCGGCATTGCCCCGGGCGCAACCAGGTCCACCCGCATGTTCTCCCGCCGCAGCGCCCGGGCCAGGACGTCCGCCGGGCTCTGTGAAGTCGCATCCCCCACCCCGTCCACGATCAGCACGCCGCCGACGCCCGGCGTCACGACGAACGCTTCCGCCCGATTGTTCGCCGCCAGCGTGTCGCTCGATGGCTGCCCCGGCACGGGAGCATCGGGCTCGAAGAGCGCATCCAGCTTGTGGATCCGCCCTGGCCCCAGGGGCACGCTCACCACGACCACGTTTCGCCCGGCCTTCAGCTCCACGCGCTGCGATGGCTTGCCGCCCATCGGCACCGGCTTCTCCTCCGCCGTCACCCGCAGCATTCCCGTCGTCGGGGCGCTCGCCAGCAGCGTCACCCGCGCCGTGATCGTCGCCCCCGCTGGCGCCCGCGCCGGCACATCCACCGACTCCACCAACACTTCACGCGCCGCCTGATACCGCAGCGGCACGACATCGATCGGTGTCGCCCGCGACAGGCCATCGGTCTTGCCGCCCACCGCTGTTGCTCGCGCCCCGCCCGCTTCGCGCGCCGCCGCCATCGCGTCGCCCTGCGTCTGCACACCGTCGGAGATCAGCACGATGCGGCGCGAAGCATCAGGCGGAAACAACAGCATCGCCGTGCGGATCGCCGCAGCAATGTCCGTCCCCTCGATCGTCTGCACGTCGAGATTCCGCGCCAGCGCATCTCCCGCCGTCGGTGCGGCAACCACCGTCGCCGTTCCGTCGAACACCACGATCCCCAGCAGATCATCGGGCCCGCGCCCTTGCGTGATCTGCGCCAGCCGTTTCGCTACCTCCTGCACCGGCGGCACGCCCCCACCCGCGCCGTCGACCGTCGGCGGCACAAATGCCCGCACCGAACCCGACACATCCACCAGCGCCACCACCGCGAGCTTGTCCACCGGCTTGACGAGCGTCGCCCCCGCCAGCATCGCCGCCAGCAGCACCAGCAGCGCCGCGCGGAAGAGGGCTGCAGACCACCGGCGTACCGGACTCATCGCCGAGAACACCGTCAGCGCGCTGATCGCCATGGGCAGCGCCAGCACCGCCACCAGCAACCACCACGGCTCTTGGAATCGCAGCGTCATGGTGCGGGTTTGGCGTCCGGCGTCGTCGAAGTTGCCGGCGTGGATAGAGGTGTCGCGCCCGGCGCGGCCGGGTTCACCTGGTCCGGCAACCGCTTGAAGTAGTCCATCAACAGCTTGTCAAACCGCTTGGGCGCGGCACGCTCCTCGATCGCCTTCTCGCCGGACTTCACCGCCTCGCGCACAATCCGGTCGCGCTCGGCCGATTCAGAACCCGCACCCGTGCCCGGCTTCCCCTTGCCCAGCCACTCCGCCACCACGCGCTGCGGTCCCGGGCCCTCCGACTGTGCATCCTTCACCTGCGTGTCCACGAAGTTGGCGTTCTGGTCGCCAGGCTTCCCATTCCGCGCGAAGTCCGCCGCCTGATCCCTCGCCTCTCGCCCTCCTGCCGGCGATGCTCCGTCGCCCCGCTGCTGGTTCTGCTTCGCCATCTCCTTCGCCAGTTCGCGAATCTGCTCGCGCTGCTCGGGGCTCGCGTTCTTCCAGAGCTGCTCCGCCTGTTTGCGGAGCGCCTCGGAGTTGGCCATCCCCTGCTGCGACTTCTTGGGCTGATCCGCAAGCTGCTTGAGTTGCTCGCGCAGGCGGTCCATGCCCGATTTCGTGCCGTTTGACCCGTTCGGGTCCGGCATACGGCCGGGCTGGCCGTCCTTTCCGTCAGCGCTCGGCTGCTCGCCCTTCTCGTCACGTTGCTCGCCACCGGGGGTGGGCTTCGCTGCGCCGCCTGATTGTCTCTCCTGGCCGTTCTCGCTGCGCGGCCCCTGCTGTCCACCCTGATTTTGTTTCCCGGGCTGCCGCTCACCCTGCGGTTGTTGCTGGCCCGTCTTGCCGGATTGGCCATCCGGCCGTGACCCTTCAGGCCTCGCGCCGTCGGACTTCATTCCACCCGGTCTTGCACCGTCCGTCTTCGCTCCATCGAGCCCTTGAGCATTCGGCTTCTGCGCGTCGGGCGACTTGCCATTGCCGCGTGGGGAACCACTCTCGTGCTTCCCATCATTCCCACCATCCGGCTTCTCGCCCGGCGCGGGCGATGCCTGATCGCTCGGAACGATCTGTGGCGACGAAGGCTTACTTGGATCGTTCGCGCCACGCTCTCCCGCCTGCGGCTTGGCCCCAACCGCCGGCTTTCCGTTCGTGCTTGGCTTCGCAGCCGGAACGGACTCGCCCGTGTGCTGCTGGCCCGCGGGAGCTTGATCACCCTTCTGATCGCCCGGCGACTTCTCGCCGCCTTCAGGCTTCGTCGCGGAGTCCGGTTTGGCGGCGTCATCCGGCGTCACACCCGGTTGCGCCTTCGAACCACCCTCACGCTCGCCATTGGCCGGCGGCTTCGTCTCAGGCTTTACTCCTGCCGGTGATTGCCCCGAG
Organism: Phycisphaerales bacterium; assembly: GCA_050730675.1. GTDB lineage: Bacteria > Planctomycetota > Phycisphaerae > Phycisphaerales > UBA1924 > JBOHNM01. The sequence goes on along the minus strand of JBOHNM010000094.1, from coordinate 13,055 downwards.
GGTTTCTCGCTTGCATTCGGCTCCCCCGCCGGACTCTCACTCCCTTCGGGCTTCGCGCCGTCTTCCGGCTTCGAGGCGCCCGAGGGTTGGCCATTGGCAGCGGGCTTCGATTCGGGCTTTGCACCCGCAGCCTTTTCGCCGACCGGTGTCTGACCCGAAGGTTGCGCTCCTGCATGCTGATCGGCCGGGGGGCGTTCGCCTTTCTCGGGCTTCGGGCCGGCTTCCTGCTTCGTGCCGGCCGAAGACTCCCCGGACGGTGAGGGCTTCTTATCCGACTGTCCATTTTTCTGTGGACCACCCGACTCCGACTTCTGCCCTGCCGCCGACTCGGGCTTCGCGCCGTCCGACCTTGGCGACGCACTCGCACCATCCGACTGCCCATCCGGCTTCGCAGGTGCGGGTCGCGCGGCATCCGTTCCCGACGGCGATTGCTTCTCGCCCCCCGGCTGCCCTGCATCAGGCTTGGTCGCGCCGCTCGGGCTCTTGCTCCCCGGTTGGCTCTGATCCTTCGGCTTGCTCCCATCACTTGGCTGGGCCGCGCCTTGGTTACCCGTAGCACCCTCAGGCTTCGACCTGCTCTCCGGCTTCGCCGTGCTGTCAGGTTTGGTTGCGCCGCTGGGGTTGGCCGCGCCCTCCGGCTTCACTCCACCCTCTGGCTTCGATCCGCCCTGCGGCTTCTCACTTGCGTCCGACTTCGAGCCCGACTCCGGCTTGCTGTCAGCGCTTGGCTTTGTGGCCGAATCAGACGGCTTGCCCGTCTGCGAGTTCTCGCCTGCGTTCGGCCTGGATCCGGAATCCGGATTCGCGCCCTGGTTCGGCGTCGCACCGGCATCGGGCTTCGTTCCACCGTCCGGCTTAGCGCCCATCTCAGGTCGGTCGTCTTCGGGCTTTCCACCACCACGCTCTTGCTTGGCGCCGTTCTCAGGCTTCCCATCGCGCCATTCACCGGGCTGCGGCGATACACCCTGCGGCTGCCCCTGCTCATTGCCACTCTGCTTCGACCCACCACTCTCGGGCTTCGAGCCCGGCTGTCCCTGACGCTCGCCGCTCTTCCCCGCGGACTCCGATTTCGTCGCCCCCTGCTGTTCTCGCGACGATGCCCCCGCCTGCTTCTCCGGCTGCCCATGCTCGTCCGCTCGCTCCTGTGGATTCGACTTCTCCCCGCCCGCCGGCCCCTGTGCCGCCGGCTTGCCATCCTCCCCGCGCGACTCCTGCGGCGTCGCGTTCTGCTTCGCCGGCTCGCGCATCTCCGCCGCTGCCTGTTTCAAGGACTCGCTCAACTCCTGCGCCTCACGCCGAGCCTGCTCGCGTGCCGCCTCCTCGCGGCGCTCCCGCTGCAGGTCCTCCGCAAGCTGCTGCGCCCGCTCGGGGCTCACGCCGGCCCGCTCCATCTCCTGCTGCGCCTTCGCCACCGAGGGCTGCTCCGCGACGTTCTTCGCGGCCTCCGCGCTCAGGCCCTCCTGGCGCAGCTTCGACTCCAGCTTGTGCGCCGAAGTCTGCTCACCGCCGTGTGTTGCCGCCGCTTCCGTCGGCGTGCTCGCGTTCGACGAACCGCCGCCGCCAGCACTCGCGGCCGAATTCCGTCCACTGTTCTCCGCCCCCGTCCCGCTTTTTGCACCAAGTTCATTCGCCAGCTTCTCGATCTGCTCCGCCACCTTCGCCCGCTCCGCCGGCGGCAGTTGCTCGACCGCGCGTGAAAGTCGATCCGCCGCGTCACGCGCCGCCGCAAGGTCCCCCTCGCGCAGCGCCCGCGTCAACTCCGGTTCGCCCGCACTCGCCTGCTTCTGCATCTCCGCCAGCTTGTCGCGCAGCTTCTCCGCCGCCGCGGCATCCTGTTGCGACCGTTCCCGCAGCTGGTCCGCGGCCTTGTCCAACGTCTCGGCCGCCTGCTCGCGTGCCTGCTCCGGCGTGGACTTGCCCGACGCCAGCTCGTCCTCGATCTGCTTGATCGTCTGCGCGGGGTCCTCCTTCCCGCCCTCAACCGGCGGCGTCGCCTGCTGCACAAGCTCACGCACCTGCTGCACGGTCTTGGCCGTTTGTACCACATCCTCGTGCTTGGTCTCGGCGGGCTTGCCCGCCAACCACGACCGCACGGACTCGAAGTACCCCGCAGGCGCGAACATCACCGTCGCGACCGAGGCCCCAAGCACAACCGGCCAGACCCGCCACGCCCGCCCCCAGGTCACCGGCACCGCGCGATGCATATCCGCTTCGCCCGCCAGCCGCTCGGCCTCCGCCACCGTCGCCGACGCCATCGCCCCGGTCTCGCCCGTCGGCCACGCCACAACATCGCGGAACCGCAGCGCCGAAGCGAGCCGGTCCTCGAGCCCCAGCCGCGCATCAAGTTCCGCCGCCGCCCGCGCCCGCGTCCAGCGCCCGGCCGCGGCCACCGCCAACCCACCCAGTACGCCCGCCGCGACAACCCCGCTTATCAGCGGCGCGAAACCAAGCTCCCATCCCAACCCACGCGCCGTCACCGCCAGCGCCAGCCCAGCCGCCGCAGCAATCAACAGCCCGCGACCTGTGGCGTCCACCGCGCCCGCGAGCCATGCCCGCCGACGCGCTGCCGCGATGACCGATTCCAACCGGCTCATGGTTCATTGTATCGGGGCGGTGCCGCGCTCGGCCGCTCATTGAGTAACAGCTCCGCCGCCTTCGCCGCCTGCTCCGGGCAACGGTCCGACGGGATGATCCACGCCTTGACCCGCGACGGGCCCGACGTCCCGACCATCCACACCACCATCTCCGGACGCACGACATCCTCCCCCTCCTCGTCCATCCACTCCTTCATCACCTCGATGTCGGCCTCGCCACCCTTGAACACCGGCCCCACCCTCGCCATCATCCCCCCGACCGCCGCCCGCGTATTCACCGGATCGTCGAGTGAGTCCTTGTCCCACACCTCAAATCCGTGCTTTTCCAGCCGGTGCGACAGCAGCGTGATCCGCTCGGCCCGTGACCCTCGCAGCACATCCGCCTGGCGGACCACCAGCACCCGCACGCCCGAGCCGATGCCCGACAACTCCGGCATCACATCGCCCGCGCCCCGCGCGGCCGCCGCCTTCGCCTGTTCCTCCACCCACTTCGAGTCCGCCTCCTCAAGCATCCGCCGGATGCTCTCCACCTGCTCCGGCTTCATCCGCGTCTCCGCCGCCGCCAGCCACTTGTCCGCCAGCACCGCCAGCGGCGTCACGCCGCGAAGCTCCGGCGGGTCCGGCACCACCACCCGCACCGGCGCGTGCCCGCCCGTCGCCCCCGTCAGCTTGTCCACAGTACCGTGTCCACTAAACAACGAGATCACCCCAACCACCGCAAGCACGCCAAGTGTCAGCACCACCACCCCCAGGCCCACCCCCAGCCGCACCCACCCGCGCCACCCCTCGCCGCGCGCCCGGGCCACACCCTCGCCACCCCGCGGCGCCGCTGCTTCGGCTCGGGACACCACCCCCGCTCTCAGATGCACCACCCTCGACCGCACCCGAATCATCTTCTCACCGGCACCAACCGAGTGAGACGGCAATGGCGGCGGAACAGCCAACAGCGCCTCCCCGCTCGGCGGCGTCGGCGCCGGCTCTCCGCTCAGGCTCGGCAGGTCCGCCGGACGCAGCGTCGTCGCCGTCCCAACCTCGCACGCACGCAGCGCTGTACGCAAGTCGGCCAGCATCAACTCTGCCGTTGGATACCGCTTGTCGTAGTCCGCCATCGCCCGCCGCACGATCCACCGGATCGACTCCGGGCACCCCTTGGTCAGTTGCGACAGGCTCCCGTGAGCGGGAAACGAGTTCTCGATCACCGAGAAGAGCACCGCCCCCGCCCCGTACACGTCGAACTTGACGCCATCGACCTCCTGCACCTTCACCCCGCGCAGCGCCTGCCGCACCATCTCCGGGTCGCGGAAATACTCCGTCCCGTGCGTCGTCAGCGTCATGCTTGACCGCAGCGGCGTGATCAGCCCGAAGTCCACCAGGTACGCCCGCCCCGCCTGCCCCTGCACCGACCCGCCCGACACAATGATGTTGTCAGGCTTGATGTCCTTGTGCCACAGGCCGTGCCGGTGATACCCGTCCAGCGTCGCCACCAAGTCGCACACATACGAGATTGCCCGCGTCAGTTCCGGCCCTTTGAGTCCCTCGGGCCCGCACACCGCGTGCAGCTTCGGCGTCACGATCCCCAGGCTCTCGCCCGGCACATACCGCATCACGTAGAAGAACCGCTCGCCGGTCAGTTCGTAATCCAGTACCAGCCCGAGCTTCCGCGCCGCCTCCAGCGCCCGGCTCTCCCGCACGATCTGCGGCAGACTCGACCCCTCATGCACCGAAAAGCTCTTGATCACCACATCGCCGATCGGCTCGGGGTGCTCGCGCCGCAGCGCCTCCGCCTTCGCCCCCTCCGGCCGCCCGACGTACAGCCGCCCGCCGCTCCCGCCCGCGTGCAGCGTCCCGACGATCTGGTATCCCTCAAACTGCCCGCGCCGTGCCGCCGACCGCTGCGCCGCCTCTTCCTCGCTCGCCGGCGCTTCCTCGAACACCCGCGGCACGCGCTTCTCGATCCCCTCCGTCAGCGCCTGCAATCCGAACAGCCGCACCAGGTTGCCGATCAGCAACCGGTACACACACCCGCCCGCCGCCACGAACTCATCTCCCACCGCCTCCCAGAAGTGCCCGGCCGACGGCCGCCGGAAGACCACGCACATCAGCGAGATCAACGCGAACACCAGCGCCGCCACCAGGGCGCCGATCAGCCGCAGCGCATCGGTGAACATCCCCGCAATGAACCGGAAGATGTTCCGAAAGATCAACCCGACAAACTTCACCACCGGCACGATCATGTAGACGATCGCCACGACGGCCAGCGGCACGCCGATCACCAGCCCCAAGATCACCAGCACCCATTCCATGCTTGCCGCCACCGACTCCGGCCAGCCCGCTCCCCCGCTGAACCGATGTCATTCCTTGCCCCGTCGGTAGATCTCACCGACGGCATCATCAAACGCCGCGTCCTCCGCGGCAGACCCACCGGGCGCGCCACCGCCCCCGGCCTGTCCCCCCCGCTTGTTCGGAGAAAGTTCCAACCCGTTTCGCCCTGCCTCCCCCATTTCCTCATCCGTGAACGAATAGATCACCATTACTTCGCGCAGCCGAATCCGCAGCAACTCACGTACTTTGGCGAGCCGCCGCGAGATCGTCGGCTCGCTCGTCCCCACCGCTTCCGCAACGTCCTTGCCGCTCTTGCCCTCAAGCACGCGCATCCGGAAGATCTCAAAGTCCTCGAACGGCGCAGCCTTCTCCGTCAGCCGCAGCGCCGCCTCGACCTTCGCCCGGAACATTGCCGCCTCGTAGCTCGCATCGGGCGCGACGCCCCAGGCGCTCTTGCCGCCCGGGCCGCCGTCGGTCATCCACGCCTCGTCGAACGACGCGTCCTTGGCCTTGCCCTTTCCCCCCGCGCCGTTGTTCATCCCGCGCCCGGCCCCTGCCCCGCCGCGCTTCTGCGCCGACCGCCGGTCGATCTCATCCCCCAGCACATGCTTGGCGATCGCCAGCAACCACGTGCTGAATCGCGCCCCCTTCCCCGGGTCGTACCGCTCGATCGAATCGCTCAGCGCCGCCATCGTCTCCTGCGACAGATCGCGCACCGTCTCGGCACCGATCCGCCCCGCCCCCCACTTGGTGAGCTGCGCGCGCAGCACCGGCCCGAAGGTCTCCCAAAGCTCGAACCACGCCCCCTGGTCTTGGGCCCGCAGCCGCGCGATGAAACTCGTTGTGAGCTGGTTCAGCACGAAACAATGTTAGGGACTTGGGCGTGCCCCGACACCAACCCACAATTCATGCGAAAACCGCGGCATTTTCCGCCGCTGACTCGCCTTCACCAGTGCCCACTGCCTCCGGCTACTTCTTCCCCACCGCCGCCTCGTATTGCTTCTCGCTGATCTCTTTGACCTCCGACGACTGGAGCGTCACCTGCGCGCCCGTCTTGTCGTCGATGAACCGCACCGCACCGCTGGACTCAAAGTCCTTTCGGTCGATGTCGGTGGTGTAGTACATCCGGTTCCCCGCCGGATCGTTCACCTGGTAGTACGTCGTGCACCCTCCGGCAAACACGACACCGGCAACCACGGACACCCAACCAATCGTGCGGCGGTTCAACATGGCAAGTCTCCAGTGGGCGCACGCTAAGTCCCCGCAGCCCTGCTGTCAAGCGCTTCCCACGGGGCCGAGCCCAGCCATCGCTTTTCGCGGCGCTGATGGGCCTGTGGAGATCCCGGTTCGTGTCGCCGTGGCGACGGCCACCCGGGGAAACTCCCGGCCCCAGCGCGCCCGCCAGGAACCACGCGACCAGGCGTATCGAGCACCGGTGCCGCGCGTTTGCATACACACATTCGTGCTATATGAAGCCCGGATGAACCCTGCGCACGGCAATCCCACATGATCGAGGCATTTCTTCCCCCTCATCCAGCGATCCGCATCACCCAGCCGTCGTATCGGTCTGGCAACCTATCGCTCGACCCCCACACCTGAAAGGAGGGGATGCATGGAGCTTCACTTTGTCATTGAGCAGTCTCCCGATGGATATCACTGGCGCCTCGTTGACAAAGAAGATCGCGTGATCGCGATCGGCGGCGCTAACTATCGATCCCTCTCAGACTGCATTGTTGCGATCGAAGTCGTCCGTTCGTCCGGCACCGCCCGGGTGCGGGAGTCGTCGTCAAAATGAGGAATGCTTCATGAGCGGTGCCGAAAATGAGTATTCTGATGCATCGTTCCAGCGGCCTTTATCGCGTACATTCAACCAGGATGATGGCGCGAGTAGCGACCAGCTTTGGAGTGTTGGATGCAGTTGCAGTTTGTCATGTTCTTCGCAGATGGAGCTTGGCGCTGGCGGCTGGTGAAAGCCGAGGGTGGTGTCATTGCCACCAGCGCCGAGGGTTACGAAAGTCAGGACGCTTGCCGCGAAGCGATTGAACTCGTCAAATCTTCTTGGCGAGCGTCGGTGCAAATCACCTGCCAGACCTGACCCGCTCACTCGGGCCGGCGCCTGAGCACCCCATACACAAACCTCTGCGCCGCCCCCCACGGGGTGGTGTGGTCTTCCCGCTCCTCCTTCTCCAGCACGCACGCGAGCCCACCGGCCTCAAGCTCTCGCCGGATCGACTCCCCATCGTGCCGCGCCACCTCCAGGCCGCTGCACTTGAGCGGCCCATCCGGCGCAAACCCCGCGATCACCACCACCCCGCCCGGCGCCAGCACCCGCTGCAGGTTCGCCGCATACGCCCGCCGCTGTTCCACGCTCGTCAGGAAGTGGAATACCGCCCGGTCATGCCACACATCCGCCCACCCGTCCTCAATCTCAGCCATCGCTCCGGTCACATCCGACTCCACCCACCGCGTCCGCCCCGCCTTCTCCCCCAACCTCGCCCGCGCCGCCGCCAGCGCCGCCCCGGCGATGTCCATCACGCACACTTCCAAGTCACCCCCCAATCGCTCCACCAGGTGGTCCACCAGCGTCGAAGCCCCGCCCCCGACATCGATCACCCGCGCCCTCCGCCCGCTCGCCCCCACTCTCGCTACCGCCTCTCCGATCAACACCAGCGACCGCGCCGGCACCACCTGGTACCAGCTCACCGCCGTCGTCGCCTTCTCGGCGTACACCCGCTCCCAGTGCTGTTTCGCATCCGCGCTCACGACCGGCAATGCTACCGCCAGTACAGCCCCGGTAAATCGCACGGTTCCGAGGCCTTTTCCACCCGCGCCCTTGCCAGACCGATCATCCCGAGTTACGTTTCCAGTGGGGGGCAGGAGGCGACCCGGTGTTGGGAGCCCGCAAGATGCAGGGGGAAGAAGCTTCGTGTCAAACGTGATGCGTCCCGACAGCCACGTGGCAAATCAGCTTCGCCGTGCCCGTTGGCCGACCGCCCAGGCCGCCTTGGAGAGTTCAACCATGATTCGCTGCGTCACCGGACTCATCTCCCTCACCGCACTGACGGGGCTCGCCCGCGCCGACTTCTCCTTCTCGCCCTTCCCGGGCCCGTACACCATCGGCAGCACCACCGGCTCGATCGCCGTGAACGATGCCGGAAACATCGCCAACGTTCCGGCGGGCCTCTATTCCACCGCCAACGTCACCGTCTCGTGGGGTGGCAGCATCGCCGGTGCCTTCTCCAACCAGGCCCGGGCCTCAATGAACAGCGGCCTGCAGATCGCCCCCACTTCCGGTTCTGCCGGCAACAGCAACCCCACCACGCTCACCTGGACTGGCCTCTCCCTCGGCGCAGGCTACAACCCCACCGTCAACGGCACCCTGACGTTCAACATGCGCCAGTCGCTCTTCGGCACCGGCGCCAACTGGACAAACATCGCCATCACCCTCGTCTCCTACACACAGCCCCCGCTCCCCACAGGCATCGATCTCGGCGCCATCGGCCCGGGCCCCATCACCATCCACACCGGCGGCTCCGGCATCGACACTGAAATGGGTCTCTACAACTCCTACGGCATCCTCATCGCCGAGGACGACAACGGCCTGAACGCCTCTCCCGGCGAGAGCCGGCTGACCGGCCAGAACCTCCCCGACGGCACCTACTACATCGCCGTCACCCGCTTCACCCCCGACAGCCAGTTCGGCGCTTTAGGCTTTGCCGTCACTGGCGCCGGCGCCGATGCCGCCTCCGCTCTCAGCGTCACCAACGGTGTTGACATCCTCTCCGGCAACGCTCCACTCCTCGCCGGCGGGGTCACCTGGTACGCCTTCACCGTCCCCACACCCGGCGCCGCCGCGCTGCTCGGCTGCGGCAGTCTCGCCGCCCTCCGCCGCCGCCGCGCCTATCGCTGAACCACCCACCCACCCTCGCGCTGCCATATACCTGTGCCGGATGCCCCGATGCAACGCTGCCGCGGCGTTGCGTCGAGTTCATGCCCCACGCCCGAGCATCGCTCACTCAGCCGCGCCATTTCATTCGACCTCGGTCTCCCCTCTCGTCGCTTCCGCCACACCACTCCACCATCCTTCATAACCTCCCGACGTGCCCCCCACGCATCATCCCCCCACTGCCCGCAAACGCCGCCTCCTCGGCTGGACGTTCCTCACCAGCGCCCTCCTCATTACACTCATCTTCATCGTTTCCCGCTGGTGCTGGTCCGGCTACGTCTCCACAAACTGGAGCACCTGGTGCAGTTCCGGCGAACTCACCATCGCCACACCCGCGTGGAACATCTTCGGCGGCACCGGCCTGCAAACCAAATCCGCTCCGTCCGGAGCCTCTTGGAGCTGGCGTTTCGCCGAACCCGACCCATTCGATCTCGCCATTCCGCCGATCCGCGATTTCAATCTCGGCATCGCCCGCTACCGCACCTTCGCCCGCGGCAACACCTTCTTCGACATCCTCCTCTGGCCCCCCGCCCTCGCCGCCCTCCTGGCCGGCGTCACCCTCCTCTACTCCGCCCGCCGCGCCGAGCGCCACGCGAGCCTCGGCCTCTGCCCCAACTGCCGCTACAACCTCGCAGGCCTCGCGCCGAACACCCCCTGCCCCGAGTGCGGCTCCGTATCTGCAGCCCGCAGGGCTGAAAGTCAGTAGCCGGGCGGCAGAGCGAGCCGCGCCCCGCGGCGAGCGCCGCCCCCGGAACGCTCTCGCCCAGCGCTTCGAGCCTGTAAGGCTCGTACTTCTTCGGCCTCCGGTTAGACTCTCGCCATGTTCTGGAAACGCCGTTCCGCCACATGCACGAAAAGACGCCACGGCCGCAAGCGGCGGGTGGCGGGGTGGTTCCTGCTGGTGATCAGCGTGCTGATCACGTCTGTGTGGGGAGCGTCGCGGTGGTGGTGGTTCGGCCGGTTTGGACAGACCGCGAGTTCGCACGTGGCACGAGGCATACTCACCCTCCGTTGGCAGACCGATGGAGTCGCCGAGCCCGATGAAGGACATTGGTATTTCGCTGCCAATAGGCAAGACGGATGGGATTGGTTACAGCGAGAGCCCGGTCCATTCGACTCTGCTTTTTCTGCGAGCGCGTCGCCACCCGTATGCAATCTCATCTTTGTGCAGTATCAACAATGGGGCGTGCTCTCCGCCAGTAAGATACGGTGGGAATTGAAGAACGCGCTTGAACATTACGTCACGATCTTTCTCTGGCCCTTCGCCCTCGCCTCGCTCCTCGGCGGCGGGTGGCTGGTGTGGTCGGGGCGGCGGGCTCGGCGACGGGCGATGACGGGTTTGTGCCTCAAGTGCGGGTACGACCTTGCCGGGCTCGCGGCCGGTGCGCCGTGCCCGGAGTGTGGGGGTGGGAAGGGCGCGGCGGTAACGGCACCCGCGAGGTAGACTCAAGCGATGGCCGATCGTCCTGCCACAACCTCGCGTAAGAAGAAGCCCGGCCGCAAGCGGCGGGTGGCGGGGTTGGCTCTCCTGGTGATCGGCGTGCTGATTGTTTGTGTGTGGAGAGTGTCGTGGTGGTGGGGATTCGGCTACCAAGTCTCAAGCTGGGGCATTGGCGCCAATAACGGCCTGGTCGGCGGCTTCGCAGCTCAGGGTACCTCTTACTGGTCAGATATCGGCTGGTACTTTCGCTCAGGCAGTGGCGTCTGGGACTGGTTCGTGCCAAGCGAGGACTATGGAGTTCGCAGAACCCACCTTGGGCTCGCGGTTTACGACCAGTATGAACTGCCCCAACCCAGAAATCCGTACGATCCCAAGGTCGTGGGAAGCTGGCGTGTAGTGTCCATCGTTCCCTGGCCCTTCGCCCTCGCCTCGCTCCTCGGCGGCGGGTGGCTGGTGTGGTCGGGGCGGCGGGCTCGGCGGCGGGCGATGGTGGGTTTGTGCCTCAAGTGCGGGTACGACTTGAGCGGGCTGGGGGCGGCGGGAGTCTGTCCAGAGTGCGGGGAAGAGAGGGGAGCCCCGGTAACAACCGTGGCTCGCTGATGCAGGGGCGTAGGCCGCCCCTGCAACCCCTGCCCCGAAAGAAGGCCGCTGCGCTCATGCGCCCGAGTGGTGGGGCGTCCGGCGTTGGAGCCGCATCTTCCAACCCACAAGCATGCCCGCAAATAGACAAAACCAGAATGCCACGTTCAGCGCGAGAGCCGTTGGCCGGATGTGGAACGGCACACCTCGCGGTCTCGAAGCCCAGTCGCCAGAGGTCACGATGCGAAACCTTGCCCATTCCGGCAGCGCCACCGTTGATGCCACTGCCGGCCGCCACTCTCCGTCTTTGCAGAACTCACCCGAGGACCAATCGAACAGCGCGCGGTGCGAGTGAAAGGGAAAGCCGTACAGCACTCTCGACCGCAGGCACGAAACGTCCGCATCAAGATCCAACTGCAACTGTCGAGAGATCTCGCGAGCGGATTCGATCCCCCCATTGGTGTCGTCCGGCCTTCGAATGGAGTTGATCAGATCCCGATTGGCCTCTGAAGCGGTTGCGCTCAGCACACCGAACACGTCCTGCTGACTGAACCACGACTCAGTATGGACAGTCAGAACAATGCGCCCCTCCGCAGTGCTGCTGAAGCGGCGAGGAGATTCCGACTCAAAGTTGTGGTCCGGCAGAACAAGCGCGAGGAGTAACGGAAACGCCATTGTCATCGCGAGACTCAGCACCGCTGCAATCCCAAGTGTCCAGATGAGAGACCGGCCCGTCATGCGTCCACCCCTGGGCGGGCACCGGCCGACGGCCGGTCCACGTGGCAGATCATCGGGCGGCTGAGGCGGAGCCCCGTAAATGTCGCACTCGGCGGCTCACACCCCTTCGCCTCCATGCGTGCGGGCGCGCTTCGCCTGCGGCATCCCTGTGCCTGCGTGCCCCCACGCCATCTCATCATCGCCTTCCGCCTCTACCTCGCAATCCCACACGCGCACCGCCAGTCACCAACCGTCTCTCACACTACAATCCTCCATGCCCACCCAGCGCACCCGCATCGTCCCGCGGTTCGCACCCTCCGGCACACTCGGCATCGCGGTGCTCGCCGGCTCTCTCGGCGGCATCGTCTCATCACTCGGCCTTGAATGGCAGATGCAAAACACGGGCGGCCTTTGGGCCTTCCTCCTGGTCAACTTCGGCTTGATGCTCTTCCCCATCTTCGCCTTCGCCCCGCTCGTCACGTTCACTACCCAGCGACCATCGCGGGTCGCCCTGCTCTGCGGCACATTCCTGGCAGCCCAGTACTTCGCAGGCAGCTTGCTATATTCGTTGCAAACCGCGTCTAAAGGCCTCGGCTGGACGCTGGACTCCATGCTCATGAAGCTCCTGCTCGAATCCGCCGTCGCGGCCGCATTCGGCGCAGTCTTCGGCCTCTTCATCCTCTTCACCGTCCGCCAACTCTTCTTCACAACGCTGGAACAGGACGGCCAGTTCTGCTGGCGCTGCAGCTACCCCTTGGCCTCGGGCCGCATCACCACCTGCCCCGAGTGCGGCACACCCATGGATGCCGGCCGCTTCCGCTGGAACTGGCTCCACCGATCCATCGCCCGCCTCCGGCGCATCGCCTGGCCCGCCGTGGCCGTCCTCTTCCTCGGTTGGATCGCGATCACCGCGGCGATCTGGCCCACGCACATCGCCCCCGTGCGCCGGTTTTCCGCCGCGATGCAGCAGCACGCAACCGTGGGATACATCGCGTTCATGCTACCCGCCAATTCCAATTCACGCACACTGCCCGGCTCACCCTGCACCGCGGCAACTCTCCCGCTCGACGCATCCAATTCGCTCGATTTGCTCATCGCGTACGCACCCAAGCCCGAGTCGAGCTGCCCGGTGATGCAGCTCCAAGTCTCCAAAGCCACAGGCGCCTTCGGCTCCGGTCCTGACGCCGTCACGGAACACTCCATGGGTTCTCTCCGTGTCCTCTGCGACCTCGACGACAAGCAAGCCGCGTACATCATGGCCAACGGTGTGCCCGACTCGCTCAAGGCCGCGATGCTCAAGGCCTCCGCAACCACCGGCTGGAATGGAACACCAAGCCTCCCCCCATTCCCCCCGGACACCCGCATCGACCCCGCGCCCCACTTCCCGCCCCACTGAGTCCTTCAGTCCCAATTCGCTCCCCACTAAGCTCCCACCGTGCCCGCCCCCAATCCCACC